>CAKZMO010000367.1 GCA_937128595.1 uncultured cyanobacterium | reverse complement strand
CAATTCCATCGCCAGTGTTTGCGTCAAGTTGATTACAGCCGCCTTGGTGATACTGTAAATCCCCTGGAAGCTACCCGGACGTAAACCATTTACCGACGCCACATTGATAACCTTACCGCCGTTGCCTTTTTCAGTCATCACGTCCACAGCAGCTTTGGTCAACCACACATTACCCAACAAATTGACCTCAATCGTCTTATGCCACAGGCTATCCTCTGCATCCAGCAGACGTCCAAAGTGCGGGTTAGTCGCGGCATTGTTCACCAGAATATCAACCGTGCCGTAGGTATCTACCGTTTTCTGTACCAGGGCTTGCAGGGCGTCTTTATCCCCATTATGGGCGGCCTGCGGCAGCACATCATAGCCTTTTTCTTTCATTTGTTCGGCGACTTCATCAAGTGCGTCCTGCTTACGGCTGGAAATGACGACCCTAGCACCCGCCTCTGCATAACGCTCTGCAATTGCCAGGCCAATCCCACGCGATGCCCCCGTAATAATGGCAACTTTCCCGCTAATATCAAATAAATCCATTGTCCTATTTCTCCATGATGATTTTATGTAACCTTCGGTTAGTTTTTAGAAGTTAGTATTTAAAGATTGTAACGATAGTTCACTATCTATCACAACAGACCAAAAACTTACCACTTCTTACATTTAGCAAGACAAAAACATGCTTTATTCATTTTTGGCAACAAAGCCACACAACTTTATAACCATTGCTCAAGGCTGCGTCAAGCAGAAGCGCAGTACACTACGAATGTGTGTTTTGTAAGTTGACCGATTGACTCGTCATGATTTATGACATTACCCGAACCATTTCACCACGATTGGCCGTGTGGCCAGGGGATACGCCGTTTAGCTATACGTTCAATGTCCGCCTGAGTGATGGTGATATCGTCAATTTGACGACGCTGACTATGAGCGCACATACAGGCACACATGCGGACGCCCATTTTCATTACGCAGATGATGGTCAGCATCCGGCACAGATGCCTTTAGATGCCTACATCGGGCCAGCACAGGTCGTCACCGTGGTCAAACGTGGGGAACCACTCACACCGGATGATCTCGCACATATTGACCTGACACAGGTGACGCGGTTGCTCATCCACAGCTACGTCAGTGATTTAAACGACGAGCAATGGCCGGAGGCGTACCCATCACTCAGTATAGAATTGATCGACTGGCTGGCCGAAAAGGCGATAATCCTGGTTGGTCTGGATTCGCCGTCAGTCGATGCGCCGGATAGTACCGATTTACCGTGTCATCATGCGTTGTATCGGCACAAAATAGTGAATCTGGAAAATCTTCAACTTCGTGATGTGCCCGATGGCCGTTACGAGTTGATCGCCCTACCGTTAAAAATTGACCAGGTCTGCGGGTCGCCAATACGGGCGATCTTACGCACCTTATCCTAAGGAGGACTCAGATGCAGTTTATTGTCTTTCTCATTTTCGCCGCCGTCTTGACCGGCATGTACCTCGGTATCCGCCGACAGTGGGCTGCCCCCGGTTTGATCGCCGGTATCGGCGCACTGGGCAGCATCGTCACGATGATCCTGTTCATGCTCTCACGAGATACCAGCGTTGCCTACGCTTTACTCGCCGGGACGGTGATTGGCTCTCTGTTTGCTGTTGCGACGCTATCCGTCGCGTGGTACTTCCACAGCAATGAGGTGCGGGCCGTGCATACCGGGCATGAAGCCGCCGAAGTCGGCTACGAGTAATCTATCACCGTGGCACATTGACGATCACATCCAAACCCAGCCGCTCTAAATCGCTCTGTTCATAGAGGGTGGGGTCCAGGTATTCGACCAGAAACGCCAAACCCAACCCGACAATCACACCCAGCGCAAGTTGAATCAATGGGCGTAAACGACTAGGCAGCGCGGCGGGCACGGGTGCCACCTGCGGATCATCCAGGATGACCACCTGCGCAAGTTCACCACCAAGCTGAGGAAACGCCTCGGCATTTTGTGTTTGCATCACGTTGATAACAGCGTCAGCGAGGATCAGCAGTTCGGCGTCGTTCCCCCAATTAATAAACACCTGCCCGATGCTGCGCTCGTTATCCGCAGCGATGGGGATGGCATTTGGATCGACTTCTAGCGCGTCTGTTAAGGCAACCTCTGCCACGGCCTGTTTAAAGCGGTTGGTCCGCACCCACTCCGTAAAGGCATTGACGGTAAACTCAGACGCCAGCCACACATCCTGGAAGTCACCTTCGCGCTGCGGTAGGGCTTCTTCTTCCTGCGCCGCCGTGTAACGGATCACCGTGCTGAAGCCACCTGCACCTTGCGGCTCATTGTTCAGAATATCCGGTACGGTAAAGACTGCGACGATCACAGTTGGGATCAAAATCAGCCACCAACGGCGGCGCAACACCTTCAAAATTAAGATCAGTTCCATTCACGTCACCTCTCTTGGATTTTGCCACTCAAAAGGCCGCCTATCACGCTGCGCGGTATACGCCTGCTCGATATAAGCCCGCATCTGCGCTTCAAATACTGATTCGTCAAAGCGGGCGGCGTGGGC
>CAKZMO010000366.1 GCA_937128595.1 uncultured cyanobacterium | reverse complement strand
GCGATCCTCTCTTCTGGCGTGTCGAGTTGAGGAGTGTAAATCGCAGTATCTTGGTCTTGCCCAAGGCGATGAATTCTTGCGGAGCGCTGGGAATACCCCATTTCAGTTTGGGGCACATCGTACTGAACCAAATACTTGCCCCGTGTCAGGGTTACGCCAGTCCGAGCGGCATCAGTGGCGACCAGCACATCATATTTCGCCTCTTGCCCTGGCCCCGGCTGAAAGCCGAGGCGCTCCCCATCTTTCTGCTCAGCACTCAGACCCCCGTGGATGTAGCCCACCCGCAGCCCTTTTTTCTTGAGCGCATCAACCAACTGTTGACCCGCTCGACTACTGGCAGAAAAGATCACGCCCGCCTCACCCTTCTCTTTCCATGACTTAACCGCATGATCGACTGTCCATTGCATTTTAGGGTTGTTTTCATAGTCCGACTGGTGATACAGCCGATCGAGTGCTACCCGCTTCAGACCCCCGATCGCCATGATCTGTCCTCCGATCGCCGCCCGCTTATCACCATCGCTTAGCGCGTGCCAAGTGTCATCACTGCCCAGCCGATCCACCGCCGCCCGCACAGCAGGATCGTCAAACCCATCCGCAAAGTCTTCTGGAGAGGGTTGATAGCCTGGGCCGTGTTCAGCCTTTAGATCGTCTCGCTTTTGTGACTGCCAATCGCTCAAAGTCTGTACGTGGTCTAGGATGCTTTGTCGTTCTTTGGCGATGTGGTCATTCACTTTGACCTTGGGCTGATACTCGTTCATCTTGAGTGTGCGACCCGTCTTTTTGTCTTGAGGCTTCGTGCTGAAAGCAAACGAGTAAGGGGCGATCGCCCGTTGGAGCGATCGCCTTGACGTATCAGTATTTGCGCCATATTCAGCCATGAACTTCTGTTGATCGTTGAACTTCTCCGGCGCGACCGAGTTCAGAAAGTGGTACATCTCGGATGCATCATTTTTTGTGGCGTCCGCTGTCGATTGCAAGTAATAGGCCGAGTGCCCCCCAAGGTGAGAGAAGACGAGCGATCGCTTTGACTTCTCCAGGTTCCCTCGTGGAGTTGCGTCGTGGGCCTCATCTAAGGCTAGGAGTAAATTCTCAGGCTCAATCCCTTCAGCCTTACACGCCGACATAATCAACCCCTTCTGATCAGGCTCAGGCAGAGCGCGAAACTTCTCTGAGTCGATGCCCTTATGCTTTTCAACGAGGTGCATCATGTCATTCGTTAAAGATTCCCGCGTGGTGATGTGAATGTGGTTATTTGGGTCACTATACGCCTTGAGCCGCTGCTCTCGACTCCAGCCTAGATTCGCGTTGTAGTTGTACTTCCCAGGCTCTAGAAATGTTGCGGCTTCTCCCACAAACTGACCCACGATCGAGCTAGGAACAGCAACGATCATCTTCTTTATCTTGCCCTGTGCATGGAGGTGGGTGAAGCTGCCGAGCATGGTGGCAGTCTTGCCTGAATTGTGGTGGATAATGCCTTGAGCCACGTAGTTATGAAATTGAGGAACTGTGATGTCATAAACCAGCGATGGAGCTTCATCAACGACCCCAATGCGAGCAATCTCGTCAAACCTCATATACGTGTCGCAGTAAGCGATCGCCGCTTTTTGATTCGCGTAAAGATGGCTTAACGGTTGCCACCCTTCAGGCGTTAAAAATTGATGCTCCAGTGTGCAAATCACATGAGCGCCATGTGCTAAAACAACCCGGTACATTTGCGCTTTGCCTTTTGTGAATACAGCCGAAGCTTCGGTGATGACGAAGCACTTGGAAGTTTCGTCATACGCTTTCACAAAAGGTTTTTTCCCGATTTCGTGCCACTGAGAAAACGACATTTCGAGATCGGTGATGTGGCACCGTAGGTGAGTTGAGCCATGCACACAGCCAGCGCCCGCATGAAGCCCAATCTTTTTATTCGTTTCGAGCATTTTCAACACACGCTGCTTTGTGACATGGGCAGTGCCCTTGCTCCAATTCACTTCAGGAATCATTTTGACCGGATCATTGATCTGGTCGAAGTTGCCGATCACTTGCTGCATGGAGTCGTGCAGCATCGTTTCAGCGTGCTTACCCAGCGTTGTGCGATTAAAGTCAACCGACGACCCCGATCGCCCCGTGTCTGCTGTGAGTAGCGATATCTGGCGATTATTGCCCTTCACTTCCTCATATTTCGCCATCCACTCAGGATCAACCTCTGCTGAAAACTTGCCCCCCGTACGCGATCGCACCTTAGCGCGATCGCTCGAATCCCTTTGACGCATGAACTCTAACATTTCATTGCGCTGTTCTTCTGGCATTTTCGCCAGCAAGAGCTTATCCACATGGGAGATCCGCTCACCGCCAATCAGCGGAGGCTTACCCGATATCGCGCCATAGGCGTTTGCAAATTTATTGAGAAACTTACCCCGCAGGTGATCGCGCACCGAGGCATAGGCTTTCTCATCGCCGCCCATGAGCTTGCTGAATTGTTGCCATTGACTCAGTTCCTCTTCATCGTCGTCGCCCACCACTTCAGATGCACTGATTTTGTTGCCAAAAATGTCGTATTGATCCTCAGCAAGATCCTGCGCTTTCTCTTCACGAGTAGGCTTCTTGTCCCTTTTCTGAAGCTCTTGCCCTAGAACTTCGGTGATGCCATATTCCCGCAGCATCCTGCGCTCTTTGCCCGACAAATCACCCCACCCCTTGAAAGCAGTACGAGCCAAGGGCATTGAGGCCAGTGTGCGATGCCCCGCTTCTACTGCGGTTTCATGGTCAATCGACTGACTGTGCAACGCCTCCAGGTCATCGGTTGAACGCGCCCGCCGTTGTTTGGATGCTTCCGCATCACCCAACTCTTGAAACGAGTCGATAATCTGACGGTCTGAGATGCGATCGCCATCACCCCCGGCTACCCGCTTAACCAAATCTGAAGCAAGCCCCTGCACCCGCAGCGCTCCCTCGCCATACGGTTCAAGATTCTGCTTCATGTAGAATTCTGGCGATCGCACATCAGACATCACATCTAACGGATTCTCACCATTGGCGACCCGTGCCCCAATATAGGAGCGCAGCCCATCCTCGACTTCCTGATCTGAGATTGATTCCGGTGCCGCAGGTTCAGGATCGCCAAACAGTGAAAGCGTAGCTTCAGACGCGCCCTCGCCCGCAGCAAGGCGACCCAAGATATCGAATGTGGTGTCAAACTTGGCGGCTTCGGATACACCATCACTGAACGAAGCCGCCGCATAGTGACTGAAGCCAGTCGGAACGAAGTTTTCCTCATCGTAGTCACCGCGCTTAATGGCGATCGACTTTTCGTATAGCTCTGTATCTTCTGGGTTGTAGCCAACGGCAAGCTTCTTCAATCCCGACTCCAGAATCTGCACGCCCTGACCGTTGGGAGTGTCATAGGTCTTGAAGTCATCCTCAGTCATGCCGTAAGCGTCGAAGATACCCGTGACTGGGTTACCGTCATCGTCGGTCGGCATGAGTTTATCTAGAAGTTTCTCAGCCGCCTCACCCGTGAACTTGAGCGATCGCACCCCGGAGCCCATCGCCGCCGACATCGCCGCCGACGCTTGCAGTCCGCCCAGGGTAGTTCCTAGTTTTTGCTGAATGGCTTCATGCAAGGTTCGAGCATCATGCGCTAGCGTGTCCATCTGAATTTGCTGCTGAGGCGACAGCTTACCCCCGGCCAGCTCATCAAGGCTCAGCATTTCCTCGTGCAAATCTTTCAACCGATCCGCCATCGGTTCAACCTGCTTCTGAGTGGCCGCCGCAATATTGGCCGAGGTATCGGCATGAAAGCCCGCGATCGCCCCTGCCACCTGATTGAACTCATGATCAGTCATGGTCTGCCGCATCAGATACGACAGCAGCTTAGCCGACTCGTTATGCCCGAGCGCGTCGATCAAGTCACGGGAGAGCGGGTTTTGCTTTAGCACCTCCGAGGCAATCTCAGCCAGCTTGCCATAGCCACCGATCTGCACATGCCGCCGAATCTTACGCGGATCGCCCCCTTCCTCGACCATTGCGAGAAAATCAGAGTTTGTCCAAGCGTCCTCTAGGGTTTTCGCGTTGGCCTCTAGTTTGGCGACAACATCAGCCTGCGTGATGGCCTGCACCCGCGCTGCGATGCCCTCAATCGCCTCCAGCGGGCTCTTGCCCTTGGCGATCTCACCCGCCGCCTTATCCGCTTCTTTTCGCTGTGCTGAGAGTTGGGCGATCGCCAAGGCCGCTTCAGTCTTAAATTCAAACCCTTCTGGCAGTTGTTCATCCCGTGGCTTCGCAATCCACTCCGACGGCGCATAGAACTGTTCAGGCTGAGTGCGATCGCCCGATTCAGACTCAGCCGCTTCAACATTGACGAGATGCTGATTCGCAGCCAGTCGCCAATCGTCGAAAGTTTCAGTGTTGCCATCGGCATCTTTCACGAGCCACTGACCACCGCCCAGCTCAACCATGCTCGATAGCTCATCGCCTGATGGGGCGATCGCCTGATGGGGAGAATCTTGAGCCAGCAGGTTATCAAAATCGCCCAGTTGTGCCGCCGCCCGTGCCGTGTGGTCGTTGACCAGCTTGCTTTCATAGGCTTGATGAATCGCCCTAACGGTCTGAGTCGCTTCTTTCACCGTATCCTGCCAAGCCCTAATCTCAGCACGATCGGCATCCGGTTCAGGAGGCATCTGGAGAGCCGCGATCGCCTCATCCGACAGTCCGTGCTCAATGCCGTACTGCTGAAGAGTCCGCAAAGTTTCTAGCGCATTTCCTCGACGAGATTCTTGCTTGGCTTCTTCAACTTTGCGCTTGGTTTGTTTTTCTTCATCTTTTTCCTCGTCAGGCTTTGCGGCATCCTCAGCTTTTTTCTTCTCCTTCCGCTTCTTAGCTTTCTCCTTCCAACTTGCCTCATCTCCCACATCGCGCAGCTTGAGCAAATTGAGCGACCCACCCGCGCCCCCAATCACGGAGGCAGAGCCATCCTCTTGAGGCATGATCAGCAGTGGGATTCCCTGACCTGGGATGTCGTGAGGATTGACTGTGATCCATTTCGCGCCCGGAGGAATCTTAGAGGAGTCGCGATCGCCCCCTTGCTCTGGCGCAGCTACTGCAGGCGCATCACCCGCTTTTTTCTTGAGCGGCTTTGGCTCCGGCTCCCAGTCGCACGCCCCACGGCAATAAACAATGCCACCCCGCACCACCTCAATTTGGCGATCGCCTAAGAAATAGATGCGGTCATCGTTTTGAAAGGCGTACTGTGGCGATCGCCCCTTTTGTTTTGGTTTGAATTTAGTTCTGATCATTTAGATAATCTTGTCGTCGCAAACGTTGGAACACATGACTTGACCCGCAAACGTAATAAGCGATTGAAGAGATATCGCCAACCCAATCGGTCTTCCCGACGTAGAACCGCCAAGGACGGTGCTCTTCTGGATAATCAGGCAACGACGCTATTTTCAGCGCCAAACGCTGAATTACATCGATAGCTGAGGCGTTGCCGATCTTTGACTGATGCTGGAGGTTGCCCGGATATGTGCCAACGGAGCGAATAACACGTCGATTATTTCTGTAAAACGGGGTCAACCAAAAAACTTCAACGGCGTGAGTGACATGCGTTGGGTCAACCTCGTGAATTCGGCACCATTGCAAATATTCTTGCCCAAAGGGAAGCTTTCCCTTCCCAGGCAGATCGTCAGACGATCTGCGTGCGCGATTGCCCGCCTCTTGCCTAAGCTGACCGACATCCACTAAATGAATGAGTAGATGATCCGTCTCCGGGAAAGGAGGAATCAGCTTGACGATTGCCACAACGCCAGGAATGTCGCTGCCGAGTATGCGCACGATCCGAGCCGTTTTTACCTGGTTTGGATATAAATCTTTAGATAAAATTTGCGGCTTTTCGGAGTCTGGCGATTGCCAGAAAGAAGCAATCCAACGAAATAGCCTTAAGAATGGATTCACGACGACTTAGGCGTATTAGGTGCATTTAATGCTGGTAGATCAACAATATCCCCTGATTCAATGTTGTATCTCTTCAAGATCAACTTGATCAAAGGCAGTAGCAACGTTGCGGCGGCACCCACGAGCCCTGGAACTGCAACCAAGCTAGTAATGGTCTGGCGAGGTGTGAACGATACCCCGGCACTCGTAATTTCAAGAGAAACTATTGCCAAAATGAATGCGGCAAGAGTGCCCACCACAAACACAATCGGCAAGTCACTTTGCCGCTGCTTTTCGGCTACGCGATTGAGATATTTGGCGATCGATTCTTGCTGATCTTGGTTAATCTGCGATTGCTCTGCCAG
>CAKZMO010000365.1 GCA_937128595.1 uncultured cyanobacterium | reverse complement strand
ATGGGTGTTTTAACCAACCGTGAGTCAACCCGTAATCCCACTGATCCCGGTAAGCCGGGTCTCATAGAGCGGGTCATAAGTGGCCCGTGGTTATTTGTCGTGCCGGGTGTATTACTGTATTTCGCGTTTGCCCTATACCCGGTTATTTATCAATTTTATGTCGCCATGACGGATATGACGACAGCCAGCTTCACCAATGTCAATTTTATCGGCCTGGAGAACTTCGAAACTGCCGTACAAGACCCGCTTTTCTGGGATGCGTTTATCTTCACATTGGTATTTGTTCTGGTCACGGTGCCGGTGCAGTTTATTCTGGGGCTTGGGCTGGCCTTATTTTTAGATCAAAAACTCCCTGGTCGCCTGTTCTTCCGTATTTCAATTATCATCCCAATGGCAATTTCCAGCATTATCGTCGGTTTGATGTGGCGGCTACTATTGCATGAGAGTGACGTTGGGTTCATCAACGCGCTGCTGGGTCAGTTTGGCATTGACCCTTTCCCGTGGTTCAGTGAGGCGATGACCGCCTGGTTATCTCTTTTTATCGTGAATATCTGGCAAGCGATCGGCGCGACGATGATCTTTATGCTTGGTGGATTACAAACGCTTGATACAGAAGTGATGGAAGCAGCAGAGGTAGACGGCGCGAATTTATGGCAGCGTGTGATTTATGTCAAACTGCCCATGCTTCGCACGATTTCCGGCCTGGCAATTGTTCTAATATTCGCATCAACCTTCCAACTATTTGAGAAGGTGCTGGCCCTCACCGATGGTGCACCAGGACGTGCAACAGAGACTATCGGCTACCAGATGTATACCACGGCCTTCCCGGAGAACAGCGCGGGTGATCTCGGCCTGGGTGCAGCACTGGGTTTGGTCATGTTCGCCTTTATCCTGGTGATTACCATCATTTACGTCTGGTTGATGATCTTTGAGGAGGAGCGTTAGACGATGGCGACTTTAACTTCGGCCAAAGGCTCTAATCAAAGTGCCATCCTCACACCGCAGGTATGGGGAACGGTGCGTAAGGTGCTGCGCTATGCCTTTAGCTATGCCTTTGGTATTGCTGTTACGTTGATTTTCGTTTATCCAATCATTTGGTTGTTCAGCACATCCACCAAACCGAATTGGGAAATCTACCGCGCGCCATTACAACTACTCCCTAGCGACGCTCAATGGGATGTGTATCGGGAAATTTTTGACAGCACTCCCATGCTGGATTACATGGCAAATAGCATCATGTATTCACTCGGCGGCAGCGCTATCACCATGTTTTTCAGCATTTTGACTGCTTACGGCCTTTCGCGTTATCTGTTCCGGGGCAAGCGGGCGTTGATGCTAGGCTTGTTAGGGGTGCAATTGCTACCGAATCTAGTACGTATCATCCCGTTGTTTGTCATGATGAACAGCCTGGAACTAATCAATACCCGGCATGGCATCATCTTGCTCTATGGTGCGGGTGGCATCGCTTTTGGAACGTGGTTTTTGAAAGGGTACTTTGACTCGATCCCGGTTGCGCTAGATGAAGCCGCGCAGATTGATGGTGCCTCGCGTTTTCGCATCATCTGGCAGATTTTGCTGCCGTCGATCATACCCGGTTTGGCCGCGCTGCTGATCTTACAATTCATCGCCCATTGGAATGACTACACTGTCGCTTCCGTGTTGTTGCGTAACCCGGACCTATACCCGTTGACCGTCGGCACATTCAATCTGATTGGCCCGGACGAGTCCGATTTCAGGTTGCTCGCGGCAGCGACTCTGGTCAACGTGGTGCCGGTTATTCTGGTGTTCTCGATCTTGCAACGCTATCTTGTTTCTGGCTTGGCGGCGGGCGCGGTCAAGCAGTAAGCAAAGAATAACATGCGGACTTTTTTAATTATCTGGTTTGGGCAAACCGTGTCTATGCTCGGTTCGTCCATGACCACCTTCGCGCTGTCCATCTGGATATTCGAGCAGACGGGAAGTGCCACCGCGCTGACCTTGACCCTACTTGTTCGCGTGGTGCCGTCAGCATTGTTGGTTCTTTACGCCGGGGTGATTGTGGATCGCTTCAGCCGCAAGCGCATCATGCTACTTGCGGATGTGGTCGCAGCCATCAACTCAGTGGTGCTGCTTGCTTTAATCAGCAGTGGTTTACAGGTCTGGCATATATACCTGATTATCGTCATCGGTGCGCCATTCGGCATCTTGCAGCACCTCGCCTACGATGCCTCGCTAACGATGATGGTGAATAATCAAGATTATGTACGGGTGGGAAGTATGGGGTCACTCACCCGTTATACTGTGGCTATTTTGGGTCCGGCCTTCGCCGCGCCACTTTACCTCACGATTGGCCTGGGCGGGATCGTCGCCATCGACCTGATAACGTTCTTCTTTGCAGCGGTTCCGTTATTAATTGTCACCATCCCCAACCCGGAAAAATCCACCATCAAACGTACTGGCTGGCAGCAAGTCAAAGAGGGGTTTAGCTATATCCGCCAACACCCGAACTTATACTGGCTGCTGGGCATCCATGTCGCGTTTGAGTTCTTTCAGATCATCGGGCAAGGTGTTAAAACACCAATGATCCTGGCCCGTACCGGCAACGATGAGACCGTGCTGGCGGCGGTATCCATCGCATCCGGGGTAGGTGGCATCCTGGCCGCCTTGCTGATGAGTTCATGGGGTGGCGGGGCCATCAAACGGCTGCACCTCTATTTCTATGGCAGCATTGGCGGGGCTATCGGGAAGATCATGCACGGGTTGAGTCAAGTTCCGGCGACGTGGGTCGGCACACAGTTATTCACATCAACCAATTTCCCTGTGCAGGAAGGGGCATATAAGGCCCTATGGATGGAAGAAACCGACCCGGCCATTCAAGGGCGTATGTTCGCGCTCAGTAGTTTTGCCATGAATGTGATCAGCATCCCGGCGTTACTCATTGCGGGGCCATTAGCAGATGTCGTCTTTGAGCCAGCCATGCAACCTGATGGCACAATGGCGGGGTCATTTGGTTGGTTGATTGGCACGGGTGCAGGTGCGGGTTTCTCGCTGTTGTTTAGCCTGTGCGGTGTGCTGATGCTGATCATCGCCGTGTTGGGCTTCTGGAAGCTTGATTTGGCGGGTGTCAAACAACCAACACCTATCACAATCGGAGACTAAGATGCATTTCACCGTTAATTGTAATAACGACATTGGCCCGTTTACACATTTCTGGCGCAGTACCGGCTTTTCCCCGGCTAGCCTGCTGCTAAACGCGGATATGCAACAACAACTGACTTACGCTGCATCCACGGGCGGCATTGATTATGTGCGTGTACATTATCTGCTGGATCTGGTGCGGGGCAAAGATTTACTGGGCGAAAATCCCGTCTACGACTGGTCCGTGCTGGATATTGCGCTGGATGTACTGGTCGAGAATAACTTACGTCCGTTCTTCGAGTTGATGGGCAATCCCGGTGGGGTCTTTACTGATTTCACTGATATGGCTCAGATATATGCGTGGTGTCATTTAGTGGGTGAATTGGCCGCGCATTGCATCAACCGCTATGGTGCGTACGCGGTGCGAAGCTGGTACTTCGAGACGTGGAACGAACCGGATGCGTGGTGGCCTTACGGTGAGCAGGGTTTATTGAATTACTACGATGCTTGCTCTGAGGGCCTGCGTGCTGTTGACCCGGCCCTGCGCTTCGGCGGGCCGGGCACTAGCGAGACGCTCTCACCGTATTTCAAGGCAGTATTGGCCCACTGTGATAACGGCACCAATGTACTGACAGACGAGATAGGCGTGCGGTTAGATTTTATCTCCGTCCATGAAAAAGGTGCGCCACCCAGCCGTGAGGATATTACGCCAGATACCGCCGGTATCTATGAGCGCGAAATCCAGGCGGTGCGTTACATCCGCGAACATCATCCGCGCTTTGCTGATTTACCCTTCATGAACAACGAGTGTGATCCGCAGGTGGGGTGGCGGCATCTACA
>CAKZMO010000364.1 GCA_937128595.1 uncultured cyanobacterium | reverse complement strand
GCGCGGCTTCTCCATCAATATCTGTCCTAACCTATCTGCGCATTGCTATACGATTAGCAAACGCCAGTTAGCGAGCCTCAGTTAGCGAATCAAAAATAGGAAATGCTACGGACACCCTATGCTAAATCTAGTAATAAGTTGAGAAAGACGGGAATTGCGATCGCCCCTAGAGCAAGAACCGAACGACATCTGGTTTCGACAATTGGTAATCTAAGAGTAAAGATTTATTGACAATTCTTTTGAGCCCATTGAGGAGTGCTCAGATACAAGCATTCTTCGCGTGCTGTCTTGATCACGCTAGATAGATGAGGAAAGGTGGATATGGCCGCGACTGACTTCAAAGACTACTACGCATTGTTGGGGATCAGTAAAACTGCGCCCACCGATGAAATTAAGCGTGCTTACCGGAAGTTAGCCCGGAAATATCATCCTGATCTCAACCCTGGCGATCAGGAGGCAGAGACGAAGTTCAAAGAGGTGACAGAAGCTTACGAAGTTTTATCTGACACCGACAAACGCCAAAAATACGATCAGTTCGGCAAGTATTGGAAGCAAGCTGGAAGCAGTGGAGCAGGTTGGCCTAGTGGTGGCGCTAACCCTGACTTCGACAACTTCGAATTCGGTCGCTATGGAAGCTTTGATGAATTTATTAACGAACTTCTGGGTCGTTTTGGAGGCAACGCTCCAGGCGGTTATGGCTCTAGGCCAGGATATCAAACCCGTCGTGCCTCGCGTCCGGGAGGCTTCGGGTACGGTTCGGGTGCAGATAGCGGAGCCGCAGGGGGTGATTTAGAGTCACCGATCACGCTTTCCTTCTCTGAAGCATTTCACGGCGTACAGCAACGATTGAGCCTTGGAACTGAAGTGATCGATGTCCGCTTTCCGCCTGGAGTCAAGACTGGTAGCCGGGTTCGGGTGAAAGGAAAAGGACAAGTCAATCCGCTCTCGAATCGACGAGGCGATTTGTATTTGATTGTCGAACTCAAGCCCCATCGCTTCTTTAGCTTCGATGGAGACGATTTGGTGTGTGAGTTGCCGATCGCCCCTGATGAGTCGGTGTTAGGCGGTGCGATCGATGTGCCGACTCCTGACGGTTCAGTGACCATGAACGTCCCTGCTGGAATCCGCTCAGGCCAAACCCTGCGTCTCAAAGGCAAGGGCTGGCCTAAACCCAAAGGTGGAAGAGGCGATCAGTTCGTCAAAATTTTGATTTCACCGCCTAAGTCTCTGACCAAGGCCGAGCGAGAGTACTACGAAAAAATTCGCGAGGTGCGCAGCTTCGACCCTCGCAGCCATCTCAGCAACATGAAGCTGTAATCTACAGCCTGTATCGAGCAATATATCTCCATTGGACATCAGGCATGGGACAGAGGTCTCGCAAATTTGCTCAGCGGATGGCGCAAGGGGGCATCTTGCTCTGTTTATTGGCGTCAGGTTGTCGGCGATCGCCAGAAGTATACCCCTCTGTAGAAGGGCCTTTGTCCAACAGCGAAGGATTGAGGATTGGTTTAGTATCATCGTTTCTGCCCCTTTATGGGCGTCGTGCGTCTAGCGTTGGGGTCAATGCATCTTATCTGCTGAGAGATCGGGTTAATCAATGTGGCGGAGTCAACCAAGCTCCAATTTCTTTTGTCGTAGAGCAAGCTGACAACGCACCACGAAGCGAAGTCGCTGCGACGAGAGATTTGATCGATGAGTATCGTGTGCATGGGGCGATCGCCAATTTGTCTAGCGTTGAGCCACAGCAAAGTTTGGGCGAGTTTGTGTCGGCTCAAGTGCCTGTCTTGCTGTTTACGCATCCCAGCACGGTTGTAGACGTTACCTCTCTAAAGATGCGGGTTCAAAAGTCGCAGACCTCTCAGCACTATTTAGGACAGCTATCTCCTTCTCACGAAAATCTCAGTCAGGCTTTGGCTCAAGTCATTTGGGGACAGGGCTATACTCAGGTTGCGTTTATTCGAGTCGATAATGCTTCTAGCGAGCAGTGGGCTGACAACTTTACCGAGACGTTTGAAGCCTTGGGGGGACAGCGAGTCGATACTGAAAATCCGATATTTGTACCTCGCTACAGCAACTTTCAACGTCAGATCAACAGTGCCTTAAACGTAGAGTCTGATGAGGCGTCAGCAGAGGGCGATCGCCTCATCGAACCGTTTCGCTTCGACTCGTCTCAATCTGTGCAGCTTTCAGCATGGCTTGATCAGGAGCAAACGGCGGTGGTGGTAGTGCTCGATCGGTTTCGCAGCTCAGATTTTTTACAGGCTTTAGATCCGATGGCTGCCACCCGAGAGTCGGTTTCTCTGTTTTGGGCGGATTGGCTGGAGTTGAAAGCGGTCTGGAATCGTAGGGCTACTGATTTAACGGATTCCTCAGACAGCGATCGCCCTTGGCTGACAGGTGCCGCAGGTCTAACACCTGCCATTGTGGGAGATGGCTTTTCCACCTTTAAGCAAGCTTGGGTCAGCCATTTTGATGAAGCACCTCCTGCAGAAGCTGCATATGCTTGGGATGCGGCTTCCCTATTTGCGTTGGCAGCAGAGGCGGCAGGCAGCAATGGAGGATCGAGCATCGCAACTCATTTACAGGCGATCGCCTCACCTCCGGGGATCGTCGTAACCGATGTGTGCGAAGGGCTAAAACATTTACGGGCGGGTGAAGAGATCAACTACCAAGGAGCAAGTGGTGCGCTTAATTTGGATGCCAAAGGAACGGTCGAAAGTCGCTTCGATCTCTGGAGAATCTCGCCTGAAAACGAACTCAAAATTATTGATCGGGTGACTCCAGAAGCTGATTCGCCTGCAACCCCTTGACCGCCTCAAAAACTTGACTTGAGAGCAAAGGCAACAGGTCACCATCAACGCCTTTTTCCTCAGTTGCGAGCGCGAGCAGGTAGGGTTGAACCGTGGGACACTCAACGTAGGTGACTAAAGATTGCCCCGTCGGCGTATGACTCGACAATGCCCAATGTTGGGTATTGGGAGGATACAGCTCCGACATCCAGGTATACCGAGAATAGGGCGATGTCCGTTGGGTTCCTCGACTCGCCGGATCTTCAGAACTGCGCAACAAAGCCATCATCGCTGATGACCGAGCGGCTGAAACAGCAACGCCACCAATGATGCTGTGAAAGAGAAGGGCGATCGCCTCTGTGGTGAGCTGGTTGCGATGTTCCATCATTTCACCCATGAACAGTCGTTCCCGTCCATAGGGGCCATCTTGCCAAGTTTTTTGATTGACATTGATGGTTGTCAGTTCCTCCCATTCAAGGGTGTGATAATAGCGGTTGACGATATTGCGCTGGCTCTGCCAGGTGACGAAAGGGCCAGTAGGCAATGCGGGGCCACTGGTCGTGCCGCTGAGCGAATCGACAACTAAACTGGTGGCATCGTGGCTATGAGCTGTGATCATGGCCTGCATTGCCCGTTCCAACTCTGGAGAGGGAGTCACCATGCCCTGCTCTAGCCATTCATGCGCTGCGACCAAATAAAATAGCCGCACCATCCCACCGGGTTCAAAACACTCGACCCCTCGATAAGAAAAGCCCCGTACTGGGTATCGCCAAAATTCTTCTGGACTCAACGCGCCGCCTGTATTTACAGGAACGGGCTTGTCGTAAACGATCCAGGTAAGGGCAACTTGATTTCGCACTAGACCTGGAACAGTAGACCAGAGAGCGTTTAGAATGCGATCGCCCGCCTGCTGCAAGGTTTCATCAGTTTGGAAAAACGGCATTATGGTTTCCCTGGCTCAACTGCAACAGACTTACCAAACCGACCCAACTTTAGAATATCTCTGTCAGGCCAACCTCAATCTCTATGATTCTTCAGCCTTCGATCGCTTATCAACTCAGGCGGTGGTCGGTCGTCAGTTGCGTATCTTAGCATTGCCCGACGAGGGGATCGATTCTTCAGCCAAAACGCTAGAGAAAACATCGCCAGAGCAGCCATTGGAGGATGAACCCGGAATCAAAGTGCGTCTGTGTGAAGATGGCTATCCGGGCTGGATGCTGCTCGAAGATTTGGAAACCTTAACACCCGCCGAGTCATCCTATCAGCCACAGTTTATTGATCCAGATGCGATTCAGCGACGCATTCCCACAGTGATTCAATATGCTCAGAGGGCAATGCAGCAACCGAACTATTATCTCTGGGGTGGCGCAGTTGGCCCCCACTATGATTGCTCCGGCTTGGTGCAAGCGGCGTTTCTAGCTGCAAATATCTGGCTGCCTCGCGATGCATACCAACAAGAAGCGGTTGTGGAGGCGATCGCCCTCGCTGAAGCTCGTCCCGGAGATCTACTCTTTTTTGGCCGAGAGCGCACTACTCACGTAGGCATTTATTTGGGCAACGGTTTCTACATTCACAGCTCAGGCAAGTCAATTGGGCGCAACGGCATTGGGGTTGATGTCATTCGAGAACCCAATTCACCAGAGGGAAGCGCAGCGTCTGATGACTCCATCGATAGCTTAGACAGTGTCAGCCGTGCATATCTTGTCCAGTTTCGCAGCGCGGGAAGAGTAGTGAGCAGTTATGATCCCAAAGCTGGCTCAGAAACGACTGTTGAATCTGATGATGCGATTTTGAATGGCAGCCGTCAGCGATACACGAGTGTTGCCACAGCTGCGTCTTCGGTGATTGCTAAAGAAACGCCATGACTCCTGATTCCAAATCCACATCACCGCAGTCTTCTCAACCAGATAGTCAACCATCTGGTCAACCGTCTGGAAATACAATCTCCCGAGCGATCGCCCGCCTGAAGCCTTATCTGCGCTGGGTAATTTTGGGCGGAACTCTGTTTTTCGTGGTGCATACTCTCCGACTGCACTGGCGAGAGGTGGCTGCAATCCGCATTGACGCCCAAGGATGGGGCTATGTGGCGATCGCCCTCGGCATCACGCTGCTGGCTCACATCTGGGCAGGTTGGGTGTGGGGCTGGATCTTGCGAGAGCTGGGGTATACCGCTCTGGGCACCTGGAGCATCTTCGCCTATCTCAAAACCAATGTTGCGAAGTATTTGCCGGGAAATGTCTGGCATTTTTACGGACGGGTAATGGCGGCCAAGTCGATGGGCGTGCCATTGGAAGGGGCAGCCTTGAGCGTAGTCATGGAACCCTTGCTGATGGCGGTTTCGGCCTTACTGGTAGCATTTGTCAGCAATCAGCAGATTAATCTCAGCCTCCAGCTCATGGGGCTGCTCTTGGGGTTGGGGCTGGTGCATCCAAGAGTGCTGAATCCGGTGTTGAAGAAACTAGCGAAGGCTAAGAGCAAAGGTCGTCCACCTCAATCAGATAACGCTATCGAGCGGCAGGAGGAGAGCAGAGACTTATCTCCTTCTCCTCCTGCCGTTCGACTGAAGCACTATCCTGTCATTCCTCTGCTGGGAGAGCTGATCTTTTTAGGATTGCGAGGGGCAGGGTTTGTCTGGGCGATCGCCGCCCTTCAGCCTGTGTCCGTTGCTCAGATTCCGAGTCTACTCAGTGCGTTTAGCCTCGCCTGGATGCTGGGACTCGTGGTTCCGGGTGCGCCGGGAGGCATCGGAGTGTTTGAGGCGACGGCTCTAGCACTGTTGGATGGTGTGGTGCCATCGGGAGTGTTGCTTGGGGGGGTCGCCTTTTATCGGCTGATCAGCACATTGGCGGAAGCGATCGGAGCTGCACTCGCCTGGGGCATCGAACGACTGGGCTTGGGGCCATCAGAGAGTTCAACCTAGGAACCGTTAACGAAGCGATCGCCCCATTTGCCGACTGACCCAGTCCACTCCAAAAGTCAACGCGACAAAAAAGCTCAAAGTCACCATGACCCCCGAATAGTCGAAACTGCTCAACTGTTCTGTTAGCAATCGACCCAGTCCTCCAGCCCCGACCAACCCCACAATTACGGTTTCGCGCATACACACCTCCCAGCGGTAGAGGCTGTAGGCCAAAAATCGCGGCAGACAGAGCGGCAGTACGCCATACAAAAATACGAGAGGTGCCGTGGTGCCTTGAGCTTTGAGAGCTTGCAACGGTTTGGCATCAAGGTTTTCAACTCCTTCAGCCATGAGTCGTCCTAAAATGCCGAGATTGTGAATTGCAAGGGCGATCGCCCCTGGGAAAATGCCTGGAAACAGGACAAAGAGGCAGACCAAAGCCCAAATGGGTGCAGGGATCGCCCGACACAGCAGTAAAAATAGTCGAGACAAACCTACCATTAGCCAACGTCTGAGATTTTTGAAAATGCCAGGTTCAGTGCGACGACTAGGAAACAGCAATCCGCCCGGTTGCAAAAAGTTGTGTGCCGCCAAAAACGACAGACTGATGCCTCCAAAGCTGGCGATCGCAATCGCCAACAGCGACATTGACAGGGTCTGTCCAGCAAGTCGAGCTAGAGTTTGCAGTTCAGCACGGCTGACTGTCATCGGCAACGTCTCTTGGGCGATCGCTCCCAACCGTTCCCAGGGAGTCGCTGTCATCAACTGCCCCCAATCCGCGCCGATCGAGGAAAAGCACAGGATGATTAGAAGAGCGATCGCCCCAGCTGCTCCAATCAAACTCCAATCGGTAGAAGGCCGCCCCATCAAAGCGGATCTGGCTACCCTCTCTGTTCTTGCTGCTTCTTGTCGTTGGAGATTATCGGATTCGTGAGGATGCAACTCTTGGCTGGGAATATCGGATCGGGATTTGAGGTTGAGGTCGAGGCGTGTAGGCGCACCTAGTCGATGACGCAAAGCCGCACTCGCCATATCCACCGAGCCATTCAGCAGAATCAGCGCGTAAAACAGCGTCCAGAGCTGTTCGTATCGTAGAGATTGCAGACTGAGAAAAATCTCATAGCCCAGCCCACCAGCGCCAATAATGCCTAGCACTGCTGCCGCTCGTAGAGAGCATTCAAATCGATAGAAGCTGTAGGACAGTAAATTGGGTAAGGCTTGGGGCAACAGTCCATAGAGCCATGCGGATAGGGGTGGAACGCCGCTGTGAATCAAAGCATGGAGAGGCTCGCGAGGAGTTTCATCGAGAATATCGGAAAACACTTTTGCGACGATCGCCCCGAAAGGAAGAGCGATCGCCAATAACCCCACCAACGGATCAAGGCCAAACAAATTGACAAACAGCAGTCCCCAGATCAGCTCATGGATAGCCCGAGGAATGGCGAGCCCGAACTGTACCCCTTGTCCTAAATATCTAAGCGCGGGACGAGTCGGAAACAGCGTTTGCCACCAGACCTCAGATGACAAGATGCCGCCGACAAAGCCCAACCCCAGACTCAGCACCGTACCGCAGACCGCGAAAGCCAGCGTGACCCCCGTGGCATTTAGCGTCAGGCGCACGAACTCGGAGCTGAGATCCGGATGCAGACTGGCCGCCAAAAATCGCTGTACCAGCGACCAGCCCCCCAAATTCAGCAGTTCACCCTGAATAGCGCTTTGGACGATGCCGCTGCTGTAGAGCGCAAGGGCGATCGCCAACCCAAAGGCAACCCACCAGAGCGATCGCCTCTCCATTCGGCGACCCGAAGCTAAATAGCGGGACGATTGCATCACAACAAAATCATGATTGCGACCTGGCTGGAACGTCGCGTTGATAGAGAGCCTCCAGCATGTCATCTGACACCTGAGTGGCAGGAGCATCGAAGAGAATCTGTCCCTGACGCAGACCAATCAGGCGATCGCAGTGACTGCGGGCAAACTCAACGGAATGGAGGCTAACGATAAGCGTCTTGCCGAGTTCCGTCGTTAGATCGCGTAATAAATTCATCATGCTGCGGCTCAGTTCGGGATCAAGGCTAGCAATAGGTTCATCAGCTAAGATCAGCGCCGGATTTTGCACAAGTACCCGTGCCAGTGCGACCCGCTGTTGCTCCCCCCCCGAGAGCTGATCCGTCCGTGCAAAGAGCTTTTCTGGAATGCCAACTTGCTCTAGCGCTCTAGCCGCGATTTTCACATCAAGGGGATAGAGCAGAGATGCCGCTGCCTTCCAAAACGGCCATCGGCCTAAGTGACCTGCATTGACGTTGTGAACCACACGCAGACTATTGATGAGATGAAACTGCTGATAGATGGTGCCCATTTGCTGCTGCACCCCTCGTAGCCGCTTATGCGAGAGGCGATCGAGGCGCTGACCCAATACCCAAATCTCCCCTGAAGCTGGCATGAGAGTGCCATTCATCAGTCGCAGCAACGTACTTTTTCCTGCGCCACTTGATCCCACCAAAGCCACTCGCTCACCCGCTTCGACACGCAAACTAATATCAGACAGCGCCTCAAATTTCCCAAATTGATGACTCACACGACTTAGCTCTAAAGCAGGAACTGTGTCGTATCTGAGAGGGGATTGAGCAGCGGATGAACGATAGAAACTCAAGATACCTCATGCAGTAGATCACTGTGAAACAAGAAATAACTTACTGAATTTTGCCGATCGCCCGTCCAATTTCTTCAATTTGGGCATAGTTTTCATTCTCAGTCGAAATAAAGCCATTGGCTCCAAATAGGTCGAGAATCTCCTGCTCCTCTGGAACGCTAGGATCAAGACTGAGCAAAGCAGTCTGCACCTGATCGGCAAAGTCTTCTCCGTAACGCTCTGCGATCTGAGGATGCAGCACCCAGTGATAGTCGTAATAGGGAGGAGTGCGCCAGATGACTTGCACCCGATCGAGATCGACTTCGCCCTCAGCCACCCGATCTTCCCAGACTTGCCCATTAAGAGCGCCTGCTTCATACGTTCCGGCTTCGACTAGCTCGATGGTGGCATCATGAGCCCCTGAAAAGCCGACCTCTCCTTTGAAATCATCAAGGGTTACTCCAGCCTGCTGCAAAAAATATTGGGGCATGAGCCGACCGGAAGTAGAAGATTCACTGCCAAAAGTAACGGTGCGATCGCGCAATGCTTCTAATCCGCTCACGTCTTCAAATGATTCAATGCCGCTATCGGTATTGGCAATGAACACCGACTGAAACTCAGCATCAATATCGCGTTGGGCGATCGCCTTGGCTCCATCAACCTGAAGCCGAGCCTGTACGCCCGTCAATCCCCCAAACCAAACCAGATCGAGATCGCCCACTTTAAATGCGGTCACGGCAGCGGTGTAGTCCGTGACGGGCTGATATTCGACCGGAACGTCCAACTCAGCTTCTAAGTAGTCTGCCAGCTTCACATAGAGCCGCTGGAGCTTTTCGGGATCTTGGTCAGGAATCGCTCCTGTCACTAGGGGCTGAACTTCCGCGTCGCCGTTGTCAGTGGCTTGTGAAGAATCAGAGGAATTCTCCGCAGCAGGAGCACAAGCGACTAGAGGAAGGGCGATCGCCACTAGAGCGGCTATCAATCGATATTTCATAACACCACTGAAATAGATACTTGAAATGAATAAATACTTGAAATGACTCGCATTAGACATCTCACTCATGCACTATAGCGAGTTAAGGAATCGCTGTGCTAGATGAGGGCGATCGCTTCAGGATAAAACTTGGGAACGGTCTAAGTAGCAAACGTTACGCATCGAACACTGCTGTTTGCATATCAATCCTTCTTAGATTCATGTTTCTTAAACAAATACGTGCAGATATTGGGCTTTGTCTCGTTACTCTGATTCTGATTCTGATTTGTGCTCCGCTCAAGAGTTATGGCTTATCGGTCAGCGATATCCCAAATCCACGCACAACCACGGGCGGCTGGGTTACGGATCAAGCCGAAGTGCTGAGTGCAGATACCGAGCAAATGCTCAATCAAAGTATTGCTGCCTTTGAAGCCGAAACCCGCAACGAAATTGCTGTCGTTACGGTCGATCAAGTTGATGCCAATATGACGCCTCGCGCGTTCGGCGTGCGTTTATTTAATCACTGGGGGATTGGCAAAGCGATACAGAACAATGGCGTCTTGGTGTTATTGTCGATGGGCGATCGCCGTGTCGAACTCATTACGGGACGTGGTGTTGAGTCAGTTCTGCCAGATTCAGAAGCTCAGGATATCGTTAACTCAAAAATGTTGCCGCCGTTAATCCGCGATCGCCCGAATGAAGCGGTGATAGCCGGAACCGATGCCGTGATCCAAGCACTGAAGCAAAAGCAGCCTGGAGCTTTAGCGACTGTTCTAATCTCCTTGAACTGGTCGATGGCGATCGTTTGGCCGTCTATCATCTCAGCCATCTCTTGCCTTTTTTCTATGCTGTTGTTTGTCAAAGCTAGTCAATCGACTCATCGCAGATCTACGTCTAGACGACCACTGTTTCACGCTGAGGGACAGCCCTCAGAGGAGGATGAGAGATCGCAGATCATAGATTGGGTTGATCAATCGCAGCGCGATGACCTTAACACAATGCAGTTGACATCTGGAAGTTTTTTCTTCGCTACATTTGGAGGCTCAAGTTTAGTATTCTCTCTCGTGGCCTATGCCTATCCTCAGTGGCTGGCAGTTGCCTTCGGCTTTTCCTTTCCCATCATCTTTGCCCTTAAAAATTTGCCTAGACTATGGCGATCGCCCCGGCGATTTCGGGGTCAGTTTGTTGGTAGCTTCCTGTTATCGCTGTTGTTCTACGGCGTTGTATTAGGCGTTTTCGGGTCGGGTTTGGTGTATCAGGTAGAGGAGCCGATTGCACCCACCAATGCAATATTTTTAGCGCTATTTGTGAGCAGTTTCACAACCATCAACTGGCGTAATTACGAAAGTAAATCTTCCAACTCTTCGAGTCAGTCGAGCCGTTATCATCCTGGAGGAAGCTATGGAGCTTCCAGTGGCGGTGGTTCTAGCAGTTCTAGTGGCGGATCGGGGAGCGATTTTGGTGGCGGATCGAGCGATGGTGGCGGAGCAGGCGGAGACTGGTAGATTACACCTGTGAAAGATGGCACGATGCCTTTGCACAGTGAAGATCAGTTATGTTGAAAACTTGCCTGGAGAGACTGCCAATGTCGTCTGACCCCACTTCTGACTACATCCAAGTATTGGATATTGTAAAAGCCGGTGATTGGGATAAAGCTCATGACATCGTACAATCGCGCTCTGGCACCAAAGCCTGTCTGATCCACGCTTACTTGCACCGAGCAGAGGGGGATATGAGCAATGCCCGGTATTGGTATCGAAAAGCGGGTGAGGCGATGCCGAACAATACGTTGGAAGAAGAGTTGGATCGGCTGTATCAGCGAATGTAAACGTTGTTCGACGACTTAGGGTTTTCCTTCCGCTTCTGCAAATCGCTCAAGCTCTAAGTCACCGATGCGTCCGGCTTGATGGAGCGTTTTTACCACTTCCGAAATGGTGAGTACAGAGTGGGCGCGAAAGCCGTTTGCTCGCAATCTGCCCTTCACATCCTGCTCGTGATCCAAAAGCACCACGATGTCTTGAACCACGAGTCCTACGGACTGAAGCTTGGCTGCGCCCTCCATCACACTGTTGCCGCTGATGAGAATGTCATCAACAACGACAGCCGTTTCCCCTGAATGAAAGTTTCCTTCAACAAGGCGGCGAGTGCCGTGAGCTTTGACCTCCTTGCGCGGAAAAATCATCGGGTGATTGAGCTGTAAGGCTAATCCAGTGGCAGTGGGTAGAGAACCATAGGGAATACCCGCAATGCGATCGAAGCTCAGGTCCTTCAAGATCACTGCATAAGCGTTAAGCACCTGTTGAAAAAGCTGCGGATTGGAGATGATTTTGCGGAGGTCGATGTAGTAGGGAAAGACAGCTCCAGAGGCTTGAACAAATTCTCCAAACAGAATGCAACCCACATCATAAAGTTGCAAAATCAAGTCTTGGTGAGGATGCTGGTCTAAAACGCAAACATTGGAAAACCAAACATCGCAACTGACGTTTTCTTGGACTCTTTGAGTTCTAATTTGGTTCACTTGCTCTTGTAACGATCGCCCTCTTTTTTCCAAATCATCTTGGCTCATCCAGTCTTGAGGAACGGGAATCAGCAAGCCTTCTCCACTGTGATCGAGTCCTGCGGCTAGCACCTGAGTCAGGTCAACGTCTTCTTGCCAAATACTACGAGCGAGAATGAGGCGCTCTGGGGCGATCGCCCTTGCCCTAGCAAAGACCTCCGGCTCTGTGGTTCCAATCTCTAATGCAATCTGATCGGCGGTACCCCAGCGTTGAGCTGCTTGAATAACGTGAAGGTAAAAAGGCGAGTCAGGACTTGGATAACTCTGTAGTTTTGCTGCCGATGGATTGGACGTGCAACACAGGATAAACACAGCACGATTGGGATAGATCAAAAATGGAGCGACTAGATCTTGCCCAGAGTAGGCGCTGATGGTGATGGCATCAACTCGCCATTCCTGAAACACCGTATGAGCCACAACCGTACTTGTATTTAAGTCGCCGTGCTTCGCATCCAAAATCACAGGAATGTCAGCCGGAATCGCGTGAAGCACATCGCTGAGCAAGTCCAGTCCCTCGCTTCCGAGAGCTTGATAAAAACCCAAGGTCGGCTTGTAGGCACACACCCAATCGCAGGTTTGGGAGACGATCCACTGCAGCCATTCTCGCAACCCTTGAATCAGAGCTTCCTTTGTGGTGCGATCGCCATACCGTTTAGGGAGCAGTTCGGGGTTGGGATCAAGCCCCGCAATCAAAAGGCTGGAGTTGAGGCTAATCGAGGCATTAAGCTTGTCTAAGAAATGCATGGCTTCACGTCACGGGCTGTATTTCAACGCTACACCGAGATTGCCTAAATTCAGAGACTAGAGGCGATCGCAGCACTCCGTACTCTGCAACAACGAGTACTTGCATGTTGCAACTTCGTGATTCACAAGAGTAGTTAGCCTAGTGGCAAGCTTGCCCGTTCTATCCCATCTCGGGTCACGGATTTGTAAAATACAAATGTAAACAATCATTACATATGTACAATGCCTCTTGAGTCCCTATCGGAAAGCAGTTCGCAGCAGAACAAGAGTGAAGCCAATCCCCAGAATCCTCCAGCGGCAGAAGCTGAAAAGATCTTATGTGTTCACTGTAAACGCACGGCGACCAACGGCATCAAGTGTCGTGGAATGTGCGTAGCCGATAGTGACTATTAAGAGCGTGATGCCGAAAACTGTTGTGGATCTATAGCTGTTATCCAGCATGTTGCTGCAAGATTTTAGGCACATCTTGAGGACGCACAAAGCTGTATTTCTTCGAATTACCTTTCGAATTACCTTTCGAATTGCCTTTCGAATTGCCTTTCGAGTCCGCCGCTGCCTTGACCGTAGGACCCTGCTTACAGTTTTTGAGACATCCAGTAGACTCGATGGCGATCGCCCCTTCCATATTCTGCGCTTCCACTGCATCTTTTAATGCCTGCAAGACCTGGCGTCCACCTTGCTTGTAGCATTTTCCCTTGGTGCAAACTTTGAGCGTGCGAACGGGAGAATTTTGAGGTGAGGAGGTATCCGAGGCAGCCTGGGTTTCTGGAGCCTGAACCGACGAAGCTGGGTTAGAGGAAGCTGGATTGGCCGTATCAGGCTCTTCCTGAATCGCGACTTCAACACCCGTTGGCATGACACCTGGCATCACCATCAAAGCTTTGAGGTGATCTTTTTTTGGCCGCACCCAAACCTGCAACATCATGCCAGGTTGAAGCTTTCCGGTTAGGGTTTGGCCAATAGGCTTGGGCAGTTTGATCTCTACCTCGTCTTGATTGCGCTTGAGTCGAATGGTTTTCAGCCGCCCCTTTGACGACGCATCGCTCCCAACGTACTGACCGTGCAGAATCCGAACACCATTAGATGAACGAGAAGCGATCGCAGCTGATGTCACTGCGCCTGAAAAAGTTTGAGTGTCTCTCATATTTTCTCCTTCTAACCTGTTGTTAAGCCAATTCGATGTGTTCTTTGTGGGATGCTGTCGCTTGTTTAACAACACTTCACAGCTGAATCGCATCGAGAGTATGTTGTCCGTAAATCTGAAGAGGTTCTCCTGTCTTACCCGAGCAGGGAATCAATAAATCTAGAAGACGATGATAAATATCCGACCGCGTAACCGGATCAACCTGAACTTGAGTCAATTCATGCGACAAGCAGAGCGCTTGAAAAAAGTCCATAGCGGCAATGTCGAGATCAAAAATAAAAATACGGGGTTGCCTAAAAGTTTGAATGGGATTGAGGCTAAGCCATTATTGGGGTCATTCGGTTTAACGCTATTTGGCTTGACTCAGACTACCTAATATCAGACTACCTAATAGAAGAAAGGCGGGAAGTCAGGTCACCTTCCCGCCTAGAGAGAGGAATTTAATGCCATTGATACGACATCCAGCATTTCCAGGATGCAGGCAAAACGGTCATCTTGGCTTCTCCTTAGAGGATGTTTGAAAAGTATTAGACAACACGCTGGAACAAGACTGATCCCC
>CAKZMO010000363.1 GCA_937128595.1 uncultured cyanobacterium | reverse complement strand
TTAATTTTGAACGGCTCTTCTTGGAAAGGAGGAGCCGTTCCTTTTTGTGGGAAAATTTATCATGATGAAGAGTAATGCATGGGTAGTATAGTTTGTGTCTACATTAGAGACTAAGTCTGGAAATTTGAAAGGTAAAGTTGCTGTTGTAACAGGAGCTTCTAGAGGTATCGGCCGAGCGATTGCTATTGCTTTAGCATCAGAAGGAGCGTTTGTTGTCATCAACTATGCGAACTCTAGTCAAGCTGCTGATGATGTGGTGACAGCGATCGCTAATTTAGGATCAGAGGCAATTTCTCTTAAAGCTGATGTATCTAAAGCTGATGAAGTTGAGAATTTTTTCCAGTCAGTATTAGATAAATGGGGACGTGTTGATATCTTGATCAACAATGCTGGCATCACTCGCGATACGCTCTTGATGCGGATGAAGCTTGATGATTGGCAAAGTGTCATTGATTTGAATCTGACCGGTGTTTTTCTATGTACTCGCCAGGTTGCAAAAGTTATGTTGAAGCAAAAGTCGGGACGTATCGTCAATATTGCTTCTGTTTCAGGTCTTATGGGAAATCCGGGTCAAGCAAACTATAGTGCATCTAAGGCTGGAGTTGTAGGTCTGACGAAAACCATCGCAAAAGAACTAGCGAGCCGAGGAATTACAGCGAATGCAGTTGCTCCTGGTTTTATTTCTACTGACATGACTGAGAATTTGAAGGCTGACGACATTTTGAAGTTCATTCCGTTAGGGCGATACGGCACTGCTGAGGAAGTTGCGGGACTTGTCAAATTTCTTGCTGCTGATCCTGCCGCAGCTTATATCACGGGACAAACTTTTAACGTTGATGGCGGCATGGTCATGCATTGACTAATAGCAAGGTTAGAGTGGTTGGTCTCGTTGTCGAGAGAAGACTTCAGCAATTATGTGAAGCCTTCGGGGTTAGCTTAGGAACTTATGTCGGACACGGATTGAGGCAGCTTGAGCACTACTCAATTCAAAATCTGAACTTGTGAACTTAAGACTTCTACTCGAATTTAGCGTTCTGAGCGGGAGAGTGCTAAATTCGGTGTTAGATTACTCAATGGAGAATTGAAAGCGGTAGATTTATGGCTAAACTAGTCATCTTCGACGAAGAATCTCGGCAGGCTTTGGAAAGAGGTGTGAATGCGATCGCTGATGCTGTTCGAATCACACTGGGGCCAAGAGGGCGCAATGTTGTTTTAGAGAAACAGTACGGCGCTCCGGAAATCGTTAACGATGGCATTACAATTGCCAAAGAAATTGAATTAGAGAACCCCTTGGAAAATACAGGAGCACAACTCATTCGAGAAGTTGCTTCGAAGACAAAAGATCTTGCAGGTGATGGAACAACCACAGCGACAGTTTTAGCGCAAGCAATGATCCGAGAAGGTCTAAAAAACGTTGCTGCTGGTAGCAACCCTGTTAGTCTGAGACGAGGGATTGAGAAAGCAGTCAACAGCATTGTCGAATACATTTCTTCGATGGCGAAGCCCATTGAGGGAAATGCGATCGCTCAAGTTGCTACTGTCTCTTCGGGGAATGACGAAGAAGTTGGGCAGATGATTTCTGAAGCAATGGATCGCGTCAGCAAAGATGGTGTCATTACTGTCGAGGAATCGAAATCTCTAACGACTGAGCTAGAGGTCGTGGAGGGAATGCAATTTGATAGAGGGTATATCTCTCCCTATTTCGTCACTGATCAAGAGCGAATGATTTGTGAATTTGACGATGCCCTAGTTCTTATTGTGGACAAGAAGATTGGCAATATTCAAGAGCTTGTCTCCATCCTTGAAAAGACTGCCCGTGAGAGTCTTCCTCTTGTGATTATTGCGGAAGACATTGAAGGTGAAGCTTTAGCGACTTTGGTGGTAAACCGTCTTCGTGGCGTTCTCAACGTTGTGGCAGTCAAAGCTCCTAGTTTTGGTGAACGTCGTAAGGCGATGCTCCAGGATATTGCGGTGCTGACTGGTGGTCAAATGATTTCGGAAGAAATTGGTTTGAGCCTAGACACGGCGTCAATTGAAATGCTAGGCCGTGCTCGAAAAGTCAGCATTACAAAGGACACCACAACGATTGTGTCTGAGGCAGGAAACAAAGCTGATATAGAGAAGCGTGTTGCCCAAATCCGCACATCTATAGAAGAAACCGATTCTGATTATGACAAAGAGAAATTGCAGGAGCGCTTGGCAAAGCTAGCTGGTGGAGTTGCTGTTATCAAAGTGGGAGCTGCTACTGAAACTGAGCTGAAAGATCGGAAACTTCGCATCGAAGATGCGCTAAATGCGACTCGTGCTGCAATCGAGGAAGGCATTGTTCCAGGTGGTGGTACTACGCTCATTCGCCTTGCGGAGAAAGCGAAAGACATGAAGCAAGGATTACCAACGGACGAGCAGATAGGGGTAGATATTGTCATTAAGGCACTGGAGGCTCCTCTTCGCCAAATTGCAGATAATGCTGGAGCTGAGGGCTCAGTTGTTGTCGAAAAAGTGCGTTCTTTGGAAGGAAATGTAGGGTTTAATGCCCTGACAGGTGCCTTTGAAGACATGATTGCTGCTGGCATCATCGATCCGGCGAAGGTCACTCGTTCAGCACTTCAAGATGCTGGTTCGATTGCCGGAATGGTATTGACAACAGAGGTTTTGGTGGTTGAGAAACCTGAGCCAGTGAAACCTGGAGCCGCCGATCCTGGTATGGGTGGCATGGGCGGTATGCCTGGTATGGGTGGCATGGGCGGCATGGGCATGCCTGGTATGGGCATGATGTAAGTCTTCTTACCAATTGTTGGCGATCGCCAACATGTCACCATAGATTCATTCTAGGAACTTGTATGAGCTACAAGTTCCTTTTTTGTGTCTCCTGAAACGGTATAGCGCTACGCGCTGATATAAAACCAATAGTTGATGGAGAAGCCGCGCGGTGCGCGGCTTCTCCATTAATATCTATCCTGACCTATCTGCGCATTGCTATATGTAGGGCTTTTAAAGATAAAAGAGGGAGAAGTAAACCTTCTCCCTCTGCATTACTGGGTTCAAGATGCCTAAATCAGCTTGAAAGAGCTGATGTTAAGTTAGAAATCATTTGCAGCTTACATGATGCCCAACTGAGACAGGATGCCCTGACCAGTGAGGTACTCAGTAGCAACTCCGATGACGAAGCCAAGCATTGCTAGGCGACCATTCCAGTTTTCGGCGAACCGAGTGAATCCAAACTTGTTCTCTTGATTTTCCATAAAGCATCAATCCTTGTTGACGTCAACTCTTGTTAATAAAGTTAACACACAAGTCTTGAAAAGTGCAACGAAATAATACAAGTTTTGTGGAGAGGTTCCTATTCTGGTAATGCTTATCCCTCTATAGGTAGATATGAGGGGCTGCGAAAGTAAGGCTCGTTTAGCCCAAAACCCAATTGACTAAAGTTCTAACAGCAAATCCTGTTGCACCAGGATTGTTATAGCTACTTTCTTTTTCCACCCATACTGGCCCTGCAACATCTAGGTGAGCCCAAGCTGTCTTCTCGACATATTGCTTGAGGAACAAAGCCGCTGTGATTGCCCCTCCAGCCCTCGGCCCTGTATTTTTCATGTCAGCCACCACAGACTTCATACCCTCGAAGTATTTTTCTTCTAGGGGCATTCGCCAAAACTTCTCACCTGCTTGTGCTGCTGCTGTGAGAAGCTCTTCTGCTAAGGGGTCTTGATCACTCCACAACCCTGAGATTCCTTCTCCAAGAGCGACGATGCAGGCTCCCGTTAGAGTTGCCAAATCCACAATGGCATCGACTTCTAGCTTGTCGGCAAACACCAAAGCATCGGCTAGCGTCAGTCGGCCTTCGGCATCTGTGTTGTTCACTTCGATGGTTTTGCCGTTAGATGCGGTGAGAATGTCTCCAGGGTGCATAGCACGTCCACTAACCATGTTTTCCGTAGCGGCACTAATAAAATGAACTTCTACGTCTGGCTTGATTTGCGCGATCGCCTTCGCTGCTCCGAGGGTTGCGGCGGCACCTCCCATGTCGGTTTTCATCATCTCGATGCCACTGCCTGAGGGTTTGAGATTGAGTCCTCCGCTGTCGAAAGTGAGACCCTTGCCGATGATTGCCAGTTTGCGGCGAGGAGTCTCTGAGGGTCGATAGGTTAAGTGAATAAACTTAGGAAGCATGTCTGATGCTTGAGCGACAGCAAGAAACGCACCCATGCCCAACTTTTCACAGTCGTCACGTTCTAGGATCTCTAGCTCTAAGTCGTATTCCTGAGCGATCGCCTCAGCAGTTTCGGCTAAAACGACAGGAGTGACAACATTGGCAGGAGCCGCGACCAGCTCTCTTGCCAGGATCACGCCTAAGCAGATTTGTTTTGCTCGCACGATTGCGTCTTCTTGACCGACATAGCCAAGCAAATCGACAGTCTCGACGGAATGTTCTAGATTCTCAATGTCAGACTTGAAACGATTGTCTTGATTGAGCGCAAGTTCCATTCCCTCGACAGCAGCTTGGACGGTCGTTGCTGAATCCAATGCGAGATCAGGAAAACTGACCCCTACGGATTTGCATTTTTCTCGCTTTGCTAACTTGGCGATCGCCGCAGCGGCCTGCCGAACGACGTCCATATTGAGGTTGTTGGCTTTCCCTAATCCTACGATTGCAATTTTTCGGATAGGATTGCCTCCGCCGACTCGAGTCGCGGCACTGCTGCCTGACTTTCCTTTAAACTCAGACTCTTCAATCAGCTCGGCTAAGGTGCCAGAGAGCGCTTGGTCAAGCTCTGACAAGCTACCTGCTAGCTCAATACTGTCTTCGAAAAAGGCGATCGCCAAGCAGTCTCCAGACCACTGAACCCGTGGTGTATCTGTCCCTCGAAATTCCATTCCTATTTATCCTGAATTTTGTGCTAACGATACTGTTAACCATCAGTATGGCGCAACTTTTCAGGATTTTGAGATGTCATTTTCGTGGAGTTGGAGCTGTGAGAAGAAGTGGGGTCTACATTAGCGTCGATGACTTTCCACTGACCTGTTTCGGGGTCGCGATAGGTATTAAAAGGGTTAGTTTTGAGGGATTTTTTGGGCGAACAGGTCATGGGTAATCATTCCTGTGGGCATCAATGATTAGAGACGTATGCAGTCAAGCTCGTAGGCAAGCCCCAAACTTGAGACAATCTGTTGCAAGGAACGACTCTCTTGATCTCTGCTGATATCTTACTGATCGTGGATAGCCCTGACATCTGGTCAAAACTTCACCGATTGAACTGAATTCTCCGGCATCGTGACTCACTGTTTTGACATTTTGACCCAGAGAAGGCTTAGATTTTTCCACGCTCAGAAATAAAGCAATACCATATTTGTTGATGTGCTGGTTCTTCTTTTGGCAAGTAAGAACCAGCGCACAAATTCTTTTGTATGGATGATAAGTCGCTGACTTTTTCAGGAAGAATGCAGTCTTTAGAGTTTAATCTGATTATTGATTCATAGAATCAGATGCTCAAAGATGCAGATTGAAAAATGACGCTAGAGAAGTTCGTTCTAAATTGCTATTTATATTACTTTGATGGCTAAACCTACCACAATATGAGCCTTTTACTCAAAGGGTTATGACCCCAACATAGGCCATTGTTGAGTTTTTATCCTCCGAATCATTACGGCTGTTGGATGGTTCCAAACTAGTTTGCGCGTTGCGCGATCGCCATCCCACATAGAGGTGATACTTCCCTGGGGTAAGCTTTTCTGGAGGGTTGAGCACGTGGGCATCACGGATGAAGGTATCCGCATTAATCTGATGAGCAGGAAACAGTCCTCCCAATAAGTCGTCTCGTGTACGGTAGATGACTTGGCCTTGGCGATCGCGCAACTCGATGATCAGGCGTGATCGACGGGGAAGCTGTCGCTGAACATGCCAGTAAAACGTTATCAGTGGTTTTTCTCTTGCCAACCCACTAGTCGTTGTCAGGAGATAACCCAGCAATTTAGCGCGATCGCCATAGTTAATGTCTGCAGGGTAGGGAATTTGCTCAATTTCTTGGGGAAAAAGTTGCGGCCCTGGATAAATTTTGGCGTAATTGATGCCGTTTTGCTGAACCTCAAACTGATAGGGTTGTGTCGTAAAATACCCGGTGAATGTTGCATCGGGCAACTGACGCTGAAGCTGGTTTATATAAAACACGACTCGATGGGTTTGCTGCCAAAATTCAGCTTCATCAGTCTCTTCTGAACGCATCGGAAGGGGGTGGATGATGGCTGGCTGAGAGCGGTTCCAATAGCCATACATCACGGCAGGATAGACCGTTGATATGCCAATAGAAACGGGATTTTCTGCGCTCGTGAGTTGCTGAGCTTCTTGCGACAACCAATCAGCCGCTTGGTCGAGTCCTTCTCCTTGTCCAATCATCAGCGTGTCGGCTGCGGCGCGAGGCCCTCCCAGTATCGGATTGTAGTAGGTCAGGTAGTAAGGTACGTGGGGCAGCAAGATGACGAGTTGAGCGATCGCCAACCCTCCAGCTAGAAGAAGGATGGCTCCCGATTTGAGTGGAGGAATTAATACGTCTGATCGAGCCTTGAGACTGGCATGAAGGATGCGGAAGAGCCACAGCCATCCCATCGCGGCCAGAATTGTGAGCAGCGGAATGACGAGAGAAAGATAGCGATCGATTTTTGTGGAGGCTATAGATAGGAAGCCAACGTAGCTGACGATCACAAGCCATAGAGCAACTTGCTCAGGTACAAAAGATGAGCGTCGCCGTCCGGCAGGAATACAAAGAGCGATCGCCCCAACCAACGTTCCGATCAATACCGCAGGTGAGAGCCGATAGAGCGAACTTAGGAGATAGAAATCTAGTCCGGGTGAGTGAACCAGGTCTCCTTTGTAAAAGAAGAAACCGCGTTGGGCCTCCTCCAGTAACCCTTCTGTCATTCGATTTAGGGTAAATCCTGGCGTCAGCCAAAGAGCAGGCCAAGTGACAAATAGTGCGACTAAAGCGGTTGCTCCCCAAAGGATTAATGCTTTGGTTCGAGAACTGTATCCGATGGGAGGAAAGGCTAGAGCGCCGATCTGAAGTTCTGACCAGATCGCTAGTATTAATATTCCTGGAATAATGAAGGCGCTAATGACTTTTGAGCCGATCGCCAATCCTAAAAAAACTCCTGAACTGACCAAGAGCCAGCGCGATCGCCTCACTGATCCTTCTTGAGACCGGAGATAGAGCAAGAATAGCAGCACCGACAGCACTGAAAAATTAGTCTGTAGCGCATCGGTGGTGAGAAACCGCTGATAGGCCAAGAAAAACGGTTCCAACAGGAGCAGGACTGAAGAAAGAAGGGCGATCGCCCAGCCAAATAGACGATGCGTCAACAGATAAATGCCACCAATGCAGAGTGAGGTAATGAGGGCGTGAAGAAAACGCGGCAGCAGATACATCTCGATGGGGAAATCGCGAGTATCGAAGAACTGGCCGATTGTCGTCGGAGCCTCTGCGCCAATCCAGCCAGGGTTGAATTGTGAGACAAGACTATTGAGTGCCATGCCCAGCCCTGTCACCCACATAGTCGAAACGCCAGGATGAGGACTGGTATACGTTTCTGCCCAGTTGCCTGTGATCAGGCTGTGAAAAAACTCATCTCCGCGCGAGAGCCACTTGGCCTCGTCGGTGTTCAGCGGTAGGTCAATGTCCCACAGCCGCAAGATAAAGGACATCACTATAACCCCGAGCAGGACTCCATAGTCCTTGATGCCGTGGCTGACTCGGTCGATAACGCGAGTGGCGATCGCCTCCATTGCGGCTGTTTTTTCTGTTTTCGACTGCACCGTTCCCATGCCGATTTCAATTGGTTCCTAACTCGTGCCTGACCCTACGCTAGACAGAGCTGGATTGGAACCAGCCTAAATCTCTAGCGTTTGGGATATAGCGTTTAGGATATAGCGTTTGAGCCAAGTTAGCGCTCTTGGTTCAGCGTTTCTGATATTGCTGTGATCCAAACATGGCTTCTCGGGCTTTATCGTCCATTTTGGAGCGGCTCCGATCATCTTTCAGTAGTGCCAATCCCTTCTGAACAGCTGGACGAGCCTGAATCGCGTTGAACCAACGCTCGACGTGAGGATAGTCGGCTAAGTCCTGGCCTTGATTTTTGTGGGAGACTGTCCAGGGAAAAATGGCAATGTCTGCAATCGAGTAGTCCCCTGCCATATATTCCGCTTCGCCCAAGCGCTTGTTGAGCACACCGTAAAGCCGACTGGCTTCGTTGGTGTAACGGTCAACTGCGTAAGGAATCTTTTCGGGAGCATATTGGCGGAAATGGTGGGCTTGTCCGAGCATAGGGCCAATGCTGCCCATTTGGAACATGAGCCACTGGTTGACGAGATAGCGATCGCGCATCGATTGAGGATAAAGCTGCTCAGTCTTTTCTCCCAAATACATGAGGATGGCTCCCGACTCAAAGATCGAGATGGGTTCATCGTTAGGGCCATCCGAATCAACAATGGCTGGCATCTTGTTATTGGGACTAATCTTCAGAAACTCAGGCTCGAATTGATCGCCCGCCATGATGTTGATGGGATGCACCGTGTAGGGCAAGCCTACCTCTTCGAGCATGATGCTAATTTTCCAGCCGTTGGGAGTCGGCCAATAGTAAAGGTCTATGGGCTGTGTCATGAAAATTACCTTGTTTGCTAATCGTCTGTTTTCTAGAATGAGTTTTGAGGCACTTCTGGAAAGAAAATTACTAATCGGCGGTGGGTTGCTTTGCCAACAGCACCCGCCAGAGAGAGTATTCCTTTCTCGGAAATCACCTTAGCCTAACGCCACATCATCTGGAAGCATGTCAGGAACGATGCTTTGAGCCAGCATGAGCTAACTCTTGAAGCATCGTAGCAGGCAGTCTTCAATCGACGATTCTTGCCATCGGATGAACTAGATTTAACTCGTCTGAGGCTAATTCTGTTCGTCGATGGGAAATTGAATTACTGTACCGACGTATAGTCCTTCGGGATCTTGACCGTAGGTGCTGATGAGGAGCGATCGCACCGGATCGAGCAACGAACCGCTCCAGTCAAACAACAGTCCTAAAGAAGGAAATGCTTCTGCCAATCGGGGTTTTGCTAAATCCCAATCGACCAACACGTAGCCATCATTTTTCTCTTCTAAAGAGGCGAATGCCTGCTTCATTGAATCTGATACCGCCAGAGAGTAGCGGTTGGGAAATAGGGCTTTGCCAAGAGCATTCACAGATGTTGCGATTACCTCGTGATCTTCAACAACGGCGTGAATCCCTTTGATATCGGTACGCAAGCGCACCGGAGCACTTGGATCATCGGGTGCCAGCTCTGCCCGCAACTGCGACCACAACTGCGCGGTCTGGTCTTTGATCGGAAGGTTTCCGACCGTGAGTCCTTTTTCCTTGGCGATCGCATCGAGCTTTTCCACGGCTTCAGTCGCCTCTGCAGAACCATCTGCAACAAAAAGCCAGTCTGCTGTAGTATCTGCATCTTCAGGAGCAGAGGCTTCTGGGATGGCTGGAATTTTGGTTTGAGCCAGGGCAAATTCTCCCGTAGCCCAAGGAATCACCTGATCGATGAAGGAAAAATCCCAAACATCGGCCTGAGCGAGAAATGGCTGAATGAGCTGCTGGGCAAGGCGATCGCCCGCTGTCGCCGCTGCCGACCACCGCTCCCACAACGCCGTGAGATCTTGTCCTGCGATCATCAGCGAGCTATCGGCAGGCACTTGACGTAGCACTTTGAGCGGTTGATTCAAACGAGGTTCACGGGCTGTCCAGGTTCGGCCGCTGGGCGGCAAGATGACCGTGTCAGCAACCAACCCCACAGGGGCAATGGCAATGCTCGATAGCCAACCACTGACATGGTTGAGCTTGATAGCTTGGGAGTCATTTAGGGATGTGCCATCATCTGAGTCGGTTAGAGAGGGCTGCAATTGATGTTGAAGAGCATTGGCATTGACCCACAGGACTCCGATGCGTTCGTCAGGCAATGTGGCGATCGCCTGTTTGTAGGCGAGACTGTTGCCTAAGTTGAGACTCGAGACTTGAACGTTGTTGATCGCGTTTTGCAATACGCTGACATGGTTGGACAATAGAACATAGGCATCGCCCACTTGTGCCGTTGCTAATACGGGAGTATCGGAATTTTCTTTTCTGGCTTCTGGAGTGAGTTCAGGATAGACGAGTCTAGCGCCAGAATAGTCTTCGAAGTTTAGATCACCCCAGCGAGAAGCTTGGGTTTGCCAAAGCGATTCGAGCGTGGATTGAGAGCGCTCAGCGTCGCCTACAGCGATCGCCATCAAGTATCCCCATGCTTCTCCATTGCTGGCATCTCGATCGACATCCCAGGTCGTCAGAGCAAAGGACATCTCACTCCCGACCCAGGGAAAAATATCAGATTCGTAGTCGATTCCTGTGGATGTTTCGATGCGCTTTCTAAGCTGGTTGAGATTGGAACGAGTAGTTCGACGTGCTTCTGGAGGCAGCTGATCTAGCCCGTAAGCCTGAAGCTGTTTGGCATCGGCCAAGAGCGATACCATCAGCGGAGCCTGTTTGGGCACGAAGAGGACGGTTTCGGGCGCAGCCTGGATGTTGCGAACGGCTCGGACAGGAGTGTCCAACACTTTTGTCCACACCAGACCTATCGTAACTACAAGCAAGATGACAATGCCAACAGAAATCAGTATCTTGCGAACCATATCAACCTTCATCCAGCTTAAAACTCTACGGGCGATCGCACATCAGAATATCGCACATCAGAATATAGATATAGCGAGAAACCATCAGACAAGATGAGCGTAGGAAAGAGCCTGCCGATCTCATCTGGCAGCACGCCTATTATTGCAGGCAGGGTGTCGTCATATCACCTTTCCTCAGAAGCTATTCTCTTTTAGCACGAGTCGCTTTAGCATGAGTAGGCGCATCTCGTTCAAAGCGACCATGAGTTTAGGCCGTGGGCACGAGAGAAGAGTACCCTGCTGTCGATTGCACTCGATCTTCGTCACTTCAGGAGTAAGCGGGTTATGCTATATGCACAAGCGCTTGCAAACAAGTATTGAAAAGTATAGGAAGAAACTGAAGACTTACATCTGGTTTCGTGCTCCTATTTTTTGTATGGGTGTTTGCATGAGTGATACTGGATTATCTGTCCCCCAATCTTGTTAAGTTGGGGGACTTTTATGTGTATTCGCTTCGCCTCAGCTTTGTGCGCCTTCGCCAGTTCGAGAAAATCGTCACTCTTATATTGGTTTACACCTCGTTTTAATAAAGAGTCGTTCTTTGCCAATGACGTGTCGGACAAGAGCTCAAGGTCTCGAAGTTATTAAGGTGGCAAATGGCAAAACAGGCAATTTGAGTGACTAATACAAATATTTTTTAGCGGTAACTTTTTAGCGATCAAACGGAAAAAGTTACGTTGCTAACCAAACAATTCCTTTACATTGAGGAACATTGCTCATTATTGACGCGTGCGCATCTCCTTGATTACTGATTGATTACTGATGACTCCTTCGCTTCACCCACTAATCCAACCGATTGCTTCGACGATTTCGCCGACCTCTTCCATGCAAGATGCGATCGCCCTGATGGCTCAGCAGGCTCTCGATGTTGTGTGGGTTCGGCAAGAGGATAAGGTCGAGGGATTTTTGACTGAGCGAAATGTTGTCTGTGCCTGTGCTAAGGGAATCGAGTTGGCTCACACTCCTGTGCAATGGGTGATGCGATCGCCCCCCATTTTCGTGCCTGCGGATGCGACTGCCGCCCAAGTTTATCAAGTCATGCAAGCTCAGCAGGTAACACAGGTTGTCGTTGTGGATGACACAGACCAACCTTTAGGAACTGTGTCTCAAGACTCCATTCTGCAAACCCTGAATCCTATGATGACCGGGCATGACACGGAAACTTCCCGGCCATCGACCCAAGCCCCTCTTCAAGACCCTCTAGCGCAGCAAAATCAGGAAATTGAGCCGCTGCAACGACAGGGTAGCGATACCAAATTCGATGCGGAGTTGCTCAACGCTATTCCTCTGGCGATCTGCATTTCGACTGTAGAAGAGGGACGCTTTGTCTTCACGAATCAACCGTTTTGCCAGATGGTGGGTTACACCCCAGATGAAATGCAAAACCGAACTAGCGATGAGCTAGGTTTATGGCTTGAACCGATCGATCGGAGTGATCTGGTCGCTGTGGTTCAAGACCAATCCATGATTTCTATCGAGGCTCAACTTGAGACCAAGTCTAAGCAAGTGAAGATAATTTCACTATCGGTTTCGTCTATTTCGATAGGCGGAGAGAACTATCTGCTGACGGTGATGAGAGATATCAAGGGGCTGAAGCTGATAGAAGAAGCGCTGTGGTCGAGCGAAGCCAGAGCCAGGGCAATTCTCACGGCGATTCCTGACCTGATGCTGCTAGCCGATAGAAACGGAAAATATCTAGAAATCATTCGCCAAAGCGATTCTCTTTACAATCTTTTGGATCAGCTACCTGAGGCCGTAAATCCCTTTGGCCAAAGCGCTGTAGATATCATGTCTGAAGATGTAGCGACCAGACAAATGAATGCGATTGCTCAGGCGATCGCCACAGGCAATGTTCAAAGCTATAAGCAACGCCTTTGGGTGCGCGGAAAAGTTCAGCATGAAGATGTGCGAGTTTCGCCCATTGATGACGACACGGTACTCCTGATCATTCGCGACATTACTGATCGTGAGCAGGCTGTAATAGACCTGCTCAGAAGCCAGCAGCGCTATAAGCGGGCAACTGCGGCGGCTGGAGTCGGCGTATGGGAGTGGGATGTCATAACGAATGATATGTATATCGATCCAATGCTGAAGGCAATGCTGGGCTATCGAGATGATGAAATTAAAAATCATTTCGACCATTGGGGAAACTACGTTTATGAGGGCGATCGCCCTACTGTTGCAGATGCGATCGAACGATGTTTGAGCAACGAAACCTCTGTTTTCAGAGTCGAACATCGCATGTGTCATCGAGATGGAACGCTTCGTTGGGTGCTCGCCCAGGGACAAGTCATCCACGATGTGTCGGGGCGCGTCGTTCGCCTCGTTGGCACTGATAATGATATTAGCGAGCTAAAACGACTTGAACTTTCCTTGAGGAGTTCTGAATCGAAACTCAACGATGTGCTCGACAGTATTGGAGCTTCCGTAGGCTATTTTCGATGCTATCCAGACGGAACTTGGTACGCAGACTATCACTCTAAGGGCAGCGAAACGATTTTCGGCTATATTCCGGAGGAGTTTACAGCTGATATCTGGTTCTCAGGCATTGTGACTGATAATTGGCCGGAACTGCAACGAACGATAACAGCAGCAGTTGAAGCGTCGAATCCGCTCACGATTGAATATTGTTTTCGCCGGAAGGACGGTGCCCTGCGATGGATCGAGGACACTCTCACCTCTCATTGGAGCGAGACTGACCAGTGTTGGCACGTTACAGCAGTCGGCACAGACGTGAGCGATCGCAAACGGATTGAGTTTTCGCTGAAGGAAAGTGAGAAACAATTTCGAGCCGTCTTCAATTCTGCGTTTCAGTTTATGGGACTGTTTACTCCAGAGGGATCCTACATCGACATCAACGATACTGCGCTGCAATTTTGCGGTTGCTCACGCTCAGAGCTGCTTGAAACTCCGTTGTGGGAGTCCCCTCGGGTCGCACCCTTTCCCGATACCGTTGCCAAGATTCGAATGGCGATCGCAACTGCGGCTCAGGGAGAGCTTATGCGCGTTGAAATACAGGCGCAAGGGCAAGATGGTGCAGTGATCGATGTTGATGTTTCGTTTAAACCTTTGCTCGATCTGCAAGGGCGCTGCTACCAAATTTTGATGGAAGGTCGAGATATTACAGAACGCAAGCGTACAGCCATTGGTCTAGAGCATCAGCGAAACTTTTTACAACAGGTCATTAATGCGGTTCCTAGTGGCCTTTATGTCAAAGATTCTGAAGGACGTTATCTCATTGCCAATCAGGCTACAGCAGATATTTATGGATTACCTGCCGCTGATATTCTCGGTAAGCGCGATATCGATGTAGGGTCAGATCTCAACCAGTGGATTCAGTTTCAGGAAAACAACCGACACGTTATGACGCAGCGTCAGAGTCAGATCAATGCAGATGAATTGATTTATAACCATCGAGGAGAGGGTCACTGGTATCAAACAATGATCTGTCCTTTTGTGAATCTAGAAGGAGACGTCCAAGGCATTATTGGTACGTCTATTGATATTGACGATCGCAAAGAAGCCGAAGCTGAACTGCGTCGTTCCCTCGACGAAAAAAGCGTTCTAGTCGCTGAAATTCACCATCGAGTCAAAAATAATCTTCAGGTCATCGATAGCCTGCTCAATCTTCAGGCGATGAGGATTGAAGATACAGCTGCACGCACTGCGTTGACCAATAGCGGCAACCGAATTCGAGCTATGGCTCTCGTTCATGAAAAGCTATACCAGACGGAGATAGGCGAAGGCATTTGCTTGGACAGCTATCTTCAGGAACTCATTTGCACTATTGTCCGCAGTATTGAACTGGATGAAACGTCTGTAAGTCTTAGCTATGAACTTGACCCATCTATCGTCCTAACACTCGATCAAGCCATTCCCTGCGGTTTGGTTTTCAATGAGATGTTGACCAATGCAATCAAATATGGGGTTTCAGACCATCTTGGCTCAATGTTAGAAATGCAACGTTTTGAAACACCCAAGGCGGCGATCGCCATTCGATTGACTCAGACAAAAACGTTTGGAAAACACACGGTTTATCTTGAGGTGGGTAACTCAGGAGACACTTTACCGTCGGGGTTCTCTCTAGGGCAGTCTCACCGGACGATGGGAATCCAGCTGATGCAGGTGTTGGCTAGCCAACTGGATGGCGCGATTACATGTGAGCGAGGAGAGATGACCTGGTTTTGTCTCAGCTTTGAACATGAAGCGACTTAGAACACTAGCATTCTCCGAGCCATGCTGTGAGGTTTGATGGGTTCTACGCAAGAACTTGCTTTTACAGCGTTTTCATTAACTCAAGTGAGCGATCGCCTTTCTTCTCAAAATTTACATCAGAGCCTTTAGTGCAGAAAGTCTAACTGATCTGCTCTAGTTCTTCTGGGCTGAGCTGAACAAAGCGATCGCGCATATGCACAATGTGCTTCGGAAATATAGCAATGCGCAGATTGGGGTCGGGCAGGCTCCATTTGCGGTTGGAGATGGAGAAACCTAAGCGAAATCTTGGCTTATTCCCCTAGCACAGTCGGCTGAATCAATTGCCTTAATGTCAGAGTTGGTTAAGCTTTGAATGGAGTCGGGTCAGTGTGGGCTTCGATATCTGCCTCGGCTTCATGGGCGATCGCTCGCAATTGATCCAGCATGTTTTCATCTGCACTAGGCCACAACTCTCGCTGATGAGCTTCGAGCAGTCGCTCGGCCATGTCGCGCAACGCCCAAGGGTTTTTGTCTTGCACGAAGGTTTGGACTGCCGGATCGAGCACATAGGCTTGGGCAATCCCTTCGTACATAAAGTCTTCAACACAGTGAGTCGTGGCATCGTAGGCGAATAAATAGTCCATCGTAGCCGCCATTTCAAAAGCTCCCTTGTAGCCGTGCCGCATAACTCCGGCCATCCATTTGGGATTAACAACGCGGGAGCGATAGACGCGGGCGATCTCTTCTCGCAGGTGGCGTACTCGTGGGTTGTCGGGGCGGGAATGATCGCCAAAGTAGGTGACGGGCGATCGCCCCTGCACAGAGCGCACTGCCGCTGTAAGTCCACCTTGAAACTGGTAGTAGTCGTCGGAGTCGAGGATGTCGTGTTCGCGGTTGTCTTGGTTGTGGAGCACGATTTGCATCTGGGCGAGGCGCTGCTCAAAGGCTTCTGGGGCAGAACGACCGTCGCTGCGTCCGGTGTAGGCGTAACTGCTCCAGTTGATGTAGGCGCGAGCCAAGTCTTCATCGCTCGTCCAGTTTTGGGCTTCGATCAGCCCTTGCAGTCCGGCTCCGTAGGCTCCGGGCTTTGAGCCGAAGACGCGATAGCGCGATCGCTCAACGGCCTGAGATTCTGATAATCCTGCCGCTTGCCACTGGGCTGCATCGTGCCGCACCTGAGCCGCTAGGGGATTGTCGTCGTCTGGCTCATCCAGATTTGCGACGGCCTCCACTGCGCGATCGAATAAGTCGATGAGATTGGCGAACCCATCTCGGAAAAAGCCCGACACTCGCAAGGTCACGTCTACGCGAGGACGATTGAGCAGGGACAGAGGCAAAATTTCGAAGTCGATGACCCGCCGTGATGCGCCATCCCAGACAGGCTGTACGCCCAAGAGAGCCAGGGCTTCGGCAATATCGTCGCCTCCAGTTCGCATGGTGGAGGTTCCCCAGACCGATAGGCCGAGGGTTTTTGGGAAGTCGCCATTTTCTTGGCAGTAGCGCTCGATCAGCACTTCAGCTGCTTTCCGCCCCACATCCCAGGCGCTCTCGGTGGGAATGGCGCGAATGTCTACGGAGTAAAAGTTGCGTCCAGTGGGCAGCACATCGGCACGGCCACGGGTGGGTGCGCCAGACGAACCGCTAGGCACGTAGCCGCCGCTGAGTCCGTGCAGCAGGTGGGTGATTTCTTGGGGGGTGGCGCGGAGGGCGGGGATGAGGTGGGTTCGGAGCCAGGTGAGTTCGGATTGGAGAATTTTGGATTGCCGATTTTGGATTTTGGTTGGGAGATTTGAGGATTTTGGATTTTGGATTGGAGATTGGGGAGAGGACTGACGCAATTCAGTCTGAGCAGCACTGATCGTACTCTGATCCCCCCTGCCCCCCTTATCAAGGGGGGTGGCATTAGTCGAGTGCTCCCTCCTGCCCCCCTTATCAAGGGGGGTGGCGTTAGCCGGGGGGATCTGCTGCGTCAGTTCTGGGTGAGAGAGCAGTTTTGAAGAAGTGGGAGGGTGAAGAAGGGTTTCGACGAGCTGAGCCGCTTTGTGTTCGAGGGCTTCGATTAGGTCGCCGACGGTGCGGTAGGGGGGGAGTTCGGGATAGACGGGGATTTGTGGAATCAGGTCTGGGGGGAGGGGAGTGGCAAGGTCTTCTGTGAGCCAGTCGAGGTCGATTTGCCAGGATTGGGCGATCGCCCTCAGCAGTCCGGGGCGTCCCGGTGCGGGATGTCGCGCGATCGCCACAACTAAATCACGCAGCTGAGTTCCATCAGGGCACTGACCAAAAATGTGGAGGCCATCACGAATTTGAGATTCCTTCAGTTCACAGAGGTAGCCGTCGGCGCGGGCGATGAAGTCTTGCAGGGAGAACGGAGAAGTAGGAAGGGTGCGTCCCGTTTCTTCAGCCCTCACCCTAAATCCCTCTCCCAGCAAGGGAGAGGGACTTTGAATCTGGCTCCCCTTCTCCATTTTGGGAGTAGACCGAAGGGCGCGCGTAGGTCTGAGACCGTGCGTAGCAGCAGGGGG
>CAKZMO010000362.1 GCA_937128595.1 uncultured cyanobacterium | reverse complement strand
AATGAAACGCCATCCCAAGTCTTAGGGTGAGGGAGGCTGATTCGATTTTTGTCATAACAAGCACATCATTAATTAAGCGGAGTAGATGTTCGCTGGAGTCAATGACATCGCTGAGTGTTTCTTTTTGTGCCTGGGTGACTTCGCCTTTCATGCCGTGACGCACGAACTCGGTAAAGTTGATAATGAGATTCAAGGGCGTGCGCAATTCATGGGATACACTCGCCAGAAAGGCAGTCTTGGCTTTGTTAGCGTGTTCGGCCTGCTTATGTGCGTGGCGTTGTTCATCGAAAAGCTGCGCGTTACGCACCGCGACGCCCGTCTGCTTGGCAAGGATTTGTAAGGCTTTGATCTCATCTTCACCGAAATTATCAGGATAGCGGGACTGTACATCAAACACACCGAGCAACCGTGAGCCGAGCATCATAGGTATAGCCAGTTCAGAGCGTGTTTCGTGCAGTTCATCCACCAGCAAATAGCCATCATATATAGTGACATCATTGACGACAACGGGAACGCGGGTACGTGCGGCTTCCGCGATGATGCTTTTCTGGGAAGTTAGCGCGATGTCAAAAGCCTGCTCATTGCTAAATGGATGGCCTTTTTCGGTGATGCTGGCACTGAGGCGCATGATCTCGTTATCAGCATCAGGGAGGAGGATGGCGACTGCATAGAGTTGATAATCACGGGCGGTGAGCTTGACCACTTCCGGCAGCAGCACGTCGAGTTCAAGTACCGTTGTAATCTCGCGGATCACATCAAGCGCGGCCCGCAGATCCCGGGTGCGGGAATCAACCTGAATTTCCAGCGAGCCAACGAGTGATTCAAGTTGGGCAGCCATCGTATCAAAGGCGTTGCTGAGGTGACCGAGTTCATCTTTGCGTTGCATCTGCACGCGTGATGAGAAATTACCGCTTTGCAGGCTTTCGGCACGGTTGGTCAATGTGTTCAGGGGGCGGCTAATCATATATTGGATGCTGAAAAACACGATCACACTACCAATGCCAATGATGATGGTAGCGATGATGAAGATTTGCTGTTGCAGGGCGGAAATTACACTTTGCACCTCCGCACGGGGACTGAACACCACCGTTTGTAAGGTCTGCCCACCGATGAGGAACGAATCAATGGCAAAGTAATAGGCATCACCATTGAGAATAGTCGTGGTCTGGGAGGCATCTAGTAGTTGTAGGGGGTCACTATCCAGGCTACTGATTAAGAGTTGGTTCCCCTGCGCAAAGCCCAGATCTAAGCCCAGCCGATCCTGAAAATCAGCGATGGCCGTCATGTTTAGATGTTGTTCAACGACGATCACAGCGGCTGGCACTGTGGTTAAGCCCCAGGAATCAGGATGGGGTAATTCCACCTGAACGGGCAATATGGTTTGGATTACGGGTACGTTTTCATCAAAGCGGAGCCTGTGTTGTTGCGTTATGGATGGGCTTGTAGGGACGATAGTCACCGGCACGAAGTTCAGGCGGTCATAATAGACCTCGGCCTGCTGTGAATATACCGAGCTAATGTCGAAATAATCTTCGGCGGGGAGCCGGAACGCTGACCGCTCTACCCGGTAATATTGGGCGTTGTCGGTCATGCCTTTGGTGGGGAATTGGCCAGAAAGGATGCTATGCGTATCTAAAGATAGGACAAGTATGGGTTCGGATTGAGGGATGAGATCAAAGGGTGACAGCAGATAAACGCGCAAGGAATCTATGCCATTGGTCTGAATGCTACCACGCAGTTGACCGATCAAATTTAATGAGGCTTGCAGCGCAAATATCTGGCTGGATTCGTCCATCTGCTGTGGTGTTGTTGCAATGAGGGACGGTGTTAAGTAGTCATTAGGGTCGGCATAATATGGCCCAAATCGCGACAATTGTGCAATCTCATGCAGGATGCGGTCGTTTTGCTCAAGGGTTTGGATAAATTGCGTGG
>CAKZMO010000361.1 GCA_937128595.1 uncultured cyanobacterium | reverse complement strand
TGATTTTTTCGTACATAGCACTCAGATTTCTCAAAAAGGCAACAGGAGGTGACACGGAGCGACACGCCAAATTAAGAATAGGGTAATCTCATTCTCTACACCACTGTTAATTCAAAGTAAATCTCAAGATGTCATTTCATTCCGTGGTGTATTAGACGAACGCAGGGCATGAGCATAGCCAACCGAGTCATGCATCAAGCCGTCTTAGGTTGAACCGCACAATATTTAGCCGGGTTTATCCCTTTTCCCAAAAGCCCTACATAGCTTACTCCGCAAGAGAACGAACGCAAGAGGAGATTACGAAAGTTGCTCGTTGTTGGACGCAGATTTGCTGAGCGCATGATGAGTATGATGAACGACTCGCTAAAATCAGTAGTAAGGTAGCTCTCTTAGCAAAGAATAGTCGCTCACTTAATAGTCGCTCACTTATCGCTCAATTAAAGTACTGGCTCAGCTGAGTGATGGGGCGATCGCGCTTGTTTTAGAAAAGAAGCGATCGCCAGCATGGGTATATATGCTTCACCATTAGGGAATTATAGTTTTTACAGCCTCGGTTTTAGGATTCGAATCAAATTTTCACTTAAAATTCCATCGTTCAAACTTTAGAATTTGTTTAACTCAGTCTCAGACTGTGTTTTACAAAACGGCTGCCTGACGACTTATTGACGAAACTGCTCTGCACTCTAATGAAAAAAATTTTAGTTGTTGATGATGACGTAACTCTTAGAACAGCTTTGGCTCGTTACCTGGAAAAGCGTGGCTATCAAGTACAGCTTGCAGCTTCGGGTCGTGAGGCGTTCCTCAGCTTCCAAAACGACCCACCTGACTTGGTTGTGTCCGATGTGCTAATGCCTGAAATGAATGGGCTTGAGTTTTGCAAACAAGTTCGATCTACTCGTCAGGGTCAGCTCATGCCGTTCATCTTTTTATCGACCCGCGACAAAGTTGACGATCGCATTGAGGGTCATCAAACGGGTGCAGACGATTACCTAGTGAAGCCCTTTGAGCCGCGAGAACTGCTTGCAAAAATTGAGTCCTTACTAGAGCGATCGCGCCGAGTTCACTCTGAGATTGTCAATCTGATGCAGCAAGCAACTCCGGTAGCAGCTCCAGCCCCGGATGTTGAAGCTCCCCCACCTCTCCCTCTTACCCCCGCAGAAGAAAAAGTCTTTTGGGAAGTGGTGCAGGGTCACACCAACAAGCAAGTTGCCGATCGCTTATTTCTCAGTCCCCGTACGGTGCAGACACACCTTAGCAATATTCTCAACAAACTCCAGCTCGAAAACCGATCTCAGCTTGTGCGCTTTGCCTTTGAGCAAGGCTATCAGCTACCCACTCCAGATGCACCTCCCGTCAACGACGCTCCATGCTGACCCCAAGCATCGAACAGCTGCAACAACTGTTGCGAGCAGGACAGCGGCCTCTCGCAGATTGGCAGGAAGGCGCACTGGCCGTGTCAGCCGTTCCAGGATCAGGCAAATCAACAGGTATGGCGATCGCCGCTGCGGTGTTGTTGGCAAAGCGCTATCAGATCCGCCAGACGGAATCTCAAGCAAGTGCCGAAAACACATCTTTAGGCAACCTAGCGAGTCCAGATTCTCAACTGATTTTGGTCACATTTACGCGATCGGCAGCCGCTAATTTGAGAGCAAAGGTTCGTCGCTATCTGCGAGATTTGTCAGTGCCCTCTGTGGGCTTTGCAGTCTATACCCTACACAGCCTCGCCCTCAATATTGCAACCCGTCATTCCGACCAGTCGGGCATCAACCTAGAGCAGATGACGCTGGTTTCACCAAACCAAGGTCATCGCATTGTACGCACCTGTGTCGAGCGGTGGATAATAGAAAATCCCGAGCTATATCAGCGATTGCTAGAAGGCCAGCAGCTCGATGATGAGCAGACTGAGCGCCTGCGGCGTGAATCTGTGTTGAGAACAGAAGTGCTGCCAGAATTGACCCACACTGTCATCCACGAGGCCAAAAGTTCAGGTCTCTCCCCAGCAGACTTGGAGCAGATCAACCAAGAGATTCTTGCACTCAGAACTTCGTCCGTTCCTCCAGAACCCGAAGACCAGTATGAGGTGTTGGCGATCGCCGCCGGACTCTACCGCCACTATCAGCAGTTGTTGCAACAGCGTGGGTTTATCGACTACGACGACATGATCATCGCCGCCCTCAACGTACTGCACGATCCGGAAGTACGAGAGCTGTGGCAGTCCCAGGTCATGGCAGTCTTCGAGGATGAAGCCCAAGACTCCTCCCCACTGCAATCCCAGCTAATTCAGCTTTTAGCAGGCGGCAGTCCAGATGACCTGGGACAGATCAATCCATCCATTCTCACCTCAATGAATCTGGTGAGAGTGGGAGATCCCAACCAAGCTATCAACTCCACCTTTACCCCTGCGGATCCCATCTTTTTTCGACAGTTTTGCGATCATTGTCGAGAGCTAGAGCGTTTGACAGAGATGGACAGCGCAGGCCGCAGCTCTCCCATCATTCTCAATGCAGCCAACACCATGCTGGATTGGGTCAATCAAACCTATGGATTCACTCCACTGCCGTTTCGTCCACAAACGATTCACCCCGTCCCAGTCAGCGATCCTCAGCCTGACGCCAATCCCGCCCCGGAGGGTCGAGGTCTAGAGCTATACCGACCCGAGACCCCAGTTCACTCAATTCGCCAAATTGCTCAACGGGTCGCCCAGCTTTTCACGGCTCAATCTGAACGGAATGCCGTCGTCCTCGTTCGTGAAAACAAGCAAGCTCGCTACGTCGCCCATGTGTTGCGTCATCCTGAGGAGTATGACTTAGGTGTTGATTTAGAGGCGCTAGATATCACGGTCTACGATGTGGGACAGCGCGATCGCCACTCTCATATTCCCAATGAGCTGCTTCCTCTGCTTCAGTTTCTCAATCGGCCCCATTCTCCCGATCGCCTCAAGTCTGCCCTTCAGGTTCTCGTTCAACGGCGACTGGTACAGCCTCAAGACTTGAATGAGCTAGTCACCAGTCCAGAGCAGTTTCTCTATCCCAGCCCGATTGATCCACCTCAGAGCGAGGTCGTGCAACAAGCACGGCGCTACTGTGCCAACCTACTGCGAGCCCGCATTGAGCTGCCGCCCTATCAGCTCATTCCATTTTTGGCACTGACCCTCAAATACGACCAGACTGAACTGGCAACGGCAGATAAACTAGCCGAACGCATTGCTCGCCAGCTAGCAGGAGAACAATCGCTCGCAGCACTCATCGAAGTACTGAATGAAATCGTCCGTTCAGAGCGCTTTGAAGCTATTGATACCGACGATCCCGATACACGCTACACCCGCAATTGTCAGCTCACAATCATGACTATGCATAAGGCAAAAGGACTAGATTGGGATTTTGTGTTCTTACCTTTTTTGTATGACATTGTGATTCCTGGCTCCTTGAGAGTTCTGCCTCAGCGCCAGTTTCTTGGCTCTATGAACTTACCTGAAACCACGCGAGCGCAGATTCGAGCCAGCATTCACCACAAACAGCCCATTTCTAGCCTTGAGCAAGCCTGGAACCAAGCTGCCGACCTGAAAGTTGCAGAAGAATTTCGCCTCCTCTATGTCGCCATGACTCGTGCCAAGCGGCTCCTCTGGATGTCAGCAGAACAGCAAGGCCCCTTTACCTGGAACAAACCCGAATCACTATCAGGGCGATCGCCCTGTCCAGTCATTCCTATGCTGGTTCAATGGCGAGCCGCCCAGCAAGACCTGTTATAGTGCTACGCGCTGATATAAAACCAATAGTTTATAGAGAAGCCGCGCGGTGCGCGGCTTCTCTATAAATATCTTCCTAACCTATCTGCGCATTGCTATAGAAGCCTCCAGGTAGTCAATGAGAGGATCAATTCTGAGGCAGCAGCAGATCTGAACCAACTCCCATTAAGGATTCTCCTGCCTAACTCCAGCCTCGTAGCCATAAAAAAAACGCGAAAAATCCTTTGTGCATCCACGTGCCCACAGCACATCCCAACACAACCAAGCCAATCAGCATTCTGCCATAGACCCGTATTCCAGGGGCACAGGGCTGCAACACCGATCGCCCTGGATTTGCGCTGTCATAGTAAACAGACAAAGGTTGATCCAGGAGTACAGATTCTGACCTGAGAGATTTATACGCAGCCCGCTTTTGGGACACATGGCAAAACGAAAACCGACTTGAACGATAGGTCACATCACTCACCACGAACTCGTAGATAAATGAATAATCTGTCGATGAGGGAACATTGCGAAACGGATCTCCTGGCCGATCGACCGCACCCAGCTCAACGACCTTGCCAGACGTTCTGTCCCAAGAACGCACATGATAGTATCCCAACACATTGCCGACCGTAGGGTAAAGAAACACGGTAGCTGCGGCAATCAAGAGCACACAGCCGGGAATCAGGCGCGGTCGAGGTACAGTCAGATCTGTTTGATTTGACATAGCGCCACTACCCCATTTTCATACAAGCTATTCCGCTGAATCCGGAGCTGAAGTTTGCGAATCCAATGTATCTAGAGTCGGCACGGAAGAGCTAGCAGAATCAGGGGCGAGATACCGCTCAATCCATTGCGTCATTTCCCAAAGTACGTGACCGATCGCCTCTCTCGACTCGTAGTTGTGGCCTTCGTGAGGCAGTTCCACCCAGCGCACCGTGCCTCCCAGCCCTTTCAATGCCTCAAACATTCGCTCACTCTGCATGGGATACGTTCCAGAGTTATTGTCCTCCGCACCGTGTAGCAGCAGTAGCGGCGTATCAATGGCACTGGCGTAACTAAAAGGCGACATCGAAAGATAAGTGTCGGGCGCGTCCCAGAAATTTCGCTGTTCTCCCTGGAAGCCAAAAGGCGTCAACGTGCGATTGTAGGCTCCGCTACGGGCAATGCCGACTTGAAACAAATCGGTGTGAGCTAACAGATTAGCGACGGTGAACGCCCCATAAGAATGGCCTCCGATGACCAACTGATTAGGATCGGCAATTCCCTCGCTGACCAAGCAATCGATAGCAGCCTTAGCACTCATGATCAACTGTTCAACGTAGGAGTCGTTCGGCTCATCATCCCCTTCACCGACAATCGGCATTGACGGGTCGAGGAAAACCGCGTAGCCCTGAGTCAACAAGTACATGACCGAGGCGTAATAAGGACGGCTGAATCCGTAATCGCTGGTGGTCACTTGGCTTGCAGTTTCGCGGCTGCGGTGCTCTTCAGGATAGACCCAAAACACAGTCGGCAGGCGATCGCCCGCCTCAGTGCCTGGGGGCAAAAACAGCGTTCCCGACAACTCCAGACCATCAGCCCGCTGATAGCGAATCACTTGGCGATCGACTTCAGAAAACCAAGGCAACGGGTCTTCATATTGGCTGAGCTGCACCGCAGTTTCAGCAGACAAGTCCTGAAGAAAGTAGTTCGGGGGTTCCGCTGTGGACTGGCGACGAGTGATGATCTGCTGAGCCTCGGCATCAACGACAGCAGACACCTGTTCGTAGTAAGGAGATTGGGCTTGCCACAGGCGCTCCGTTTCCTGAGTCTCTAGGTTCAATCGATCGAGAAACGGAAAGACACCCTCTGGCGATGCCCCCCGTCCAGTGAGATAGATCGAGGTCTGGTCTGGAGCAAACAGCAGCGTTCTACGCCCATAGCCATTCTGAACCATGACTGGCGTACCGGGATGGTTGTAAGCATCCTGACTGTTGCGATCGCTCAACAACACCGGACTCTCACTCGAATCAGACGGATTGATGGCCCAAACCCGGAGCTGGCGAGTATCCGGCCAAAATTCATGGGCGATCGCCCGCGTCTCGTTGCCCCACATCAACCGACTCAAGCGAAATTCCGTTTGCCAAACTAGGGTTGGATTTTGGACAATATCAGCCAAGGTTTCTGCATCTGCACCAGTCGGCAAATCGACTGTGTACAACGCATCCCGAAGCGGCACTTCTTGACGGGCATCCCCTCCATCTAAAGCCTCTATCCAATACAGAGTGGCGGGTTGGTCGGATCTCCAGTTCACCCAACGCCGTCCTGCTCGCACAGAGCCAAATTCGATGGGGATACTGTCAGCAAGCGGTAGGTCTGCGATCGTCGAGACACGTTCACCTGCACCATTCAGCACTTCGACCCGTTTTGGAAAGCGTTGAATCGGGACACTATAGGAAAACGGGCGTTGCAGGGTTTTAAGCAAAAACCACTGACCATCGGGAGACGGAGTCACTTCATCAATCAGCAACGGTTCCGTCAGCGGGGTGTGGGTTCCGTCTAAGCTGATGTGATGCAATTCCGAAGTCAAATAATACTCAAACAGAGCCTCATCGTGAGGTGATTCCAACAGGTTGGTGTAAGTACGAGCGGGGGCTTGCCGACCCAGACTTTCTTCGACGCGTGGCGCAGGGATTTGAGCGGGCGCAGCGGGAGGTTCACCTAGATTTCCTGGAATCACCTTACAGACCAGTCCTTGTGTCGCAAATCCGTGGGGCGCTTCGGCATTGGGCAACACCCAATCGCACGGACTACCGTAGGTCGCATTCAGTACTGCCTCTGTAAGAGGGCGAGATGTTGCCGTCTCAACGTCTAATACCCATAGCTCCACTCCGTTCTCTCGGGTCAAAGTAAATGCTAGATAGTTGCCATCGGGCGACCAGTCAAAATGCCGAATGCGGGCATTGTCTGGTAGAGCGATCGGCTGAGGCGGTGAGACTCCTGCTTCGCTGATGGCTTGGAGAGTCATGCCGCGAAAGCTGTAAGCTTTGGCTGGACTATGAGTTTGAGGATCAATTTCGAGTCCGGCTAACCCCAGCACGGGCTTTGTGAGTTCTTCAATCGGTGGATAAGACGGACGCTCCACTCGAATCAGCCATCGAGAGTCGGGAGAAATAATCGTGCCGGGGAGTTGCGGCGCGTCAATCATCTCTGCAATGGGTTCAGGTGGGTCTTGCCAAGAAGACTGGGCGATCGCACGAGGAGCAGCAATAGCAGCCGCACCCTGAGTCAACCCAACAAAACCCAGCAGTCCCAGCAATGAACGCAGAAAAAGCATAGTGTCTAATTTTCAGGATTGTTGTCAAAATAGCAAATTGGAAGAGATTATGGTTTTTCAGGTTCCACACCTCGCTCGTCATCTGAAGTCTCTGGGGCAGGTGTCTCTCTAAAAGAAGATGTCTCAGGTGATGGGTCAAATGAAGCTGTACTCTCCACAGCTTCAGCTTCAATCGCAGCTTCACCGGAGACGGCAGGATAAGGAGCCGCATATTCGAGTTCTTCATCCTCTCCCTCAGCGCCTTCATCTGCCAAGGGGCCAATCCCCTGTTTTTCGCGCCACCAAGCAAGCAGAGTACTACCAATGAAAATACTGGAATAAGCTCCCAACACAAACCCAATAATCATTGCTAAGGCAAAGTACTTCAGAGTCTCGCCTCCAAACAAAACGATCGCCATCAAAGACAAAGTAGTGGTCAATGTGGTGTTGATCGAGCGAGTCAAAGTCTGACTGACAGCATCATCGACCACATCGCTAATGGGGCGATTGGGATTGTTCTTGCTGGTTTCTCGAATGCGATCGTAAATGACCACTGTATCGTTGACGGAGAATCCAACAATCGTTAGCAGCGCCACGATAAAGAGACTATCGACCTCTCGCCCAAGAACCAGTCCTAAAAACGAAAATACACCCAAGGTAATCAGAACATCGTGAGCCAGAGCAACGAGGGCAAAAACAGCATAATCAAAGCGAAAGCGAAAGCTGAGATAGGCGGTAATTCCAAAGAAAGAAACGAGTAGTGCGGTGATGCCTGAGGTGAAAATCTGGCGACCAATGGAAGGGCCAACGGTATCAATTTGGGTTGTTAGGGGATCAAGGGTACCGATTTCGTCTGCAAGAGCATCCACCAGAGTGGTTCGCTGCTCCACATCAAGCTGCGCCGTGCGAACCGCAAAAGCTTGGCGATCGCCCCCCAAAATTTGCACTGCACCGTTGGGATAGCCCTGCTCCGCCAAAATATCGCGCACATCCGACGACTCAATCGGTGCGTCACAGTTGCCCGCAACAGAACAGTCCCGTTCGAGCTGAATCCGCGTACCGCCCACAAAGTCAAGACTGGGGCGTAACGGTGCACCAATCTGCTGCCATGACACCAGCATCGAAATAATACTAGCGACAATGAGTGCGAGAGAAATTCCCCACCAGAGCGATCGCTGTTGATTGACTTTAAGTTTCATGGGCATTACAGAAGTGAACCTGACCTGAGATGAACTATCGCGATATCGTCGCTACGACTAAGACGGGTTTTGAGAAATAGAACCCTTCGGTGGCTGTTTGAAAGACTCAAGATTAGGGCAAAACCAGCTCGGCTTCCGCAAGCCCTGAAAACCAAGAGCCACTAGCAAAAGAGTGCGGCTACAGGTAAGCGCCGTAAACATGCTGAGCAGCACCCCGATCGCCAAGGTGACAGCAAAGCCTTTGACAAGGCCAGTACCGAGCCAAAACAACGCACCACAGACAATCAACGTGGTGATGTTGCTATCAAAAATGCTGGAAAAGGCTCGGTAAAACCCAGACTCAACAGAACGATAGAGCGTCCGCCCCATGCGCAGTTCTTCTCGGGTTCGCTCAAAGATCAAAATGTTGGCATCTACGGCCATACCAATACTGAGAATAAACCCTGCAATTCCAGGAAGAGTGAGGGTGACTTGCAGTAGAACAAACACCGCAAACGTCAGCAGAGCATAAACAATTAAGGCAATGTCGGCGATCGCACCCGGCAGTCGATAGTAGACCACCATAAAAATAAGGACAAGGAGAATGCCGCCCAAACCCGCATAGAGGCTGCGTCGAATACTGTCTTGTCCTAACGTTGCTCCGACAGTGCGATTTTCAACAATAGTGACAGGGACGGGCAGCGATCCTCCTTCAAGCTGAATCGCTAATTCGTACGCTTCGTCTAGGTCAAATCCGCCGCTGATACTGGCGCGTCCTCCAGTGATACCCGTTTCAGCATAGCGGGCGCTCACCGTTGGAGCACTGAGGAGTTCGTTATCCAGCACAATCCCTAGAGTCCGCCCCGTGCCAGCGATGTTTTTAGTCAGATCCGTAAACAGTCGTCCGCCCTCATTGGTAAATTCAAGACCAACCTCCCAGCCGCTTCCCTGAGGCAATGGTTGAGCCAAGGCACGGGTCAACATTTCTCCAGTAAGTCCGGTCTTGTCATAAAGGGCTGCAATCTGTTCATTAAGTGAGTCAATCTGCTGTCGTGTCTCTTCTGATAGCGGTTCTTCCGCATCCGTGACCAGACTTTCTCGCTGGGCAAGCAAGTTATAAACCACCTGGGCACTGGTTCCCTGCTTTTGCTCCCGAAAGTCAAGCTGAGCCGTACTGCCCAAAACGCGCTCCGCTTGGGCAGGATCACTTACCCCCGGAAGCTGCACCAAAAGTTGGTCTGTTCCAACAGTTTGCACCACAGACTCAGACACCCCCAACCCGTTGATCCGCTTTTCAACAATTTGTTGCACCGCCGTCAGCTTGTCAGGGGTAATTTGTGGGACAGCCTCCGTCGTCTCTACCTGAAGCGTTAGCTGAGATCCGCCCTGAAGGTCTAGCCCCAGCCGAATCGGAGCCTGAATAATCGTGAAGATGGCGACTCCCGCCAAAATGAAAATGATTGCCAGAAGACTACGCTGTCTGCCCATGATTTTGTGTGTAACACCAATGGTCTATGATAGCTGCATTTGAGAAGGCGATGCGGGCTACGCCCAGGCAAGCCAACGCCCCCTAGAAATTTATCCATATAAAATTGAATACGCTAGGCTAGAGACAAGTTTCCAGACATTTCTTCACGAGTTCTTTTGCAGTTTTTTAAGAAACAATTTGTAGGAAACAAC
>CAKZMO010000360.1 GCA_937128595.1 uncultured cyanobacterium | reverse complement strand
GCCACCGTGCCATCCGGCTGCTGATAGTTCTCCAAAATCGCCGCCATGGTTCGCCCGATCGCCAATCCAGACCCATTCAGCGTATGCACTAGCTGAGTCCCCTTCTTGCCCGGTGCCTTAAACCGAATGCTGCCGCGCCGTGCTTGAAAGTCGGTGCAGTTAGAACAGCTCGAAATTTCTCGATATTTGCCCGACGAGGGCAGCCACACCTCAAGGTCATAGGTTTTGACCGCCGAAAAGCCGAGATCTCCAGTGCAGAGGGTGATGACGCGATAGGGTAGCTTCAGCGCTTGCAGCACCGACTCTGCCTGATTAGTCAGCGACTCCAGTTCATCCATCGACGTTTCGGGCGAGACGAACTTAAACATCTCCACCTTATTGAACTGGTGAAGCCGAATCAGCCCTCTTGTGTCGCGGCCATAGCTACCTGCCTCCCGCCGAAAACAGGGAGTAAAAGCGCAATGGTAAGTGGGCAGATCCTCAGTCGAGAGAATTTCGTCGCGATAGAGGCTCGTCACCGGGACTTCGGCAGTCGGCGTTAGCCACAGGTCATCGTCTTTGCACTGGAAGCTATCTTCAGCAAATTTGGGCAACTGGCCTGACGTGGTCAGCGATGTCGTGTTGATCAAAAACGGCGGCATCACTTCTACAAAGCCTGCCTCAATGTGCAAATCCAGCATGAACTGAATCAAGGCTCGCTCCAGCGCTGCTGCCGCTCCAATCAGTGTCACAAAACGGCTTTGGGCAATCTTCACCGATCGCTCAAAGTTCAAAATCCCCAGCTTTTCGCCCAGCTCCCAGTGGGGCAAGATATCGGGGTTCGTGGGCAAATATTCATCGCCCCAACGCCGCACCTCGACGTTTTCCTCTTCGGTCTTGCCGACTGGGGTGGAGGCATCGGGCAGGTTGGGCAGGGTCAGCAATAGGCTCTCCAACTGAGCCTTAATGTTGCGTTCTTGAGGCTCCAGATGTGCCAAATTTGCTTTAATCTGGTTGCCTTCTTCTTTTAGAACTGCGATTTCAGTTCCTTTCGGATCAGCTCCACCTTTGATCTTTTGTCCGACTTCTTTACCAATCGCGTTGCTGCGAGCCTGCAGCTCTGATCGCTGAGATTCTAGCTGTCGCTGCTGCTGATCGAGATCAAGAATCGGAGCCAGATCGTAGCCAGAGCCACGCAAGTTGAGTTGAGTTTGAACTGCGTCCGGATTTTCCCGAATTTGCCGAATGTCAAGCACCAGTGTGTCCTACCACTATCTCGTCATCATCTTCACCCATCCAGGATACAGCGGTTTTTGCCGAACCTGAATGGATTGGACAGAAGCGAGAACAGGAAGGAGATCAATCAATGCTGAATCCGTCGAAGGTTGTGGCCTCACTCGTGGGGGCAACGGACGCATTCGCAATCTGGCGAGACTTAATCTGGTGCTCTTGAAAGTATTCTTGCCACATGGCTGGAGCGTCGAGAGTTTCGCCGCCGTGAACGGTGCGCCGCTGCCGAACTTTGCAAAGCACAGGAGTATTGACACAGGCTCCTGCCACAATCACTTGACCTTTAGTCAGGGCAGGCAGTTCTTTCAGCAAATCGCGCCCTGCCGCTTCAACCCCATATTTAAGGCTGTCTTGGTCGGTGGGGTTGACGATGCGCATGAGGAACTGGCTCATGCACTGAGACAGCACATCGGAGTCGAGCTTGCCCGGTCGCTGGGTAATCAGCCCCATGCCAAGACCAAACTTACGTCCTTCACTGAGAATGGTGCGGATAATCATTTTGCAGCGAGAGGGTTCGTGAGCCGGAGCAAAGCGGTGGGCTTCTTCCAGCAAGATAAAGACGGGGAATGGCAGATAGTTTTCGTCATCAGACTCTACCCGTTCCTTGGCTGTATTCATCCGAGCCTGGTTGGCTTGACGCAACACCGCTGCACAGATCACCTGCTGCTCTTCCTGGCTGATCTCGTTCATTTGCAGAATTGTCACTTGCCCCGGCGCAAACAAATCGCGGGGAGGCAAATGTTCAAACGGATGAAAATAGGGGGAATTGGCTAACCGCTCTAGCTTCCACTCCAGAGCCGGAGCCGACGAACCAACTTTTTCGTTGCCTTCGTCGTCTTGACTACTATCTGCCTCATAGACAGCGGCAATCAGGTCGTTGATGCTCCAGCGGTAGTCGCCCCGGCGGTGGCGCTGAATGATGTTGAATGCCTTGTTGAGCATCGACTGTTGGCGATCGCTCATCTGCGGCAGCAGGGTGAGAATGTCGTGGTAGTCGAGAGATGAGAACCGAATGCGGATATCTTCAGGCCTGAGAATTTTTACCTCTGGTGAATAGCCGTCTTCCCCTTCAAACGCGGGATGGCCTCGCAGCTCTGACAACGTGTCATACTCACCGTGAGGATCGCAGATCATCACCGAAGCGCGATTGTGGGGAGACAGCAGCTCTTCGACCAAAACTCCTGCGGTGTAAGACTTTCCCGAACCCGTTCCGGCCAAAATCGCCATGTGGGTACTCACCAATTCCTTGACATCAAGAGTCACAGGCACCGCATCGGGATCACGCAGCAGCAAGCAGCCGATGTGAGCTGCACCGATGTCTCCGGGCTGGCGCTTGTTGAGCACCATTTGCAGCATGTTGTCGTCTGCCAAGTACACCTTAGATCCAGGTTCGGGAGAGCGGCGTGGATTGACGAACCCGAGATTTTTGTCGAAATAGCCCACCACTTCAACGGTGACTTCGTAAATCGCAGGGTCAGGATCGGCAAAGCCCACCAGCATGGCGATCGCCCCTGGATCAATCTCAGTATCGGCAAACAGGCGATCGGGCAAATGATCAATCAGGCAGCGGGCTGAAATCTTGCCAAGAATCTGACGTTCGACTTCAGGCTGAGAACTTGCGACAGAGGGTTCTAAATAGCGATAGCAGACAAACTCGCCCACCCGCACAAAACGATTGTTGGCGGTGATAAACACGTATTCGTTGCCCGTGTCGCCGGGGCCTTTCACCGTGCCGATGGCCTGAGTTTGCAAGGGCGATCGCCCTGTTCTCGCTAAGTTCATAAGCTAGTTCTAAGGTTCTACCTCCTTTGTACTCGACTTTAGCGGATTCTACGCAGGAAATCTCAACGTTGACCCAGTTTGACGATACACTCGTCTAAGAAAAACAGGATTGCAGGGGCGAAATACCGTGAAACCTCTTTGTGGCGATCGCTCTATTCCGGGCACACTGTCTTTAGCTTAGAGGGCTTGGTGTAGATGCGATTTCTCTGAGTGACTTGAAGTTCTACTGTAATCCTGATTATCATCACTATGTCGCTTGAGTCTGATTCGTCCTGTGCTGTGACTGATGCCATGCTGGAAGACGGTGCTCAGAATATGAACGATCTCATCAATGGGCTCGAGAGTGCTGAGTCTCTTGATGCCAATGCGGTCTATGTTGACTTGGCCGATAATATCAGCGTGTTTACCGAAGCGTTGGACGGTCGCAAGCGCCGCATTACCGCTCAAGTCAAAATCCCTCACCAGCCTGAGTCGATCTGGCAAATTTTGACCCATTACGAGAGTCTGGCCGATTTTATTCCCAATCTGTCAGAAAGCACGCGCATCGAGCATCCCAGCGGCGGTATTCGAATTTTGCAGGTGGGTAGCGAGAACCTGCTGAAGCTGAAATTTTGTGCGAAGGTCGTGCTCGATATGGTGGAGTCGTTTCCCCATCGGCTCGATTTCAACATGGTCGAAGGAGACTTTCGAGAATTTTCTGGCTATTGGGCATTGCAGCCTGTTGCGATGAATAACCAAACAGGAACCAGTCTGGAATATGTTCTCGATGTGGTGCCCCATCGGTTGATGCCCATCGGCATCATTGAACGGAAGCTGAGCGAAAACCTGAAAGTCAATCTCGCCTCTATTTATCATCAGGCCGAAGCACTATTCCATTAGAAGACTAAGTAGGCTGGGCAAAGCCTTGCGTGCCCAGCATCTTGAAAATGGCCTTTTGCTTACTCCTACCTCCATCAGAAATTGCGCTGCCAATGGCGATCGCACTACAGTTGAGGGCTTCGCATTCTTTGGCGATCGCGCTATAGACGATGGGGCGAATGGCGGCAGTCAGGAGGGGGAGCCGATTCCAGGTTGACCAAACGCAGTGGACATAGAGTGTTGTGTAGGGCGATCGCATGATGCCTCCTGAGGTGTGCCAGTCACTTTGTTTGAACAGTCATTCATTTCACTTTTGCTAAAGATTCCCGAATTTGGAGGGGCGATCGATATGGAGTTGAATGGGGTTTGACTGAAATCGGCAGATTGATCATGCGGTAAGTAGGTAGACAAAAATAAACGTAGGTATGTGTAGGTTGTGGTTGAGGAACGAAACCCAACGTCCGCATGGGTTAGCGAAGCGTAACCCATCCTACGCAATCAGTAAATATTTAAGGCGACCTACTTATAGCAATTGGGTAGAGCCAGACAACTCTTCAGCAAACTTACCAAGCTGGCTGACTCCGGTTGATTTTTGGAAGGCGCTGTCGCCTTCACAGGAACAGGTCTGGACTCTTCATACACGCCTGATGAATTCCCATCCATCAGCTCTGGCCGCGAAGAGTACTCGGAGGGGAACTGACAACTCGAAACCCGATGTTGTTGTTCCTGTTGTCTGCGTTGTTCCTGTTACGGTTTGCTGAGCGACAGTTCCTCGGATTGTTGTTCCAAGAACCGCCCCGCAGCAGCAGATCAACCTGCCCCACCTGAAAGAATAGCGAACCAGAACGAATGTCACGCTTTTGTGAACACTAATGTTGTAAAAATATCGTCTCGCAGATGCCAACTATCGGCATGTTTGAGGTGTGCGCCCCAACTTTGAATCGACTGGGTGAGTTTCTCAAAACTAATCTGACTGCTCTTGTATTCACGCTGTAATCGTCGCAGTCGTCGTCGAGAGCGCTGAAGATTTTCGCTGCGGATACGAACGTGGTTTGCAAACACGCGAAACCCGACAAAATTTGCGCCAATCTCTGTTTTGTAGAGCTGACTTTTCATGGGGTGAATGCGGAGTCGCAGGGTTTCGAGTTCGGCTTCAATGGCGGCTCGTGCATTTACCAGAACCTGTTTTTCATCGGAAAACAGAGCAAAGTCATCAACGTAGCGCAGATACTTTTTGATTCCAAGCTGTTCTTTGACGAAGTGATCGAAGCCGCTGAGGTAAATGTTGGCAAAGCATTGGCTGGTCAGATTGCCGATGGGAAGCCCTCGACGACGTTCTAAAGGGGTGAGCAGATCATCTCCGGGAAAATGAGTGACTACAGGTTCTTGGTCGTTGCTGCCGTCGATGATGGCGTCAATCAGCCAAAGTGTCTCTGGGCATTTGATCTTGCGGCGCAGCAGAGTTTTTAGAATTTTGTGGTCAATGCTCGGAAAGTATTTGCGGATATCGCACTGAAGGACGTATTTACTTGAACGCGCAAACTCGGTAAAGCGATGCAGGGCGCGGTGAGTGCCAAACCCCAAGCGATTGGCGTAGGTATCAAAAATTAGGGATCGTTCAAGAATCGGCATGATCACGTTGCAGAGAGCATGATGCACGACTCGATCGCGATAGGGAGCCGCTGAAATAAGCCGAGGTTTGGGTTCTCGAATCTGAAAGGTGCGGTAGGTGCCGGGTCGGTAGGTTTGGGTCTGGAGGATGTGTTGGATGTGGTTGAGTTCGTGTTCGAGGTTGTAGTTGAACGCCAGCACATTGTCTCGAAACCGCTTGCCCTTTTGTGCATTGCGAGCGGCAAGCAAAATATTCTCAAACTCAATGATTTGGGGCCAGAGATTGCCGTAGCGTTTCATGAGAGTTTTCGTCGCTGCTGTTTGATCCAACCGCCTAAGTCTGTGCCGATGGTGTCGATGAGCTGTCCGGCATATTGATAACGCTCAGGCTTGATGAGTTCAAAATCGAGCAGCAATCGAGTTTGATGGCGGAGGATGTCGAGGCGGCTGTTGAGGGCTTCGAGCTGAATCAGTTTGTTGTGGGCGTAGCGTGCTTGAATCAAACCTTCGAGTAAATCGTAAAGCCCCGTCACCATTCTGTCGCCTAGTAAAAATTTGTGATTTTTGGGCAATCGGTTGAGAATAGGCACATACCATCTAATCAGGTCGTAGGTTTTCTGAATGATGGGCAGATCGTTCATTACCGACACCCTCACCGGATAGCAAAAGTAGCACGTATCTCATCATGCTACTGCGCTCGACCCAGACCGTAGATTACATTTCGTAAAACCCAAAAAATTTTTTAGCGCTTCGCGCAAGAAAGGGAAAAGGAAAGAAGGGTAAAGAACAATAGTACTAAAGAGAAAAGGGCTAAGGAAGAGCCCTCGGAGGGGAACTGACAACTCGAAACCCAATGAAGTCGTCCCTGAAGTCTGCGATGCTCCTGACACGGTCCGCAGAG
>CAKZMO010000359.1 GCA_937128595.1 uncultured cyanobacterium | reverse complement strand
CCAATAGTTGATGGAGAAGCCGCGCACCGCGCGGCTTCTCCATCAATATCTGTCTTAACCTATCTGCGCATCGCTATAGGCTCTAAGTGCTACTAGGCATGACGGTTTTTGTTGAGATATTCGCCTGCCATCGCGATCGCATCACCGATGTCCACGTCGCCATCGCGATCGTTGTCGAGAAACGCTGACAGCACAGAATTGCCTTTACCCGAGCTGGACTGGCTTACCGCTCCGGTCTTGAGCAAATTCAAAATTGCTGGAACCAAAATCGGCAGTATGGTTTGAATTGCGCCAGCATTGATGCCTGTCCGCTGCGATGCCTCTTGCACCATCTCACTCTTCTGGCGATCGTTAAACAAAGCCTGGACAGAGCCTTGATCAGGAGAAACACCACTGTAGCGATTGACCAACGATTCTGCTTGTTCCTCCCCTTTATTTTGCCGAGTATCTTTGAGGTTGGAACGAATATAGCCACCCACGACAGAGGCGATCGTCCGCGTCGCATCAGGCGAAATGCCCTGGCTCTGTGCCAGAGCTTGGACAATGCTTAGAGTGCTGTCCACTTGCCCATTACTCGCCTCCCGTTCAGGACTGTTGACGGCATCTACAATACGATCGAAAAGTTTCATAGCAAAGTTCCTGAGTATAGGGAAGAACGAGTTCGCTGCATTAGGGGAGGTATACATGTCTCCCCTAATGCAAAAGTAGGCCATAACCTTAGCGGGTTGCGACTAGAGGCTTGTAGGCCGCAATCGCCTTGATTAGCGCTTGGTTAAACGCTGGAATATCATTAGGGTTACGGCTTGTAATCAAACCTTGGTCTTCGACGACTTCCTGATCGACCCATTGTCCGCCTGCGTTTTGCAGGTCAGTCTGCAATGAAGGCCAAGAGGTGACTTTGCGCCCCTGAATTGCGCCTGCCTCAACCAGTGACCAAGGCCCGTGACAGATTGCAGCAACGGGCTTGTTGTCCTCGAAGAAAGCTTTGACGAAAGCGATCGCCTTCTCGTTCACCCGCAGTTGGTCGGGGTTGACTGTTCCTCCAGGTAACAAGAGTGCGTCATAATCGCTTGCCTTAGCCTCGTCCAGGGCGACATCGACTGGGAAGTAATCAGCCTTGTCATAGTGATTCCAGCCTTGGACGCGATCGCTCTCAGGAGAAACGATGTGGGTCACGGCTCCGGCGTTGTTCAGCGCTTCCCGAGGCTGAGTCAGTTCAACCTGCTCGAATCCGTTGGCCGAGAGAATCGCAACCTTCTTACCGTTCAAATCCTGTGTCATAAACATTAAATCCTTGTGCTTCATGCGTCGCTGTGCTGCTTCAATAGGGCAGATTGTGCAGTTGGGATATTGTCCATCCATCAGTGCAGCAATCTCTAGTTATTGGGCTAGAGCCACTTTCTGTAGAAAGGCGTCACTCTAAATTTCGCCACTAACAGCCACGACGGCTTCCTCTATTTAAAGAGATTCAAAGCGGTCTGACTTCCCTCATCAGGAATGAACCTGACTCAGTCACAGGTTAGAAGAAGGCGATCGCCCCCTTGTGTGGATGAAAATTTTCGCACGGAAGCTTAGAAGTTCCGCAATGCTGAAAGTTAGCTATGCTGATTGCGGATCGTCAGGTAGGCAGGATAAACACCACTAACCATTGGGATAGGGTGCTGTTAGGCAAAGCCGCAACGCACCCATAGATTTCGTATAGACTTTGATCCGCAGATGGACGCAGATTGTGGAGCTATGCCGAATGGGTGGAAGGCTCGATGAGATCGTCTAGTCTAAATTGGGCAATTTTGAATATTTCGGTCAGAGCAGTTTCTTGTTCTGTGGCGATATCGTGGGTCAGTCTTTTGGAGAAGTTTTCGAAAATAGAGTCTTTTGTGTGGTCTTTCACTGCCACGATAAACGGGAAGTCAAACTTGTCTTTGTAGTTTTGGTTGAGCTGCTGAATGCGTTCGTATTCTTCGGGCGAAAGCTGATCGAGACCTGCACCCGCCTGTTCTTTCACGGAAGCATCTGCCATTTTCGTCCGGCTACCCAGGTCAGGGTGAGCCTGAATCAACGCCAATTGATCGTCGGGAGAGAGCGATCGCACCACCTCAACCATCGCTTTGTGCAATTCATTGATGCTGTTAAAGGGACGCGAATGCCAAGCCTGACGCGCGATCGCCGGAGTTTCTTCAAACACGGCTCCCAGCGCATGAGTAAACTCGTCCTGGCTCATCTGGTTGAGCGCAGCGAGGGAATAGGAAGGAGAATCGACCATAAACGTTCGTAATTCGCCCAAATGACGGTTGGCTCAATTTAATGTTTGAGCCTGAGAATTCTTGAATAAGAGAGATGATTTAGCTACCGCGATAGGTGCTGTACGACCAAGGCGAAGCGAGTAGCGGCACGTGATAGTGGGACTCAGGATCAGCAATGCCGAACTGAAGCGGAACACGATTGAGAAAAAGAGGCTGCGCCAAGCTAGGGGCATGACAGAGAAAGTATTCACCCACCTCAAACACCAGTTCATAGACCCCTGCTTTAAAAGCATCATCTACAAGCAACGGCGCATCTGTACGCCCATCGCCGTTCGTTGTTACCTGCTTGAGCAAGGTCTTTTCACCCGATTCGGGATGAACTGAGAAGAGGGCGATCGCCATTCCTGCTGCCGGGCATCCCTGAGCTGTATCTAAAACGTGAGTGGTTAGCTTACCCGCCATAACTTTTAAGTACCGAAGACTGAATGTGGACTTACCTTATCGCATAGGGCCGCTCAAAATCACTTTGGCGAGCGCGTTGGTTACGTCCTCAGGATTTTCCTGGCGCAGTTCTTTGTACCACTGCTCGGTCGCGTCTGGATCTTTGCCGTAGATGGTGTCGGTTCGCTTGCGAGCCTTCAGGACGAGATTCGAAGTTCGCTCCTTCCGCTCGGCTTCATATCGTTTGAGGGCGTCAGGCACATCAATGGATGTGGTGACCAAAAAGCGAGTCAGGGCTTCTGCATCTTCCACCGCCTGACAACCTCCTTGTCCGAGGGTCGGAGTGGTAGCGTGACCCGAATCTCCCAAGAGAGCCACACGACCGCGAACTAGACGCTCCAACGGATTCAAATCATGGATTTCCAAGCGATTTGTTTCTAACGGATCAAGTTCCTGAATCAGGTTTTGGACTGGAGTAGGCCAGCCTGAGAAAATATTCGCGAGTTCATCACGGCGATTTTCGGGTTCGACGGTGGTGCCCTTTGCCAACGGCGCACCAAAAAAGAAGTAGAAGCGATCGCCACCAATGGGCATCATGGAGGCGCGTTTGCCTTCTCCAACATAGAGCACCCAGTTATCGGGATCGCAGAGTCCTGGTTTTGCGTCAACGATGCCGTTCCAGTTGACGTAGTCAGCATAGCGCGGCTCGGTTCCGTGACCCAGCACATATTCCCGCGTCACCGAATGAATTCCGTCTGCCCCAACAACAATATCTCCCGTGGCTCGATGTCCATTCTCAAAAATAGCCGTAGCGCTAGTTTCATCTTCTTCGACTGCAATACAGCGCATGTTCAACTGCACTTTGTCAGCTCCGGCAGCTTCTAGCAGCATATTTTGCAAATCGGTACGCGAGACGGGATAGGGACGCTGGCCGACTTGATGAATCAGTGGAATCAGATCAACATGGCTCAACTGCTCATCTTTATGACTGCGGTATTCCATGCGGTTCATCTCACCGCCAATTTCCGCCATTTGCTTGCCCAACCCCAGTCGGTTCAGCACTTTGACGCCATTTGACCAGAGTGAAATGCCAGCTCCGGCAGGGCGAAGCTTGCTGGTTTTGTCGTAGATTTCGACCTCATATCCAGCCTGCTGCATGGCGATCGCCGTCGTCAATCCGCCAATGCCTGCACCAACAATGATGGCTTTTAAGTGATACATGGGAGATATTTAAGGAGTGATTTGATTGGCATCAGACAATCCAACGAGACCCCTAAAGGCTAGGAATCTCGGTTGATTTCAGTTGCAAGAGCAATGAACTATTCTCGTGACCCTGGCAGCAAAATATTCAGAACAAGAGCAGAAAGCCCGCCCGCCGATATTCCAGAAGAGAAAATGCTCTTCACGAGAGACGGCATCTGGTCGAGGATGTCAGGCGCGAAGGTGACACCCAGACCCATTCCGAGTGATACAGCTAGAATCAGAGATGCCCGCTTTGTGAAGTTGACCGTAGACAGAATCTTGATGCCTGCTGCTGCAACGGTTCCGAACATGAGAATGGTTGCGCCACCGAGGACAGGTTGCGGAACGGTTTGAATAACTGAACCGACGATCGGAAAAAGACCCAGCAACACGAAAAGACCCGCGATGAACATGCCGACATAGCGGCTACCGATGCCCGTCAGTTGAATGACACCATTATTTTGGCTGAAGGTTGTGTTGGGGAAGGAATTGAAGCAGGCTGCAATCAACGAATTGACACCATCACCTAAGACACCCCCTTTGATCCGGCTCATATAAGTCTTTCCTGTAATGGGCTGCCCAGTGACGATGGAGGTCGCCGTCAGGTCACCCACAGACTCAATTGTTGTGATGAGATACAGAAAGGCAAAGGGGATGAACAAGGAGAAGCTAAAGCCAAAGCCGTATTGGAATGGGAGCGGCAACGAGAACACAGAGGCAGAACTGAGAGCGCCAAAGTTCACAAGCCCCAAAGGTAAGGCCACCACGTAGCCCACAATGAGACCCACCACGATGGACGACATTCTCAACAAGGGACTATTCAAGCTATTGAGAGTAACAATAATAATCAGAACGAGCGCAGCCAGACCTAGATTTTGAGGACTGCCGAAGGTGCCTGCCTCTCGGGCTGGAAACCCTCCCCCAATGCTGGTAATGCCGACGTTGATGAGCGTAAGCCCAATTAAGGTCACAACTGTGCCCGTGACAATGGGAGTGATGATTTTGCCCGCTAGGTGAATAAAGCGGCTGAAAATCATTTCAATAAAGGAGCCAAAAAAGCACAGTCCAAAAACGAGTCCAAGGGCTTCGGCGGGTGTGCTTCCATTGGCCGTAGCCGCCGTGCCAGCCGCGATGATGGGGCCGATGAAGGCAAAACTTGTTCCCTGAATGCTAAGTAGACCCGAACCCACAGGGCCGATGCGCTTAGCCTGGATGAAGGTCGATATTCCAGAAGCAAACAGCGACATGCTGATGATCGCGCTGGCATCAGCTGGTTCTAGCCCTAGTGCACCCGCCACAATGAAGGAAGGGGTGATGATGCCGACAAAGGAGGCTAAAACATGCTGTAGGGCAGCAAAAAGCGTATTCGGGAGGGGTGGGCGATCTTCCAACCCATAAATCAAGTCAGAGTCGGGCTGGATCGGATCATCTAGCTCTTGCCGACGCTCCTCTAGCTCCTGTTCTAACTGTAGGTCTTCGCTGGATGTCATAGTTTTTTTAATAATCCTCAGTTAATTCTGTCGAAGCGATCGCCAAACTCCAGCATCGTTAAGCATCACAATCAACGCTTTCATTGCTCGATTAACGATGATTCCTAGTAGTGGGGCGATCGCTGGAATGGGCAAAAGGTACTGGATTTCTGAGAGGCGAGTTGATAATTCCGCTACACTTTAACGATTAGTTTATGTTTCAAAAACTCCTATATCTCTCTCTGAGCAAGGCTTTGGCGATATCGTTCTGGAGTATTGAGGTCTCGAAATATTAAGTCAGTGTCTAATCTAATTGCCTGAATCTGAGAAGAATATTTGCTGACGATCGCCCGCAATCCAAGGGTGTCTTCTCGGATGGTATGAAGCTCAGGAATGAGGCGCTGTGAAAAGAGGAGGGGATGTCCGAGGCGATCGTCCTTCATGGGTGCAGTAATCGGAGCCGCGACAGACGATCGCCCCTGAGCTTCTAACAACATCTGGTAAATCCAAGCAGGCCGGGGCTGATCGACGGCTGAAATGAATAGAGCTTGAGTGTTGTCTGGAACGAAGCTGAGTCCAGTCAGAATCGAACTGACCTTGCCCTTTGACGAATCGGGGTTAACGGCGATCGCGCAATTCTTCAAGCTTTGCTCCTGTTGCTCGGCATTGTGCCGTCCCAAAACCACAATAGGAGGCACCTCAATGGACAAAAACTGCTCGATCTGATAGGACAACAACGTGTGGCGATCGGTATGGCGATCGCCCCAAGGTAGCGATGCTTTGCACTGCCCCATGCGGGTCGAAAATCCAGCAGCGAGAATCAGAGCGACTGTGGTCATTGGATTTTGGATTTCGGATTTTAGATTTTGGAGCAGGTCTTAGCTTGACTAGAGCGGTATCACCTTGTGCCCTAGCATCTGCGTTCATCTGCGCCATCTGCGGCTTCATTCTGATCTGTTTTTGTGAGTCTATAGCAATGCGCAGATAGGTTAGGACAGATATTGATGGAGAAGCCGCGCACC
>CAKZMO010000358.1 GCA_937128595.1 uncultured cyanobacterium | reverse complement strand
CCCATTGCGGTCCGCCAACTGCACCCAACAAAATAGCATCTGATTGCTCACATAACTTAATTGTCTCATCTGGTAAAGCTTGACCAGTCTCATCAATCGCAATACCACCGATCAAACCCTCTTTAGTAGTAAATTCATGACCGTATTTGCTGGCAACAGCCGCCAGTACATCTAATGCCGCATTCGTCACTTCTACACCTACCCCATCACCGGGTAGAACCGCAATTTTTGCTTTCATCAAAGCCCTCTTCGTCTTAAAAATCAAACAAACAAAGAGACACATCATGATGTGCCCCTTATAAACATATCGTATTCGCCTGATACCGTGCTGCGTTAGTCATCACTTAAGGTGACGGGGGCTGCATCGTTAACAGCAGATTCATTACTTTTTGCCAGCCGCAGACCGTACTCTACACTATCCAACAGCGCACCCCAACTCGCATGGATGATATTGGTACCTGCACCCACTGTACTCCAGCGTTGTGAGCCGGACTGCGTATCAATTAGTACCCGTGTGGTTGCCGCAGTACCACTTCCCCCGTCGAGGATACGCACCTTGTAGTCAACCAGTTGAAAATCCGCCAAGCGCGGATAGTGCGGGACGAGTGCCTTGCGCAACGCAAGGTCCAATGAGTTAACCGGCCCATTACCCTCTGCTGCTGTGTGGATGATGTCTCCGTCAAGGTCAATCTTGACCATCGCCTCCGAGATTGCACCCCGGTTTTGATAGTCTTCTACGAAGACCTTGAAATCAATCAGCGTAAAGAGCGGTTCATAATCTGGGCTGGCACGATGCAAGCGCACCGCAACCGATGCATCAGCTCCTTCGAAGACAAAGCCTTGATTTTCCAGGGACTTGATCTCCTCCAATGCCTCGCGTGCTTCCACCGAAGACACATCCATGCCCATATCTTCAGCTTTACTCAGCAGATTACCCCGTCCCGATAGATCGGAGACCAAAACGCGCATTTCATTGCCGACCAATTCTGGCTCAATATGCTGGTAGCTATCCACATTGCGGCGAATTGCAGCAACATGGATACCCCCTTTGTGCGCAAACGCACTCCGCCCTACATAAGCAAGGTGATCATCCGGCGCGAGATTGGCGACCTCTGCTACCGTGCGTGCGATGTGGGTGAGCTGATTGAGGCCACCTGCAGGCACACATTGATAGCCCATTTTCAGTTCAAGATCAGGGATGATACTACACAGATTGGCATTACCGCAGCGTTCACCATACCCGTTGATGGTACCCTGCACCTGCACAACCCCAGTCTGTACCGCCGCCAGAGAATTGGCAACAGCGAGTTCACCATCGTTGTGAGTGTGAATACCCAGTTTTACATCGGGGAATGCATCCTGAACCATCTTAACAAAGCGTGTGATCTCCCAAGGCAGTGAACCGCCATTGGTATCACAGAGTACAACAGTATCTGCTCCCCCTTCGATGGCCACACGCAGCGTGTCGAAGGCATACTCCATATCTAGCTTGGTCCCATCGAAGAAGTGTTCCGCATCGTAGATCACTTCTTTGCCCAGTGATTTCAGATACGCGATACTATCACGAATCATGCGCAGGTTCTCACCAAGGGACGTTTGCAGTACATCTGTAACGTGCAATACCGATGTCTTACCGACTACCGTTACCACTGGCGTTTGTGCATCCACCAGAGCTTGTACATTAGCATCCGCTGCCGGGTCGGTATCCTTACGGCACGTTGAGCCAAATGCGGCGATCTTGGCGGTTTTCAATGGCAAATTACGCACTGCATCAAAGTAGGCAGCATCTTTAGGGTTAGAACCTGGCCATCCACCCTCGATGTAAGCCACACCAAGATCATCCAGCAGTGTCGTCAGTCGCAGCTTATCCGCCAGCGAGAGGGAAATACCCTCTCGCTGTGTGCCGTCGCGTAGCGTCGTATCATAGATCTCTACACGCATACGATTAACTCATGAAAAGTGATGTGTTGATCGGCACAGGATGGCTTTCCTCAAATTGCACGACATCACTTTCAAGGGCTTGTAGGTACCCCAATTGATCGACCCCATTCAACAGACAATATTTTGAAAATCCGTCGATTGGGAATTCCACCCGGCGGCCATCGGGCAGGGTGACAGTCTGCTGTTCCAGATTGATGGCAACCGTAGTCGTCGGGTCTTCTTCCGCGAGGCTCACGAGCTGTTGCTGAGTCTCTTGATCGACGACGATGGGTAGTAAGCCGTTTTTTAGCGCGTTATTGCGAAAAATGTCGGCAAAATCTGTGCTGATCACAGCCTTGAAGCCCGCCGCCATCAACGCCCAAGGCGCATGTTCACGAGAACTCCCACAACCGAAGTTGTGCCCGGCAACCAGTACCCCCGCACCCTTATACTCAACTTTATTGAGGATAAAATCCGCTTTGAGGCTGCCATCAGCCTCATAACGCCAATCTGCAAAACAAGCCTCACCCAGACCATTCTTATCCGTGACTTTGAGAAAACGTGCCGGGATGATCTGATCGGTATCAATATCGTTGATTGGCAACGGTACCATGCTACCAGACAGTGTGTTGATCGGCTCCATTAGAGGGCTACCTCCTGTTTCATCATCTCACGGGG
>CAKZMO010000357.1 GCA_937128595.1 uncultured cyanobacterium | reverse complement strand
GCGCGGCTTCTCCATCAATATCTGTCCTAACCTATCTGCGCATTGCTATACCTCTTGCTATATCTCAGACACAAAGCGTTACGGCCACTCCTCAGATCAGAAGGCGGGTATGTGCAACATGCCCGCCTTCTCTACACCACCAGTTCTAACTCGTTCTCAGCTCAGCGGGTTCACTAATGTTGCATGGGGTTCGAAAATCCACACACCGTATCCTTGAGGCATTCGAGTCACAACCGTTTTGTCCCCACGCTGAGACATTTTCTTAACGATTTGTGCCACCTGTTTAATGTCTTGACTGGTTTTGAACAGGCTATAAAAACAGCCCTCAAACAACACAGCCGTAACGGCCCTATCCAGCCCCGGCAATCGGACATAATGCTTCGAATATTGGCTCTGCGATGTCAACACCCGATAAAGCATTTCCTCTTCCGTAGAAGAAATATCCAGATCAGAAAACAATGTAGTTGGGTATACCGAGCGATTCGAGTGCGAGGTTTGCTCTGCCGCCGTCGGCAGCAAAGATTGCAAACGACTTCTTGAGTCAACAGAAGATTCTATTTCTAGAACCCAAATCGCATACCCTTTGGGAATTTGCGTGAGAATCGGGCGATCGCCCTGCTGTCTTAATCGATGGCTAATTTGGAGTGCCCTAGATTGAGTTTTGACAACCCGAAAGAAGCTATATCGTAAGCCATCCACTTCAATAGCAGGAAGTCGATGATTGCTATTGAAAAGTTGAATGTAGCAGGTTTTGTAGCGATCGCGAGACCGAAGAATTTGAATATTGGGAGTACGACTCATCGAGTTGAAACGCGCACGTGACGATTCGACCTCACCATCAGACTGAGACCGGAATTTTAACTTTGCTTGATCAGATAACGTTTGACTAGAATGCATTGCCGAAACTATTCCAAGACTTTTTAGACTAACCCCAGTGGCGAAAAGCCAAGCCTGAGAAGCATCGCTCGTGATGTCAATTCTGATATTGCTAGCTCTCAAGCATTTCGAACTAAGAAACTATCAAGAAATTGCCTCACCTGGGTAGCCGCACCTCATCCATCACCCAACAACAAGACTAAGGAGCCTACAACAGACGCAATTTTTGAGCAAGTCAACAAATTTGTCAGACAAGCCCCATAGCTCCAGAACCTTATGTATTTATTCTCTGGCGATCGCCTACTTTATGACATCCGTTAAAGCACCAGTCCAGAAGGTTTTGTATCAAAAACGTCTCAAAAAAGTTCCCGTAATTTCATAGCAACCGTCTAATTCAGTCTTTCAGTCTGCTCTACGGCTCCCTCATCCCAATGCTAATTTCATCGAGTTCGTTGAAACTCGACTGCTTCTTCTCAAGTTGCTCAAGAGTCAGAGGCTCATCCTCATGCACAGAACTCAAGTATTCATGCGGGCTGACTGAGACTTCAGCACCATTGATAACCGCACCCAGAAACTGGATATCGTCTGAATCCATAAATCGTTCAGCGACTTCAGTGATCAGACCCTCTTCCGTGTAGCCAGGACGAGTAACCACAATCATGCCGTCCGTGTAAGGTTCTAGCAACAGCGCATCATTGTGGCGACTGAGAGCAGGTGAGTCGAGAATCACGAAGTCAAATCGAACTCGCACATCTTCGAGAATGCGACGCATTTCTGTCGATTCTAAAATCGCTGCCGCCTGCCGTTGAGGAGCTGGACAGGGCAACACATACAAATTCTCAACAGCAGGAGCCAATCGAATCGCGCTGCTGGAGTCGCTATAGTAGCGCAGTGGTTCCTTCTCACTCTCCGAGTCAAGAGCCACGTCAAGTAAGTGTGCTTGAGAGGGCGATCGCAAGTCAGCCTCAATCAGCAGCGTTCGCTTACCCGCCAACGCCGAGGCGATCGCCAAGTTGTAAGCGCTAAACGTTTTCCCCTCACCCGTGACCGTACTCGTGATCACCACCATTCTGGGTGCATTCGAGCCTCCTACCCGTCGCAAATTTGAGCGAAATCGCTCAAAAAAGTCCAGATAAGGAGATTCTACCGTCGCCACAATAGGAATAGCCGTGTTGGGCGATCGCGGAATTTGTGGCAGGAGACCTAGCACTGGAATTTCCTGCTGACGCAAAGCATTCTGCAAATCTGGAAGCGTGTGGAAGGTCGCGTCAAGACTATCGAGCAAGACAACTAAGCCGCCTCCGACCAGAAGTCCCACAAAACTACCCACCAATAAAATCACAATCGGACTCTGGGGCTGTTCCTCACCCGTGCTCACCTGAGGCGGTTGAGCTTCAACCAGACTGCCCACAGTTTCCTTCTCAGCCAGCGTCACATCCTCCAGCCGCGCCTGAATTTGATCGAAAAAAGCTCGTTTGAGAGACGCCTCTTGAGCCAATCGTGCCTGCTCAAGTTGTTTGTCAGGCAGCGCTTCATATTCCTGCCGTAACTCTTGTTCAAGCTCACTTTGAGCCTGTAGCAACCGCTGCTGAGTCTCTCGTTCCGACTGTAGATCCACCAGACGATTCGCTAATGCCTGCCGAGCCGGGTCAAGACTGCTCCGCTCTCGAATCCGCTCTGTACTCTGCAACGGAGCCGCAACGTCATTACCGCCAATCACTTCCTGAACTCGTTGCCGTAAGAGATCCTCATAGGCGCGTTTCTGATCAGCCAACGCCAGCATATCGGGATGCTCTGGTCGAAGTCTCTGTCCCAGCACTGCCAGTTGAGACTCCGTGAAATAGAGCTGAGAGCGCAAATCCGCAATGATCGGATCGGCACTCATCGCAGCCGACGCATAAGCCTGATCGGGAGTCAGACCCAAACGATTTTGCAAATTCTCAATTTGAGCATCCAATCCTTGCAAGTTGAGAGCGATCGCCCGTTGTTGAGATTGACTACCCGTAATTGATTCAATCAGCGTCCCATCCTGAGCCGCCTGCAACAACGGGCCTTCTTCACGCACATAATTCTCCAAGCGCTGCTCTGCCCGCCCCAAATCCTGCTCGACCTGAGGCAGTAGAGAATTCAGGTTTTCTGTAATGCGGTTGAGCTGAATCGTGTTGAAAACCCGACTCTGCTCTGCCATCGACTCCATCAGAAGGCTCGCCACAAGATTGGCTCGCTCAGCATCGTCGTCTCTGTAAGAAACCGTGACTTGAAGACCCGTTTCGTTGTTCACTGCAACATCGGTATTGCGACGAATCCGCTCTGGCGGAATTTCGATCTCCTGATCAGCTAGCTGTTGCGACACAAACTCCACAACACCGTCCGACAGGAGCCGAGCTTCAGTCAGCGACTGACCTTGTTGCTGCAGCGTTGCCACCGTCGTCGAGAATGTAAGAGGAGGTTCAACATAAACCATGATGCCTTCTGACACATAGCTCACAGGCTCCTCAGGCTGGAGTGCCGCCAATCCTGAAAGCCCCAAAACAACAGCAAATCCAGCAATGCCCGCCCACTTATGACGGTCGAATGCAATCAAATAACGTTTGACGATTGGAGGAGTCATGGCAATGCCAGTCGTTTCACTGAAGCTAAAGAGAGGGGCAAAGAGGCAGTCAGTTCACCATTGTAAAATCCATACAAAATCAAACTTGCAGTCAACTGGCTTCAATCGTTATCGTCAGAATCAGGTCGAAACAGGGTATCTGCACTTTCGCTAATGGTGTCGAAGAACAGCAGAAAACCCAAAACATCTCTGAACGGCTGAGTAAACGTGTTGAACAGAAACGCAACCCGTGCCACCAGATTACGACCAATCACCAAAACATCATTGTCCTCAAGAATTGGATTTTCTGACAAATCGCCCGTAAGCGCAGCTCTGGCATCTAACTCTCGCTGAATCACACCTCCTGTCTCTGGGTCAAATCGAATTAACGCAATTTTCCGCAAATTGGATACGCTCTGGTCTGGAGACAAAGCCGTAATCGCATCTAGAAAATCGCTGCCGCTCGCCAACTCCAATCGACCAATGCTTTGAGGATAGCTCAAGACCCTGACCTGAATAGAGGGCTGAGCCAGATTGGAGCGGGCAACAAGGGTTCGGTCATAGTCCGCAGCCTCAGCCGTAGTCAGAGCTGGAATGATGACCACATCCCCATCAGAAAGCTGCACATCTGGCAAAATTTGACCATTAGCGAGGGGCGTAAACAAGTCCACATTTTGCTCCACCTGCTCCACGATCGTCCCACGCGGATCTCGCAGGGTTCGACGAATCTGCACCGTCTTGAGATTTGCCAAGCGAGTCGCTCCCCCCGCACTCAGCAACGCAAACGTCAACTGCGGATCGCCAAGCGGATAAAGTCCCGGTCGCACCACCTCTCCTAGCACCGTCACCTGCACAGGGCGCTGTACTACCAGCGTCATATCTACCACGGGATCAATGATGTAGCGGTTCATCTCCTGCTGAATCGAGCGTCGAGCCTCTTCAATCGACAACCCCTGAAGAGACATGATACCGACCAGCGGCACAATGATGTTTCCCTGCAAATCAAGCGTCGCCTGAAAGCTCAAAGCAGGAAACCGCTGGACATTGACAAAAATAGAATCTCCCGGCCCCAAACGATAGAGAGTAAATTCACTATCCAGACCTTCTAGCTCCCCAATTTCCGTAACCTCTTCGGTGACTTCTGTTTGCTGCTGAAGCAGACGGATTGCCTCTTCCAAGCGCTGTAGCGAATCAGAGCTAGGTAACTCAGCATTAGGCAGTTCGGGAACAACATCGATCTGAATAGAATCCGTATCGATAAAATCCGCATCTGAATCGACCTGACCCGCTTGCTTCAGCCCCTGAGTCTGAGCAGCGACGCTTTGACCCAACCCAGAAAAAACCGCACCACTTGCACAAAGAGAGGCGATCGCCAAAAACCTAGTAAGACCCAAAGCCCGCAACTGAGAGGGGCATCGAGATATTAACTGGTACAGTTGCGAAGCTAACACACAGGTCATACTCAAGAAGATTCGGTAAACACATCACCAACGAGCGTAGACTGAATCGTTCGGCTCAGAGATTCAGCAATGGTACGCACTGTATCGATGTTGCCCAGAGGCTTAATCGGAACCAACACACTCACCGCAACCCACGGCATCCGTTGGCGATCGCGCAACTGCTTCCACTGATCCACCCAAAACCATTGGCTCACCGCAGGACTTCCCCCAGTCGTCCAGGCATACCACTGCACTACAGCATAGGTCTGCTGACGACTCCAGCCACGAAAATATCGTGCAGAAAACGAAATCGAGCGATCGCTCAATCCTGAGTTCAAGTGCAACCCTGCCAACACAGAATCGTCACCTACGTCACGACTCAAAAAAATGCGCTCGTGGTGATCCGCAGTCCACCGCTGCGCCCCATTGATGTCCATCCATTCCACCTGAGGTTGTTCAAGATGCCACACCTGAGGCCGCAACATGACCAAGACGGGGCGATCGCTCCCTGTATTCAAAACTGGGGTTGCCCCTTCCCCGTCTGACCCTTCAACCTCCGCAGCACCCAAATCAGGCTGAATCGCCTGAACACTCCACTTCGAGCCGCTAATCGAAACAGTTTGCTGCTCCAGCGTTTGCCATCCAGGCAACGTCAGTCCCTCGGCTTGAAGGCGATTCAGCTGACTGGCTTGAGGCAAAGCCGCAGGCGCATTCCAGATCCAGCCTCCCGTAAAATAATTGGGCAAAATGCTAAACGTGGCGATCGCCAACACAGCCACCGTAGCCAACAGCTTCAACCGCAACGTTGGACGATGAGCCCTAAAGCTCACTTCACGATCGCTGTAGACAGGCGCGGAATCTTGGTTAGAAGAATGACCGTCAGAGGGAGTCAGAGGTAGCGACATAGCCTTCTAAAATCGGTAGTGCAAAAACTCAGTCATATCAGAATTCAGGTCAGAACGTTCGAGCATTTCACCACCGCTGATTTAGTGCTAGACATCTTGACCACAAGTTAAGAGCGAAGTTCCGTTGTAGAATCATCCGCCATTTCCCCAGGTTCCGACAACCGATCATCGATCACACGCAACAGCACCACCAACGAACCCAGCATCAAAGCAGAATAGAGATCTCCGCCCCAGCCCTCATGCAGCCAGTCAAACGCTGCATCCTGACGCGACCCGTGAAAATAGGTCAGCACTGTATTACGAATGATATTCGCTGTCACGCTAATGGCGACAATGCCGGAAAAAAACGTCACCATTTTCAACCGCGACCTCCAAGTTCCTGTCCAGTAGGCCAGCATCAGCCCCACATAGAGACTCGTAAACAACATTTTCAGCCCTGCACAGTAGGGAGCCACCTCAACAATGCGATCGTTCACATACAAATAGATTTGGTTGACCGTCACATCCATGCCAAACTGCCACAAGATAAAGCCAGCCATGCCCGCAATAAATCGCTGAAGAGGCAAGGTATAAGGCGCAATTAAATAGGGCAGTTCGTTAGGGGTAGCCAACAAAACCAATATCAGCGGAAACGCCTGAAGCCGAAATCCCCCAACGCCTTTGAGCCAGAGACACAGTCCTCCTAAAACCATAGGCAACGATAGATTGACCAAATCATCTAGCGGACTGAAATAGAGAAGTATCCCCACAGCAAGCAAGACCAGTCCCGCAGGATGAGCCGCATCTGGCAGCGATCGCCAGCAATCGCGCCGAGTCCAAGCTAAATATCCCGCAAACGGTAGCCCCAAAAGTCCATGACTAAAATATTCATGCTCAATACTAATAGACTTGTACAACCAGCCGTCATACCAATGCAGCAAAAGAGGCGCATACATCAGCGTTAGCAAAATGGCGATCGCCCACTCCGCAGCATGATAACGAAACTCATTAGACAGAGATAGGGACTGTTTACTCTCCATACGCACTCACGGGTTTAAACAAACTGCCACGGCACAATATTACCCCTCTCCATCTTGCCTCCCAATTCCCAAATCTGCCCCTATCGAGTCACCGGTTGAACAAGACGAGAGACAATCAGCTGTTTCACCGCAGCCACCACCGTCTCAATCTGCTCGACCGTAATACCGGGATACATCGGCAAAGACAGAATTTCATCACACAGCATTTCAGCATGGGGAAACTGCCCAACCTCATAGCCCAAATGGCGAAATGCCGGTTGAAGATGGCAAGGAATCGGATAGTGAATGCCCGTTTGAATGCCTCGCTCAATCAAAGCCTCTCGCATCTCCTCCCGAGTCAGAGGACAAGACTCGCCAATTTTCACCACATAAAGGTGATAAACATGACCCTCACCACTATCGTTAGTCAAAGGCACAACGCCATACTCTTGCAGAGGCTGAAGCAACTCGTCATAGACCTGGGCGGCGTTGTAGCGAGCCTGATTCCACTCCGATAAATAGGGTAGCTTGGCAGACAAGACCGCCGCTTGGAGAGAGTCAAGACGACTATTCGTTCCAATCTTGGTGTGATAGTACTTGCGGGATGCCCCATAGTTTCGCAGAGAGTGAGCGATCGCCGTCAATTCCTGATCTTGGGTGATCAGCATACCGCCATCACCAAACCCACCCAGGTTCTTACTGGGGTAAAAGCTAAAGGCCGCAGCAACCCCCAAAGACCCAGCACGAAACCCTTCTCGTTCCGCCATGTGAGCCTGCGCCGCGTCTTCGAAAATCATCACATCATAGCTTCTCGCCAAGTCCAACAATCCGTGGGGAGAAACCATTTGCCCATAGAGATGCACCGGAAGCACAGCCCGACTTTTTGGCGTCATCGCTTTAGCTGCTGCGACCAAATCCATCAGCCCCGTATTCGGATCGCAGTCAACCAACACCGGAGTTGCCCCAACCCGCAACACCCCAATTAACGTAGCGACAAAGGTATTAGCAGGCAAAATCACCTCATCACCCGGAACAATTCCCGCCGCCTGCAAACCAAGTGCGATCGCATCTGTGCCACACCCGACACCAACGCCGTATTGTACACCCGATGCACCCGCAAACGCCTGCTCAAACTCTCGTACGGCCTGCCCCAAAACGAAATCCCCGCGCTGAATGGTTGCCCAGAGAGCCTGTTTAAGCTGCGCTTCAAGAGGCTTATGCTGCGCTTCTAAGTCAACAAACGGAACTTTGACAATACTTTTCATGGCGGTGCGTGAGGTTTGCAGAGTATCGATTGATCACGCAAAAACGCGAGCAATCAGGGAAAAGCCCGTTGGCGATCGCCTTCTCCTAAACTCAGTTAGCCCTAACCCAGAACCCTTTGCATAGCCGTGAACGATGAAGAGTCTGTAAAGCTATCAGTAAACGATGCGGCCTGAAGGCATATCCCCCAACAGAGAGCACACCTCCTTTCTCTCTATTAGTTTTGATCCCATGCTTAATACACATACTCAATCATTTAAAAGACGCGATGCGATCGCACCTTGCAATGCGATCGCACCTTGTGTTAATAGCGAGCTTAAGCTTACATAATACCAAGCCACTGAAGAACGCCTTGTCCGGTCACGAGTTCAACGATGATTGCGCTTAGGAAGCCGATCATCGCGAGACGACCATTCCATAACTCAGCACTGGGGTTAGAACCAAATTCAAATTTGGTTCCAAACTCACCATACTTACGGTTAAATTGATCAGTGTAGGCGTTTGAGACGTCTTTCTGGTTAGTCATTCAGGGTTCCTCCGAGAGAACTAAGAATTGCGATTTTTAGATTGCGATAGATGCAGACCAAGTAACACTCTTTCATCGTGCATCTCGTGCATCTTGTTAATGAATGTAACGAACACTGTTTACTTTTTGTTCTTCATATGGGGAGAGGTTACGTCCTTAATATCTCTACATTTAGTTCAGTTGTTGCAATCGCTTTCCTTCCTCAGTTGTGCGAAACATAAGCTAGGTAGTCTCTTGAGGCAATTCCAGGTTCTGAACTGGAACTGCCCAATTAAGACTGACCACAGCCGAACCCTTATCGAGACAAAGACAAAATCAGCGCCAAGGGCGATCGCCTCGACGGAGCCGCAAGTCGGATGATTTGCTTCATTAACCAAGGAGCAAAGCGATCGCCCCACAGTGCCAAGTGTCCCTGCCAGCCCACCACGATCTCAGGCGCATCGCGATGCAGTCCTCGGATCAAGGATTGCGCCACCTGCTGAGTACTCATCGGCGTCACTCCCCGAAACCAGTCAAAGCGTTTCACCATATCCGTATCAGTCAACGAGGGCAGTAGCACTGCCACCCGAATATTGTGATCAGCCAATTCACACTGCAAAGCCTGGGTAAAGCCGACAATGGCAAACTTTGTTGCTGAATAAGTCGCCATCGTCGGCGCGGCAATTTTTCCCATCAAACTCGACACATTCACAATGCTGCCCTCCCGCTGCGTCACCATACGCCGCCCAATCAATCGCGTAATTGTATAAAGCCCCACCAAATTTGTATCAATTTCAGCCTGAACCTGAGAAAGCTTCGACTGAAGAAACGGAGTTTGATGAGCCACGCCAGCACAGTTGACGAGCAGGTGAATCGGGCCATAGTCTTTCCATGCGCGAGCGATCGCAATGCTGACCTGTTTGACCTCAGTCAAGTCGAGCGCTAAAGGAACCGCCTCAACGCCGAAAGCTTCAATTTCTGATGCCACTTCTGCCAGATCATAAGGGTTGCGAGCCGTGATGAGAATCCGTTTCATGCCCTGTTGAGCCAGTTCGAGAGCGATCGCCCGGCCAATACCACGCGAAGCCCCAGTCACTAGAGCTGTTTTTTCTACTAATTTCATGAAGCCTCCTTTGATGAAGGTCTGAACTGTTCTCGTAGCTGTTCTCGAAAACATGAGAGGCCAGTGTTGAAATGAGAACAAAGCCAGTCAGACCTATAAATGGGTTGTCAGAATGTCTGTAGTCACAATGTCTGTAGCAGTGAACCTGTCAAAAGAATGCAAAGAGTCCAGTCCGGCAAATTTGTACACCTATGATCGAAACGATGGTCAAGCCATAAGAGACTAGAATTCAAGCCGTTCTCAGAGCTAAATTAATCTTTGAATGGAGTTTTGAGCGCGGCATCCAACTCCAAACTTGAACATGGGAACTAATTACTTGAATAAGGCACATCAGAACATTTTCTGTGCCTAAAGGTGCACAACAGCACTATATTTCTGAAATCTAAACCCGTAGGTTTTATCAGATATCAAGTCAGCGCCGAGTGACCA
>CAKZMO010000356.1 GCA_937128595.1 uncultured cyanobacterium | reverse complement strand
TCGCCAACGTCCAGCCCTCGTCGTGCTGCCCCGCACCACCGAACAAGTCGCCGCTGCTGTGAAACTCTGCGATCGCCACAACATCGCATTCATCGCCCGAGGCGCAGGCACCGGACTCTCAGGCGGAGCCCTGCCCATCGAACACTGCGTCCTCATCGTCACCGCCCTGATGAATCGCGTCCTGGAAACCGACTTCGACAATCAGCGCGTCACCGTGCAACCCGGCGTCATCAACAACTGGGTCACCCAAGCCGTCAGCGGAGCCGGATTTTACTACGCTCCCGACCCGTCAAGTCAAAGCGTCTGCTCCGTCGGTGGCAATGTGGCTGAAAACTCAGGCGGAGTCCACTGCCTTAAATACGGTGTCACTACCAATCATGTTTTAGGACTCAAGCTCGTCTTACCCGATGGCTCCATTGTTGAAGTCGGAGGCAAAGTCCCTGAAATGCCCGGATATGACTTGACCGGAGTTTTCGTCGGGTCAGAAGGAACCCTTGGCATTGCCACCGAGATCACCCTCAAAATTCTCAAATCACCAGAATCAGTTTGCGTCGTGCTAGCCGACTTTCCCAGCGTCGAAGCAGCAGGCCAAACTGTATCTGATGTGATCAGCGCAGGCATTATTCCCGCTGGCATGGAAATGATGGACAACTTCAGCATCAACGCCGTGGAAGATGTCGTCGCGACCCAATGTTATCCCCGCGATGCCGAAGCAATTTTGCTGATCGAACTGGATGGACTAGCCATCGAAGTATCCGAAAACATTCGACAAGTGGAAGAAATTTGCCGTCGAAATAGCGCCCGCAGCACTCGCACAGCAAGTGATCCGACAGAACGGCTCACTCTGTGGAAAGGGCGCAAAGCTGCATTCGCGGCTATGGGAAAAATTAGCCCCGACTACTACGTCCAAGACGGGGTGATTCCTCGGACGAAGCTTCCTTATGTACTCAACGAAATTGCAGCCCTGAGCCAAAAGCATGGCTATGCTGTAGCGAATGTGTTCCATGCTGGAGACGGCAATCTGCATCCGCTGATTCTCTACGACAACTCAATACCCGGCCAGCTCGAAACCGTCGAAGAACTCGGCGGCGACATCCTTAAACTCTGCGTCAAGGTTGGAGGCAGCATCTCTGGTGAGCACGGCATTGGTGCAGACAAGCGATGCTACATGCCCGACATGTTTTCTGATACCGATCTCGACACCATGTTGAAAGTGCGATCGGCTTTCAATCCCAAGGGTTTAGCGAATCCGGAAAAGATTTTTCCCACCCCCCGCACCTGTGGAGAAGCCGCTCGTGCCCAAGCTCAGCAATCATTTCCAGATGTCGAGCGCTTTTGATCACCCGATTGTGTTGCTTTTAGCTCTGAAGCGATCGCCACATTTTAAGCAGGTAAGCTCATGCTGCAAGTCAGTCGATATAGTGCTACGCGCTGATATAAAACCAATAGTTTATGGAGAAGCCGCGCACCGCGCGGCTTCTCCATAAATATCTGTCCTAACCTAAAATATCTGTCCTAACCTATCTGCACATTGCTATATGTGGGGGATATGTGGATGCGAGAAAACGTGACTGCCCGCGCGTCCCTCGGCTAAGCGAGCTGGCGGGTGTATCAACCGCACTTTCATACCGTGCCATCTGACGCCATCCGAAGTATCCACATTTGACCAAAACTCCCCGATTCTGCTGAATATTATGACTTTCGCCTCAAAGCAAGCAATCTCAACAAAATTAATCCGGAAATTCGCATTTTTCAGCGTCAGACTGAAATAGCTTGTCCCTCTACCTCGCCTGATGACTCTACCGCACTAGATGACTGTTGCAGCGGTGTCACTTCTTTGGGTTTTCTAAACTTTTTTGGGTTTTCTAAAGGGGGGAGAGGTTTGTTCTATTCGTCATCGCTAACGTTCACTCGTTCTGAAGTGCCATGAGAAACCGCCTAAGTCGCATCTGGCGATCGCCTTGGTTCCGCCCTATTGGGCTTGCTGTTCTCTTCGCGGTTCCTGCTGGCATTGCATCAGCGTTCATCCTCAGAGGCACTTATGGTCACTGGCTGATTCAGATTTTCATCGCTGGAGGGGGCGGTCAGTTGATGCTCGCGATTAGCGCAGTTTCTGGAATCTGGTGGTTTTGGCAGCGATCGCCCACCGCATTGCGGATCATTCGTTACACTACTGCCGGGTTGGTGTTTTTGGTGCTACAAGCGTTGCTGAGTTTGCCTGTGGGTGGAGCGATCGCCGCCCACGACCAGCAGCAAATCAAAGCCTACTGCGAGAGCCTCATTCCATTTCTAGAGTCCCACCACGCCGCCTACGGGGAATATCCAAAAACACTCGGTCAACTCGAACAAGCCCCAAGTCCACCTGCTGCTGCTAGGGATGAAATTCTCTATCACCGTCGCGACGACAAATATGAGTTCACGGTTCTAGACAACCGAGAATTGTTTGGGTGGTGGACACTCCGACATGACCAACAAGAGTGGGAACATTTTGTCGACTAGCGATTGCTTTTGAATTAGAGCGTCTGGATTTGCAAACCCCGTGATGCAAAGGGTTCAGCCGCTGCAGTTATAAGGCTGATTCAGAGAACGCGTATTTCTGAACCCCGTCGATCTGAGCCTTTCCATATCAAACAGGGAGTTACTGCACGATACAGTAGCTCCCTGTAGAGTTTGATTCACTTTTATAGTGCTACGCGCTGATATAAAACCAATGGTTGATGGAGAAGCCGCGCACCGCGC
>CAKZMO010000355.1 GCA_937128595.1 uncultured cyanobacterium | reverse complement strand
CCGCCGGAGTATCCGAAGAAGTCGTTTTCGTATGAGTAGGGGTTTTTGGTTTGGGTTGAGTTGTGCTGGGATTAGAACCAGAAGACTTGGGGGCGCTTGCCCCCAAACCCCCGCTGGAGGACGGTCGCGTCCCCCAGACCCCCTCCGAAAGGAGTTTTGACTGTGAGTAGATAGATGTCGATACAGTTTGGGTTGTGGCTGGCAGTGGCGAGATCGCTGCTGCAGGATGCGCTAAAACGTGAATCGCTGTTGGGTGTGGTTTTGGATGGGTCTAGTTGACTAATGGATGATTTTGATACGCTGATTTGTTCTCTGCCCAAGTCGGGACGCACGATGTTGCGGTACTTGCTGGCGACGTATCTAAATCGAGTGGCTCAGTTGGGGTTGGAGGATGATCTGAATTTGGGGTTGGTGGTGATTCCCAATTTCGTGGTGAAGGAGCGCGCCAATCATCAATATTCGCCTGATGATGTTTTTCGAATTGCGAAGCTGCTGCGCGATCGCCAACTGCCGCTGATTCGCGCCTGTCATTTCAACCCCAGTGAGAAAATTGGCGATGCGGCGGTGCTGCTGCTGGTGCGATCGCCATTGGATGTGATTGTGTCTCGCTATCATGAGCAGAAATATCGTCCAGGAGTGGGACGGCAACCCTTCGAGGGCACGATTACGGATTACCTGGCTGAAACCGATATGCTCAATACCCAGGTGCAGTATCTCAATGCTTGGAGCGACTGGGAAAACCGCCATCCGCAGCGGTTTTTGGTCATGAGCTATGAAGGATTGATGAGGGATAAACGCTCGTCTGTTTTGACGATTCTCAAGTTTCTCTCGGTGCCGATTGATGAGGCGGCTTTGGACTACGCTTTAGCCAAATCATCGTTTGAGTCGATGCAGCAGCAGGCGATCGCCAATCTGGGTGAAGCCTGGGAAGAAAAGGGCAAAAATCCTTCAGTCCTCCGAATTCGCCGGGGTGAAATCGGGGGCTACCGGGATGATATGACGGATGCTGAAGTTGAGTCTGCCAAAACATATTTAGATGAACATCTGTGCGATCGCGCGAAGGAGCTTGTGCCGCTCAGTTTTGTGTAGATTAGGCCGAGAGTGGAGACCCCAACATTTTGAATGGGGTTAGAATCTGGGTGGCAGAGACATTTTTCTCTCTGCACGATTTTCGTTGAGACCTTTCGCTTCGACACTCTAACTTTTGCCTTGGTGATTTCTGCTCATGCGCGATTTTTTCAAATACGTTTTTGCGAATCTTCTCAGTCTGGTTCTGTTTGGTGCCCTTAGTCTGGGAGCTTTTGTGGCGCTGATTGTCGGCATTGCGTTCACGGCTCAAGAGCCAGAGCCGAGGATCAAGCGCGACTCGATGCTGGTGTTCGATCTGTCCGTTGAAATCACGGACTCGCAGCCGACATCTACAGCCAGTGAAGTGATTGGAGAAGCGCTTTCGGGAACCAATTCGCCTCCGGCGATCGCCCTGAGTACTGTTCTCGATGTCATTGAGGAAGCGGCAACTGACGATCGCATTGTGGGACTGTACCTCGATGGTAACGTGCAGCCGTCGGGTTCTGGCTCAGGGTATGCAACGCTACGGGAAGTGCGGCAGGCGCTCTTAGAGTTCAAAGAGTCAGGCAAGCCCGTTATTGCCTATGAGATGAACTGGAATGAGCGAGACTATTACCTCACTTCTGTTGCCGATACAATTGTGCTTAATCCCAATGGACTTTTGGAATTCAATGGATTCAAGTCTGAGGCGCTCTTTTTTGGTGAGGCTCTCGATCGGCTAGGCGTCGGGGTCTCTCCCGTGCGAGCAGGTCAGTACAAATCGGCAGTAGAACCTTTCGTGCAAAATCAGCGCAGTCCTCAAGAGCGTGAGCAGAGTTTGCAGTTGATTACGGAGCTGTGGAATGAGTTTTTGCAGGCGGCTTCTGAAGCGCGGCAGCTGACTCCAGAAGCGTTGCAGCAGATTGCTAATAATCAGGGCTTACTGTTGCCGGATGAGGCATTGTCCGCCCAGCTAATCGATAAGGTTGCGTATTTCGACGAGGTGTTGACTGAAGTCCGAGAGCTAACCAACGAAAGTGAAAATGATGAGTTTGAGCGGTCTTCGTTTCGGCAGGTTGGCTTAGACGAATACGCTGGCGTTGTCGTCGATGATTCTTTCGGTGACATCAGTAGCGATCGCCAGATTGCGGTAGTGTATGCCGAGGGCAGCATCGTTAGTGGCGAAGGAGCCTTTGGTCAAATTGGAGGCGATCGCTTTGCTCGCATCGTTCGCAACTTGCGAGAAGATGACGATGTCAAAGCCATTGTGCTACGGGTCAATAGTCCAGGTGGCAGTGCATCTGCCTCTGACATTATTGCTCACGAAATTCAGCTAGCTCGTGAGGTCAAGCCTGTTGTGGTATCGATGGGAAGTCTAGCCGCATCGGGAGGATACCTGATCTCGACCTACGGCGACCATATTTTTGCGTCTCCAAACACGATTACAGGTTCCATTGGGGTGTTTGGCTTATTGCCCAATGTGCAGGATCTGGCGAATAAAAATGGCGTCACTTGGGATATTGTAAAAACGAATCAGCTTGCGGATTTGGGAACGGTTACCCGACCTCCCAGCGACGCTGATCTGGCGATCATCCAAGGCTTCGTAGATAAGACATATGATGATTTCTTGACGAGCGTGGCGAATTCTCGCCCCATTCCGAGAGACGAGATTGAGCAAATTGCCCAGGGG
>CAKZMO010000354.1 GCA_937128595.1 uncultured cyanobacterium | reverse complement strand
ACCAATAGTTGATGGAGAAGCCGCGCACCGCGCGGCTTCTCCATCAACTATTGGTTTTATATCAGCGCGTAGCACTATACCAACGAGAATGCGATAGGCTAAAGCCTGTAAATTTCATGTGGCTGTGTCCATGAAGCGCCTCATCTCCATCCTGGTGAGCCTCATCATCTTGGCTCTGATTTATTGGCGAATTGATATTCAAGGACTGGTTGAGGTCTTTCGAGACTGCGATCGCCTGTGGATGGTGATCAGTCTGAGCATGGTGATTCCCATTACAGCCATTACGGCATGGCGACTCCAGCAGATGGCTCCGCCCCAGGCACAGCTAAATTTTGGAGAGGCCAATCGACTCATTCTGGCAGCCAGCAGCCTCAATATGGTGCTTCCGTCAAAAATGGGTGACATTGCCAAAGCCTATTTCATGCGCGATCGCGGTCATCTGCCAGGAACCTTGGCGCTTTCTCTGGTGGTTTTTGAAAAAACCTGTGACATGCTATCGCTGCTGCTTTGGTGTGTTTTTGGGCTGATGTTTTATCCGTCAAAAGATGCCCTGTTCTGGGGCATGACAGTTTGTATTTTCGCAGGACTAGCCTTAGGCTCGTTCTTACTCGTCTCTCCTCAGTTCGCAGATTTTTTCTTCAAGACGGCACGGGCGATCGCCCCTAAAAAAATTCGGGCAAAGCTCGATACCCTCAGCCAGTCTTGGAAAGAAATGCACGACTACTTCTGGCGCGATCGCGATCAGCTCTTAAAAATTACCGGCACGTCAATTTTTATCTGGTTTCTACATCTTCTCCAGATTTGGTTTTTCATTCTTGCGCTCAACGCCTGGGCTCCGTTTCTTGCGAACCTTGCCCTATCACCCCTAGCCATCTTGGCAGGATTGCTCCCCCTCACCTTTGCGGGGGTAGGAACCCGCGATGCCGCTCTAATTTTGTTTTATCAGCCCTTTTTTGATGCTCCCACCGGAGCTGCCTTGGGACTTCTGTGTACGTCTCGCTATTTGCTGCCAGCCATTGGCGGATTACCGTTTTTAGAACGCTATCTCACCACGCTTCGCAAGATGAAGCGCCAGTCGGAATAGACTCGAAATGCTTAGACTTCAGCTCAAAAACTCCGCAATACGTTGAGCAGCCACCTCTAGCACCTCGGGTTGATGCACTAGGGCAAACCGAACATACCCTTCACCCGTCTTACCAAAGCCAGCACCCGGAGAGGCAGCCACCCCTGTGGCCTGAACCAGTTCTGTGCAGAACTTGCGGGAATCCTGATCCCAAGGCGATGGAAGCTTACCCCAAACATACATTGTGGCTTCTGGGGTCGGGACATTCCAGCCAATGCCCTGGAGAATGCGAACAAAGGCGTCTCGGCGCTGGCGAAATTCGTTAATCGTAGAGTTCACGTAGTCTTGGGGGCCGCTGAGTGCGGCGATCGCCCCGTTCAAAATGCCACGATACTGGTTGAAATCAACTGATGCTTTTACCTGACGCAATGCTCGAATTAGGTCTGCATTACCCACCGCGTAGGCCACTCGAAAACCGCCCATGTTGTACGATTTTGACATCGTAAAAAATTCGATCGAGACGCGCTTGGCTCGATCGGCCTGGAGCACAGAAGGAGCGATCGCCCCTTCGAACACCACATCCGCATAGGGAAAATCGTGAACCAGCACCAAGTCATGCTCCACACAAAACGCCACCGCTTCCTCAAAAAAATCTAAGGGCGCAACCGCCGTCGTGGGATTGTGAGGATAGCTCAGCACCATCATCCGCGACTGAGCCAGCACAGGAGCAGGAATGTCACTGAGAACAGGCAGAAATCCGTTTTCCTCCAGCAGCGGCATCGTGTAGACTTGACCGCTGGCAAGGTAAACTCCACCCGCATGAGAGGGATAACCCGGATCTTGTAGTAGTGCAAAGTCTCCTGGATTGAGAATCGCCAAAGGCAAATGTGCTGTCCCTTCTTGACAGCCAATCAGCGCCAGTACCTCTTCATCAGGATCAACAGCAATACCGTATTTTTCCGTAAACCATCGAGCCGCTGCCTCCCGAAACGGGCGAGTTCCATGGTGGAGCAAATAGCCATGGGTACTAGGATCGTGAAGAGACTGAGCGATCGCCTCTAACACATGAGGAGCGGCAGGCAAGTCAGATGACCCCAACGACAAGTCAATCAGATCGCGTCCTGCTGCTTTGGCGATCGCTTTAGCCTGATCCATATCCGCAAATACATTGCGCTGGAGAGGTTCCATTCGTGTGGCTAGTTTCATATCCTCGCTCTCTGCCGTTAAAACAACAGACTGAAATAACAGACCTAATAAGATTTCCGAGAAACGATGCGTGTGGAGCTATTGACCCTCACGCAGCAGGAGAAAGATGAGCATCTAGCAGGTCGATGAGGCGCTGCTTGCTAACCGCTCCTTCGACAGACTCCACCGACTTTCCTCCCTTAAACATGAGAATGGCCGGAACTCCCTGGACGTTACACTTCGCCACAGATTCAGGGTTAGGATCTACTTCGAGCTTAACGACCTTGAGTCCGTCATAGGTAGACGATGCCCAATCAATGGTCGGAGCCATCAACCGACAGGGGCCACACCACGGAGCCCAAAAGTAAACTAACACTGGCTCAGAAGCTTGAATGACTTCCTTCTCAAAGTCGGTGTCGGTAATTTGTACAACGCTACTCATGATCCTCCTTTCACTGAAAAAACTCGATCTAAATACTGGTCATTCATTGAATCGAGACCCAAACTAATCACTCACTCAATCTGAATCTTCCACAGCCGGAATTTTTCTGATTGCTCAAGTTTGAACTGAACTGAACCTCAGACGTGATTTGTAAATAGCCTCTTATCTAGCCTAACGGGCGACGGTTCCGCTGTGGTCAAAAGATGCCAACAAAATTAACGCGAATCAACCATCAAAACAGAATCAAGTCACAGTCCAGTTTTTGCAGAGATCCATGTCGGAACCATTAGATTAGAATCGATCCCTGCGTCGTTTAAATGGGAAAGCTAAATACATTCAGTTATTCACGCAATTTCTACAAAATTTCCGTCGAGGCTTTCGTCCAGAGCCATCAGCAGCGACAGCTTCACTTCGGCATCTCAAGAGTCTACGCCTGTGTCGGAGAGGTTGGGAATGTTCATCGAACTTACTTCAACACATCTACGTATCTGCTCTAGCGCAATAGCAATACTGCAGTAGCGTGTTTCTACTTATGACTGTTTTTCGGTTTCTCAAGCACATCGCCATCTCGTTTAGGGCAATGATTTTTGTCCCTCTTAACTCGCTTTGGCATCGTTCGCTCGTGCGAAAACCGCGAACCCCTCCATCGGAGGCAAGACGAGAACCAGCTAGTGGCATACGGAGCTGTCCAAGGCTAGCTCTCATGCGCTGGTCATGGTTTGGGCTAGGATTGGCGATCGCCTGTTTGTTGCCCTTCGCTCCGTTGCAATCGATTGCAAGTCCGCAGGTTCATTCCCATGCCGCCGTTTCAGTGACTGCGTCTCCGTCATTGGAACAAAATGTTCTCAAGACCATATCGATATTGCCCCAGTGGCGAGAGTCAACAACCGTATCGAGGGCACGCGCAGAGCTGTGGCACTATGCCAACGGTAAAGCACGTATCGCCCACAATCCCAAACTGAAAATCGGAATCTCTAGCACAGGGCAGGGAGCGGACTTGCTACAGCGGTGGCAGCCGACATTGGACTACCTCAGTCAAAAGGTTCCAAGTCACAAGTTTTCGCTGATCCCGATGGATGACGAAGCGATCAAAGAGGCGGTCAAATTCGGGCAAGTTGATTTCGTGATTCCTCATTCGGGCCTCTATATCGAGCTGGAATCTCGATTTGGGGTGAACCGCATTGCAACGTTTCGGACGCTACTCGACGGTCAACCTCACGAAGTTTTTGGAAGTATTGTATTCACGACAGGCGATCGCAGCGATCTCAACTATTTGAAGGACTTGCGCAACAAAACGATTGCAGCAACTCGTGATAACACCGTAGATGATTGGCTTGGAGTCAAAAGTGAGCTGGTGGCAGCTAAGGTCAATCCCGACAGAAGTGTGAACGAAATACATTTCGTTGGAGATACTCAGAGCGTCATATCGGAGGTCTTGAACGGACAATCCGACGTCGGTATCCTACGGGCAGATCAGATGCAGGTGCTAGAGAGAATAGGGCGATCGCGACGTACGTCATTCAAGATACTCAGCGCCCACGATTTTCCTCAATATCCTCTGCCTGTAAGTACTCGTCTTTATCCCGAGAGGCCATTCGCCACCCTCAATCATGTGCCCCGAGATTTGGTACAAAAAGTGGCGATCGCCCTCCTTTCCATCAAACCTGAAAGTGATGCCGCCACTCAGCTCAACTCTGCAGGATGGTCTATTCCCCTAAGCTATCAATCCGTCAAGGATGTCTATCGGCAGCTAAATCTTGGCCCGTACGCAAATCAGGATCAATTCAACTTGCGAGCGATTCTCTGGCACTACAAACGCTGGATTTTCACAGTTGTGGTTTTGTTGCTCATGGGCGCAATGACCATCTACGTCCAACGCCGTGAGATCAACCGTCGTCGTCTTTCTGAACTCGCACTACAGCAGTCTCAGATGCAACTTCAACAGCGTAGTGACGAGCTAGAACAGACACTTCTCCAACTCCAAAAGGCTCAAGCTCAGCTCATTCAAACAGAGAAAATGTCGAGCTTAGGACAGCTCATGGCGGGAATTGCCCACGAGATTAACAATCCTGTGAACTTCATCCATGGAAATGTTCACTATGCCAATCTATATACTTGCGAAATTCTCAGACTGCTGACCCTGTATCAAGACACTTATCCTAATCCTTCCTCAGAGATTCAGGACTTGGAAGCGGAAATAGAAATTGATTTCATCTCCGATGACTTACCTAAACTTTTGTCATCAATGCAAATTGGCTCAGAGCGCATTCGAGAAATTCTCAAGTCATTGCGAGTTTTTTCGCGCGTTGATGAAGCAGAATTAAAAGACGTAGATTTACACCAGGGAATCAACAGCACCCTGATGATTCTGCAACATCGATTGAAAACAAGACACAATCGCACATTTATTCGTGTAGTCAAACAATACGGCCAGATGCCTCTTGTGGAATGTTACGCGGGTCAGCTCAATCAGGTCTTTATGAACATTCTCAGCAATGCCATTGATGCCCTTGAAGAGCAAGGTCTTAATGCAACCTCAGCTCATCCTCAATGCGTGCTGCCAACGATTTGGATTGAGACCCAGGTTACTAGCAATGACACTGCCCGCATCGTGTTCAAAAATAATGGCCCAGAAATTTCTAAAGAAGTGCAGCAAAAGCTATTCAATCCTTTTTTCACAACAAAACGAGTGGGGAAAGGCACAGGGTTAGGCATGTCGATTAGCTATCAGATTGTGACCGAGAAACACGGTGGAACGTTGCAATGTCAGTCTTCTGCCGAGGAAGGAGTCGCTTTTATCATCGACATTCCCATCCGACACCGTGAACGACGAAAGGATCATGTTGCCGCAGAACAGGAACCTCCGGCGATCGCCACGAAGGCTACGCCTGTTGCAGAGACTGAAACCGTTCAAAACACCCTTAAGCAGCCTTCTCAGGTCTGATATAGTGCTACGCGCTGATATAAAACCAATAGTTGATGGAGAAGCCGCGCGGTGCGTGGCTTCTCCATCAATATCTGTCTAACCTATCTGCGCATTGCTATAGTCCTCACGCCAACTCCACCGCAGCATTAAAACTAAATCTCTTTCCCTGCGAGAGCAGCCTTTCCAGAAGCTAAAGCGATCGCCACAGGATAAATCTTGTGCTCTTGATGATGAATGCGCTGATGGAGGCTCTCTGAAGTGTCGTCTGGGAAAATCGGCACAGCAGCTTGCATGACGATGGGGCCGCTATCGACTTCTAACACCACGTGATGCACCGTGCAGCCTGCGATCGCCACGCCTGCCGCTAAGGCTTGCTCCACGGCACGAATCCCTGGAAAACTGGGAAGTAAACTGGGGTGAATGTTGATCACGCGATCGCGATAAGCATCGATCAGAACGTTGGTCACGCAACGCATCCAACCAGCCATGATGATCCAGTCAACCTGATGATGACGCAGCGTATCGACAATGGCCTGATCCAGAGATTCACGGGTCTCAAAGTCTCGATGATTGAGCAGACAAGTTGCAATATTTCTCTGAGCAGCGCGCTGCATAACCCCAGCATTGGGGTTGTTGTAAACGACAACCTGAATCTGGGCATTGAGCCGATCTTCGTCAATGGCTTGGGCGATCGCTGAGAAATTACTCCCTGTTCCCGACGCCATAACGCCTAACCTCAAGGGAGGCGACTGAACATGCGCTTGCCATATCTGAGGAGAAATCGGGGGAGATAGGATTGCAAGATCTGACTCGCTAGTCATTCCCACACGGGCTTTTCGACGAGCTTCTTCAAATACCTGATCAGCCATATGTTCTTAAGAATTGAGTTCTGTGCTGGAGATCTACCGTTTAGCGAGTCCCCAGACTGACATGATGGTGAACCCTTAGCAGCAAATCTTCAGCACAGTTTAAAGCAAAACTAACCCCCACCGCATAAGCCCCCGCAACACCAAAGCATCCACGAACTATTCAGCAAATTAATGGCACGACCATCACAACCCTGCTTGCTTTCCAGATACGCCAAAAACCGATAGAGCTACACGATTACCGCAACCCTAGAGAAATGCTTATGCATCTCCAAAGACTTGCCCCACATGATATGGACAGTCACTTATGATAAAAGTGGTAATATGGATGAATAGATAATAGTAGATACTAAAAAAAGATGTTTCTGAGAATTTAATAGATTCAACAGCTGCTACATACAGTTTGTTGTCGATTAAGAATCAGGCTCGCTTGGAAATAACGCTCATTGCGTAAGCTAGCGTGCTGTAGGAATATAAAATTTTACGAAAGAATAGAATTCACAGGCTCTAGCTGTTTAGTAAATGAAGACTTGCATCCTATAAATTTCATTGATAGTCAAACGAGTTAGATCGTATTTTTATTGTTGTATTTCTAGATTTTATTCAAATCTATTGATAGTGACAGAGCTTTCGTAAGGATCTACGGCACTAAAGCTGAACTAGTTCGAAATGCGGTTATGAGAACAAAGAGATAATTCCAAAATCTACTATAAAAATTTGCCCCAAATGGACGGACGGACATCTGCACGCCTAGCAATAGATGTTCCATGTCGGTCAACCTGACACACCTAATGCATCCTCACCTGAGACTCATTGTTATCCTCTAAAAACTGCTAAAGGAACAACTCGAATCTAGAATAGAACTTCGAAAGCGAAAAAATTAACTGAATTAACTTCGTCTTGTTGATATGATTCAGGCATTTCAATAATCTTAAAAATGGTTATCTAATGTCTGATCAGCAACAAGAGCGGTCTGAAGCCGCTATCCTAAAAGCTTTTTAGAATTAAAGTGATTTGAGTCAAAGTCCGAAGATAAAAACGTCTTCAGCAAACCATTCTGCTCATTCGATGAACCTTCATCTTCATCCAATAAGATCGAACGCTAAATTCTGAGGTAGAAATTATTGAATCAAAACTAAAATAAAAATTGAGGGCTTGCTGAGCAAAACCCTAAGAAATTGTTAAAAGATACTAATTTCATTTCTGGGTTTTATGCTAAGTTTCTTAAATTCCGGATTTCTATATCTTTCAGCTCAAATGAACTTCACAATAAGGTTTTAAGGTGTAAATTTTATGTCTTGTAACAACCGTCTTTCTATATTCGTAGACGGAAACAATATGTTTTATGCCCAGCAAAAAAATGGCTGGTTTTTTGATCCAAAGCGGGTGCTTCACTATTTTGCGGATGATCACGACACGCGTTTGATTAATGCATTTTGGTACACCGGGTTAAAGGATTCTCAGGATCAACGGGGTTTTAGGGATGCGCTGATTAGCTTGGGCTATACAGTACGCACTAAGATTCTAAAGGAATACTATGATGACAACTCTGGTCGTTATTCACAGAAGGCTAATCTCGATATTGAGATCGTTGTCGATATGTTCAATACCGTCGAGCAATACGATCGGGTCATTTTGTTTAGCGGCGATGGGGATTTTGAGCGCGCCATCGAACTACTCCGATCCAAAAATACTCACATTACGGTCGTTTCGACGGAAGGAATGATCGCCCGTGAGCTTCGCAATGCCACCGATCGCTACATCGACTTGTGTGCTATTCGCAAGCATATTGAGAAGGCTGATAACTGAGTTAACACGACAGAAGCAGGGTACGTTGGGGCTTTTGTCACTGCATCTTAATGAACGAGATGAAATCAGAATCCCCTACCCTTTGTGAAGGGGATTGATTTTTCACCCGACAAGTACACATTTTCAATATGATGGTAAGGACTGTTTTTAGCAGAAAAGCAGTCCAAAGTTCAGCGTAGTTTGGTCATTGGTCGATATTCCTTGAGTGGTGCCATGAGTAGTCAGTCCCAGAGCGATCGCATCATTATTTTTGACACGACGTTGCGCGACGGAGAGCAGTCTCCGGGGGCAACTCTGAATGTGGATGAAAAGCTCACCATTGCCCGACAGCTTGCCCGGCTAGGGGTCGATGTGATTGAAGCCGGATTTCCATTTGCGAGTCCTGGTGATTTTGAAGCCGTCAGCCGCATTGCCGACATTGTAGGAACTGAGGATGGCCCTACCATCTGTGGTCTGGCTCGCGCTACTCGTCAAGATATCAAAACGGCAGCAGAATCCTTGAAACCTGCCGCCAATGCCCGTATTCACACATTTATTGCGACTTCAGACATTCATCTTGAGTACAAGCTGCGGAAAACTCGCCAAGACGTTTTAGACATCATTCCTGAAATGGTCGCCTATGCAAAATCCTTTGTGGACGATGTGGAGTTCTCCCCAGAGGATGCAGGCCGCTCGGATCCTGAGTTTCTCTATCAGGCGTTGGAGGTGGCGATCGCCTCAGGAGCGACAACAGTTAACATTCCAGACACTGTAGGCTATACAACACCTAGTGAATTTGGCGGGCTGATTCGCGGGATCAAAAAGAATGTACCCAACATCGATCAAGCCATCATTTCTGTACACGGACACAATGACTTGGGCTTGGCGGTCGCTAATTTTCTAGAGGCGGTCAAGAATGGGGCTCGACAGCTCGAATGCACAATTAATGGGATCGGAGAGCGGGCAGGCAACGCTGCACTCGAAGAGTTGGTGATGGCGCTCCATGTGCGGCGTCATTACTTCAACCCATTCTTTGGGCGATCGCCCGACTCTGAAGAGTCTCTGACAACGATTGATACGAGTCAGATTTACAAAACCTCGCGCCTTGTCTCGAACCTTACGGGAATGTTCGTCCAGCCCAATAAGGCAATTGTGGGAGCAAACGCCTTCGCTCATGAGTCTGGCATTCATCAAGACGGCGTGCTAAAACACAAGCTGACCTATGAAATCATGGATGCTCAAATGATTGGTCTGACTGACAATCAAATCGTTTTGGGCAAACACTCAGGTCGCAACGCCTTCCGTGCCCGCCTCAAGGAACTCGGGTTTGACCTAGCCGATCAAGAGCTAAACAAAGCATTTTTGCGCTTCAAGGATCTGGCAGACAAGAAAAAAGAAATCACCGACTGGGATTTGGAGGCGATCGTCAACGACGAAATTCAGCAAACTCCAGAGCTGTTTCGTCTAGAGCGCGTTCAAGTTTCATGTGGTGATCCCGCTCAGCCCACAGCAACTGTGACTGTGCTCACTCCTGACGGACAGGAACTCACGGATGCGGCTATCGGAACTGGCCCTGTTGATGCTGTTTATAAAGCGATCAATCGGGTCGTAAACTTACCGAATCAGCTCATCGAATTCTCGGTCAAGTCGGTAACTGAAGGAATTGACGCGATTGGAGAAGTGACGATTCGGCTCCGCTGCGAAGGGCGCATCTTCTCAGGTCATGCGGCCAACACCGATATTGTTGTAGCCTCTGCTCATGCCTATACCCACGCCCTCAACCGGCTTTATGTGGCCGTTCAAAAAGGAAATGTGATTCATCCTCAGCGAGATGATGTTGCACAGAGCATCCTGCCTGTTCGGCTGTGACGTGCCAAGTCACTAAAAACGTTGCGAGGGAGCCAACACACTGTGAGAAAACCTGGAACCGGGTCGGCGATCGCCAATTACGTGATTTTGGTGGCGATCGCCTTGATCATGCTATTTCCGCTGCTGTGGCTGGTCAGCACTGCGTTCAAATCACCCACCGAAAACATTTTTCAGTTTCCGCCCCAATTTATTCCCGAGCAGCCAACCCTACAAAATTTTGTTGAAGTCTGGCGCACCAATCCGTTTGGTCGCTATTTGTTCAACAGTACTTTCGTAGCGGTGTTGACGGTTGGCCTAAATTTGTTGTTTTGTTCCCTTGCTGCTTATCCTTTGGCACGGCTGAGCTTTCGAGGCCGAGAAGCGATCTTTACATTCGTCGTGGCAACAATCTTGATTCCCTTCCAGATTGTCATGATTCCGCTTTACATCTTGACCGTCAATCTAGGCTTGAGAAACACCTATCTGGGCATCATTTTTCCAGCGATCGCCTCTGCATTTGGTATCTTTCTATTGCGCCAAGCCTTCCAAGGTGTCCCCAAAGAGCTAGAAGAAGCCGCTCGCATGGATGGCTGTTCTGAGCTAGGTATTTGGTGGTGTGTCATGTTGCCTTCGATTCGTCCGGCACTGGTGACGCTTGCGATCTTTGTCTTCATTGGGTCTTGGAGCGATTTTCTGTGGCCTCTGATCGTTCTAGATCAGCCAGAATATTACACACTGCCGCTGGGTGTCGCAAAATTGGCAGGCTCTTTTTCGCTTGACTGGCGGCTGATTGCAGCGGGGTCAGTCATCTCCGTTTTGCCAATTTTGGCGTTTTTTATCTTGATGCAGCGCTACATTGTGCCCACGGAATCTGGCAGTGGAGTGAAAGGATAAGACAAGAAAATATCAAAACAGTTTTGTTTTGCCTGCAGAATGTAAAGAAATGTGTCAATATTAAACTAATGTAAAAGCGGAATGAGCAGCGTAGATCGGGACTCGATACCCAATTTGCGAACGGCAATCTCCTGTTAAATAGAAAGTTTGATTAGGGCCATAACATGACTTCCATTTCCAACACTCCAGCCGAAGCAGGCAATACTAAACTTGCAAGCCAGTTTTTAGAGAAAGTGCAGCGTCAGGTAAGCTTGACGGACGCCTACGATGCGCGAGATATCGCCGAAGTCGTCTTCCGTACCCTACGCGACATGATGACTACTGAGGCAGCGGATCGAGTGGCGGCTGAGCTTGAGGGCAAGATGCTTTCGACTGGAGATGGTGCCTCTCAAGACAAGCTTGTAGAGATTTGGAAGGATTCTAACCCGCTTGTTCGATTCTTAAGCCGCATCCGCAAGCCTTTAGAAATCGAGCCTGACACGTTTCTATTTCGGATTAGTCAAGAAGCCGGACTGCCCCGTGGCGTCACTGCAGAAGAGGCAACTGAAGCCGTGTTCTCAGCGCTGAAACAAGAATTATCGAGCGATCGCATCCAAGAAATTTCTAGCTTTTTACCCGGCATTTTACGTCAAGCTTGGACGGCTGCATAGGCTGAAAACGAGAAGATCTTCAGGAAGCAGTTGAGTTTTATAGCAATGCGCAGATAGGTTAAGGCAGATATTTACAGATATTTACAGAGAAGCCGCGCACCGCGCGGCTTCTCTGTAAACTATTGGTTTTATATCAGCGCGCAGCACTATACAACTAAACACTAATAAGAAAAAAGGAGCAGTTAAGTCTGCTCCTTTTTTCTATGAGTATGTGAACTCGAATGTGTGAACTCAAATTCTCAAAAGGCAATCGCTACCACTCATCAGTATCGGACTCTAGTGAACACTTTCACTCGCAGGCTGACCCGCAAGCTTCTGTTCATAGGTCAACATGTTGCCAGAGGTGAGGCTATCCCAGTACCGTTTCAAGTCGCCAGCCACTTCGTTGGAAAGGATATAGCAACCGATCAAGTTCGGGAATGCCATTGCCAGCAAGAGCAAGTCACTTAGGTCAATAATCACACCCAAGCTACCCAAGCAACCGAGGAACGTACAAAACACGTAAATGCCCTTAAAGAGAAGCGTTGTGCGCTCACCAAACAGGTAAGTCCATGCCTGAATACCGTAGTAGCTCCAAGAAATGATGGTTGAGAATGCAAACAGACAAACGGCCACACTCAACACGATTGGGAACCAGCCGATCACAGATCCAAAAGCAGACGCCGTCATGTCAACGCCGCTCAGTTCTTCGCCTGAATCGAGATAAGCACCTGTAATCACGATGGTGATGGCTGTCATGTTACAGATCACAATGGTGTCGATGAAAGGCTCTAGCAACGATACCAGCCCTTCACGAATGTGCTCATCGGTACGCGCAGCCGAGTGGGCGATCGCCGCAGAACCAACACCCGCTTCATTGGAGAACGCACTCCGGCGAACCCCTTGCACAATCACACCGACAATGCCGCCGCCAACCGCAGTCGGATTGAAAGCTTCGCTGATGATGGTGCCAATCGCCGCAGGAATTTCAGTAATATTCACCAGCAAGACAAACAGGCAAGCCAAAATATAGACCAGCGCCATGGCCGGAACAAGCTTCTCGGCAACAGCACCAATGCGCCGAATGCCACCGATGATAACGAATGCAGACAAGGCGGCTAGAATAATACCAAATAGCCAAGCGGGCAGTCCAGGAATGATACCCGAGATTGCAGCATAAGCCTGGTTCGACTGGAACATGTTGGCTCCACCGAGGCTTCCTGCGATACAGAACACAGCGAACACAACAGCCAGGACTTTACCCACAGGGCGAAGTCCTTTGCCGGATAAACCCTGGGTGAGGTAATACATCGGCCCACCCAAGATTGTTCCGTCCGGGGCAGTACGACGATACTTGACCGCGAGGGTACATTCTACGAACTTGGTAACCATGCCGCAGAAGCCAGCCAAAGTCAGCCAGAGCATCGCACCTGGGCCGCCAAGCTGAATGGCGATCGCCACACCGGCAATGTTTCCTAGACCCACGGTTCCAGAAACTGCTGTTGCCAGGGCTTGGAAGTGGGAGACTTCTCCCTCATCGTTGGGGTCGTCATAGACACCACGCACGACATCGATTGCGTGCTTAAAGCCTCGCAGGTTGATGAAGCCCATGCGGAAGGTAAAGAAAAGGGCACCTATTGCAAGCCATAGCACGATAAACGGAAACCCGTTTTCGCCAAAGATGGGAAAGAATAAAACCGCAACTAGAACATTCACCAGCGGGGTCAAGATTGCATCAACACCAGTAGGGGCATCCTCTTGCGCGAAGGCCTGTGCTGATGTCATTACGATCAAGGTCGGCACTAAAAGTGCAATGAGCATGCCATTGCGTGCAGTCACGAAAGAGTCTAACCAGCGCAGGGACTTCAGCCACAGCGCTGGTTCATGCTTACTTGTTCTTTTCTTATGTTTCATAAACCAGACAATGCGTCTCAAAAACAACATTCAACTCGGCATATCAGCCTTGACTCAACCCCTCAGACAGCACATTGTGGGAACTTCTCTGAGGGTCTCGATGCCAATAGTCAATATCTGTAGTAGCGACAGACCAAGCATATTCCGAAAAAACATGACAAATAAAAGTACTACTGCTCAACCCTTCTATTTTTTCTCCTCACTATCTAACAGGAAAGAGAAGAGGTCAAGCTGCAGTAACACCCAATCTCTCCAATGTTGCCTGTCAAAACGATCACACCTCAAAGAAGGCTTCAAGTCATGGCAGTCTGTTGGTGAAATATAGAGAATGGCAATCACGCTACGGAATCAATATCACTGATTCCCGTCAGTATGTTGTTAATTTCAACACGATTCACGCAAAAATCAGAATCTTTTTTCTGGTGCAAGCTAACCAAGCATTTCTCTTAGGTTCTAAAGGAACATCAGCTTGGTTCAGAAGAGGATTGCAAATCTAGCCAAAAAGCGATCGCCCCTAAACAGCATCGATATTTAGCTTGTCAATAGCGAGCGCACGTCACGCAACAGCTTTGAAACGAGAACTCTGACCATTCTTGCTATTCATAAGTTTTGGTAATTGAGCTAAAGAGAACACAGTTCATTTATCAAAGAATTAATAAAGGTAATCGATTGGATACTTGACATATCAATTCATATCAAAAAAGCAGGAGACTCTCGTACGAAAATCTCCTGTTTGGTTTCTGTATTCTCAATCCAAATGCGTAGCATGAGCCCAGACAGAATTGAGCAAAATCTGGAATGGATGATCGAGCTCTGTTTTTAGAGGAGGTTGAAACAGTCGTCAATGTTACTTCAGATCCCCCATCACCCTCTTGAAAAGAGGGGAATTGTCTTCAAAGTTCCCCTATCCAAAGAGGATTCAGGGGATTGAAAGGCTCCAACGCGTTATCTATTACTTTTCAAACACTCTCTCGAAGTGGAAATAGCCTGGCTGCCTGACATATCTTATTTCGTAGTCAGAGTTTTAGGCGTAGGTTGCGGTTGAGCTTGCGAAACCCAACACAGTTAGATTTTAACGGCATTGTTGGGTTTCCTTACGTCAACCACAACCTACGAGTTTTCATCATTTCAGGAAGATGTGTCAGGCAATCAGGGAAATAGCTGCTAACACCACTCAAAACAACGAGAGCATGGTTCTCGTCGAGTTAACGATTCGGACTCTCAGTTCCAAAACGGCATCGACGCTGAGCGATCGCACTCGTTCCACCAAACGAGGCTAACGTCTACGCATCATTGAGAGCTGCAATGCCGGGTAATACCTTGCCTTCTAGCAATTCTAAGCTGGCACCACCACCCGTAGAAATGTGGCTCATTTGCTCTGCTACACCCACTTTCTCAACCGCAGCCACAGAGTCGCCACCGCCGATAATAGTTGTTGTGCCGCTAGGAGTCAGCTCTGCCAAAGTATGGGCGATCGCCTCAGTCCCTTGGGCAAACTTCTCAAACTCAAACACTCCCATTGGGCCGTTCCAGATGACCGTTTTGCACTGTTTCAGCGCATCCTGAAATACTTTCACAGAGTCGGGGCCGATATCTAAACCCATCCAACCATCGGGAATGCTCTCAACAGCAACCGTTTGAGCATTGGCATCAGGAGCAAAGTTATCCGCCACAACCACATCCGTTGGCAAAAGCAACTCTACGCCTTTCTCCTTAGCTTTGGCTTCAAGAGACTTGGCTAGCTCTAGTTTGTCTTCTTCGACCAATGACTTGCCGACACTCAAGCCACGAGCCTTGTAGAAGGTGAAAATCATACCGCCACCAATCAGCAGCTTGTCTACCTTATCGAGCAGCGTGTCGATCACGCCGATTTTGCTAGAGACCTTTGAGCCTCCAATAATGGCAGCAAGAGGACGCTTGGGATCTTCGATCGCGCCCTTGAGGTATTCCAATTCTTTATCAATCAGCAATCCGCCCACAGAAGGAGAGAGGTAGTGAGTCACCCCCTCAGTCGAAGCGTGAGCCCGGTGCGCAGTTCCAAACGCGTCGTTGACATAAACATCTGCAACCGAGGCCAGCTTTTTCGCAAATTCAGGATCGTTCTTTTCCTCTTCTGCGTAGAAGCGAACGTTCTCTAGCAGCACCACATCTCCGGGCTGCATGGATTCAACGGTCTTAGCAACTTCGTCACCGATGCAGTCATCGCATTTGGTCACAGGCTTCCCCAGAAGCTCAGAGAGACGGCTAGCAACCGGGTTGAGCCGCAGCGAATCTTTCGCTTGCCCTTTGGGACGCCCCATGTGGCTGCTAAGAATGACCTTGGCTCCTTTCTCGATCAAGTTTTGAATCGTCGGCAAGGATGCCCGAATCCGAGTATCGTCGGTAATGGCCCCTTGGTCGTCTAAAGGCACATTGAAATCAGAGCGGACAAACACGCGCTTACCGGATACTTCGGATGCTGATAATGTCGCTAACGTCTTCTTTGGCACTGGCGAACCCCCCTAAATGAGTCTATTTACCTATTGATTTACCTTTATGGTTATTGTCTAACAAAACGTCATCCAATGCACGGGTAATCCATATTTGCGAGAAAATAACTGATACCCAGGTGACAAACTCAACCTCAAAAACGGTGCCGAGATAGACGATTGGTGTTTCTTCTGGATCATCTCGCGAAAGTCATAGGCGATCGCCGTTTCTCCCGTCATCGACATAAGGTAGTCTCATGCTGGGGCCTTAGTTCGTCTGTTTTTCTCAAAGAGGCGTGTCATGTTCAAAAAGATTTTGTTTCCAATCGATCAAACCCGTGAGTCTCGTCATGCCGCCGAAATTGTTGCGGGCTTAGTCAATGTATATCGGAGTCAGCTGATCATTTTGTCGGTTGTCGCAGAACCCGAAGAGGGTAAAGCCGTTGATCCAGCAATGACTTCTCCTGAGGCGATCGCCAAGCTGCTGGAGACGGCGAAATCGCTTTTTTCCGACCAGGGAATTCAAACTGAGACGATGGAGCGAGAAGGCAATCCAGCCTTCGTAATCTGCGATACGGCAGATGAAATGGATGTTGACCTGATTGTGATGGGCAGTCGGGGCAGCGATCTGACGGATGTTGATTCTGCAGAAGGAGTCAGTAATCGCGTGATCAATCTGTCTCCTTGTCCGGTATTAGTGGTGCCCTAACTTGGGAAACCTGAGAAAGCGAGCATCTATGCTCATTTTTTCTCAAGAAAAGGATGGTTTGTCATGGCACGGGCAAGGAGACGAGCAGGACACAATGTGCGATCGATGGCGATGCGTCGCAGGCTCAAGGCCATTAAGACCTTCATGACAGCAGTCCTGCTGTTCCTCCCTTTGATCGTCCTCATGGCTCTAAACCTGTCACCACTTCAGGTGCAGATCCCTCTCTATCTTTACCTTCTCTCTTTTTGGTTTCCTGTGAACATGGGATTTTCCCTAGTCCCGAAAGGCCTGTATCTCTGGAGACGGGCAAACCAGGCAGATCAAGGAGCCGCCGGGGAAGAAGCCATTGAAGCACTACTGGATCCCCTAAAACGTGAGGGCTGGAAAATCGCCTATGGACTTCGCCATCGAGCGGTGGGAGATGTGGATGTTTTCCTAATTTCTCCTATCGGTAAAGCATTTACGGTCGATGTCAAATCTCATCGAGGATTTGTTTCGACTGATGGCAAGCGACTTTATCGAATGCGAGGAGGGAAGCGCCGTTCGTTTGAAAAAGATTTTATTGCCCAAGCGAAACGGCAGGCGATCGCCATCCAGAAAGACCGAAAGCTGACGTTCGTTACACCTGCTATTGTGTTTTCCAGTGCTAAAGTTCGGATTCACTCGAATCCAGTCAACACAGTCTATGTTTTAGGCAAAAGTAACGTGTTAGCGGAGTTAAAACGCTTAGGCGAAGCCCCCAAACTGGATCATTCTAAAAAGCCTAAGACTCCTCAAAGCCCCAAGCTTCGTCCGCAGCGGTCATTCCCTAAATCACCACCCAGACCGTCTCGGTCGCCGAAATCTAACAAGCAAATCTAACTAGCCACTACATCCCTTCATCAGGTTTTTCATGTCTTCTCCTGCTATTCAGTGGTATCCGGGTCATATCGCCAAAGCCGAACGGCAGTTGCAAGAGCAGCTAAAGCGAGTCGATGTGGTGATTGAAGTTCGAGATGCCCGCATTCCTCTAGCGACTCACCACCCCAAAGTTCCAATCTGGGTCGGCGATACCGATCGGCTTTTAATTCTCAACCGGATGGACATGATTCCGACTGCCACGCGGCAAGAGTGGGATGTTTGGTTTCGGGAACAAGGTGAAACACCATACTTCACAGATGCAAAGCAGGGCAAGGGTGTCGGTGGACTGATCCAAAAAGCAAAATCGGCGGGAAATGGAGTGAATCAGCGGCGGCGCGATCGCGGTATGCTGCCTCGTCCGGTGCGAGCGGTGATGATTGGCTTTCCCAATGTCGGCAAGTCAGCCCTGATTAATCGATTGCTGAAAAAGCGCGTTGTTGAAAGCGCTCGTCGTCCTGGCGTGACGCGCCAGCTCCGCTGGATTCGAATTTCTAATGAGTTGGAACTACTGGACGCCCCTGGAGTTCTTCCTTCTCAACTCGAAAATCAAGACGCCGCTTTGAAGCTAGCAATCTGTGATGATATTGGCGAAGCAGCGTACGACAATCAGCGTGTTGCAGCGGCGTTTATCGATTTGCTCAAGCACTTGCATATTAACCATACAGAAGTCTTTGCTGAGCAGCCTCTTCGCAAGCGCTACGGCATTGATTTCCGCGAGATGACAGGAGAAAGCTACTTGGCGGCACTGGCTGCTGCCAAATATCAAGACGACTTGGAACGGGCGGCTCGCCAAATTCTTCAGGACTATCGCAAAGGGGTTTTAGGCGAGATTCCGCTGGAGTTTCCACCTACAGATTCCCCTTGATGTCATGCGTATCCAGTGAACCAGATCCGTTCTCGTAAAAATTTGCCTCACACCAGGTCTTACCGCGTCATCGTAGGAGACTACTCATTTCGCGTGCTTGAATTAGAGACATCTCAAGGCGATACGGGCTGCGCCCAGACAAGCCAACGCCCTCCCCTCGTTTTTCTACATGGCTTCATGGGCAGCAGCGATGATTGGGTAGAAGTGATGGAGCAGTTGAGCGATCGCCATCACTGCATTGCCATTGATTTACCCGGACACGGGCAAACTCAAGGTCTCAATCGTGCCGCCCATTTTGAGCATCCAGCTTTCGAAATGGCTCCTACAGCTGAGGCTCTTGTTGGAGTACTAGATCAGCTTGATATTCATACTTGTGATCTCCTGGGCTATTCCATGGGAGGACGGTTAGCACTCTATTTAGCCCTTCATTATCCCCATCGAATTCGACGGCTGGTACTAGAATCTGCGTCTCCTGGTCTCGCCACCGAGCCTGAACGCAAAGCTCGACAGCAGCAAGACGAACACCTTGCTCAACAACTGGAAGCCGAAAACTTTGAGGACTTTCTGGAGCGCTGGTACAGCCAACCCTTGTTTTCTAACCTCCGCTACCACCCCAACTTCAAACATCTTTTACAGCGGCGACTGCGCAACCAGCCTCAGTTACTCGCGCGATCGCTCAGACAAATGGGCACTGGCCAGCAGCCTTCTCTGTGGAACGCAATTCAACATCACACTTGCCCAACACTCTTGCTTGTTGGAGAAACTGATACAAAATTTCGAGCGATCGCCACTCGCATGAGCGATCGCTGTGATGCCATAACATCAGTCGTCGTTCCCGCTTGTGGACATACCATTCACACAGAGCAGCCTCATCAGTTCACTCTTCAAGTATCAAAATTCTTGAGCGCTGAGCCATGACAGCACTGCACCCTCAATGTGCAAAAAAGAGCGTCAAGAGGGCAAGATAAGAATTAAGAAGGGTTCCCAAGTTACTCATTCGCAACTTTTTGTTCACGTTTTTCATTCTCTAAAAGGGGGTTTTCACTATGAAGCACGCAACGTTGGCGATCGCCTTTATTCTGGCGTTGTTTTGCTTTATCGCTCCTGTCCGTGCGGCCTCAGCTTACACAGGCAATCTAGAAGGGGCGATCGCACACTTGCTCGAAACCCGTAGCTGTGTCGGCTGTGACCTTCACAACGCCGACTTAAGCAACAAAGATTTGCGTGGGGTCAATTTAACCCGCGCCAACCTCAGAAAAGCGAACTTGAGCGGAGCCAACATGATGGCTGTCAATTTGCAGAATGCCGACCTGCACGATGCCGATTTTCGTGGAGCTGATTTTCTTGCCGTTAATCTCATAAACGCGAATCTGAGAGACGCAAAGTTCAGGCGCATCAATCTCGACAGTTCTCGGTTATGCAACACAACCACTCCAGAAGGCAAGGTCACCAATCGAGATTGTTGAATTTCTGGTGATCCAAAACTCTACAAGGCGGCTTGACCTTCCAGTGGGATGGAGTCGCTAGAGTAGTCAAAAGTGGTCTACCTAAATGGCTTGGTGATATGCCTAACAAGGTAGAACTGCTCTTTCGTCGTTTCCCCATCCTGGAGTTGCAACATCCTATGGCAAAGCTTCAACTAACCGTCTCCGACATGGCCTGCTCTGCCTGCGCAGACACGATTACGAAAGCTGTTCAGAGCCTCGACAATCAGGCTACTATCAACGCTGATCTCGATACCAAGCAAGTCGAAATTGCAAGCAGCGCACCAGATGAGCAAGTGAAAAAGGCGATCGCCGACGCAGGCTACTCCATTCAGTAATTCTTAATTCAGCCGTTCAGTTCAGTACTACCAGTTCAGTACTATTGGAAAGCACTGACTGGCATCTGAAATGGCATCTGACTGGAGTTATCCTTACCCTGACTTGCTCCCCGGTGTTTTGCTCAAGCGCTACAAGCGTTTTCTAGCCGATATTCGGCTTGATTCGGGCGAGGAGATCACGGCTCATTGCCCCAACACTGGCCCCATGACTGGAGTATGCCATGTTGGCAATCGCGTCTTGGTCTCTCCTAGCAACAACCCCAACCGCAAACTGAAATATACCTGGGAACTAATCGAAGTTCACGACACTCAACCGACTTGGGTTGGGATCAATACGGCATTGCCCAATCGAGTCATGAAGTCTGTTCTGAAGGCACATCTGCTGCCTGAGTTGGGGAATTACACCACCATTCGCCCTGAAGTGAAATACGGCAAGGACAAGAAAAGCCGTATTGACTTTGTCCTCGAAGGGGAGTCTCAGCCCATCTATGTCGAAGTCAAAAACACCACATGGACGGATGGTAATCTCGCTCTCTTTCCCGACACCGTGACTGAGCGGGGGCAGAAGCATCTGATGGACTTGATGGATGTGATGCCAGACTGCCGCGCAGTTATGCTTTATTTCATCAATCGAGGTGACTGTCCCCGATTTGCTCCAGGAGATAGCGCAGACCCCAAGTATGGGGAACTACTGCGAGAGGCGATCGCCAAGGGCCTGGAGGTTTTACCCTGCCGCTTCGATGTCACTCCTCAGGAGATCCGCTATCTTGGGCTGGCTGAACTCGACTTTGAATATTGAAGCGATTCAGCGGTTTGTCGAATCAAATGATTGTATGTTCAGCTTACTCAGCCTCTCCTTTTCTTGTCCCGTACTCACGGACAGACAAGATTAATCTGTGTCTGCAAATTAATCTTAATGTGTTGCAAAACATGCGTTTATGAGACTGCTGTGTAGTAGTCTATGCTCACATGAGCAATCAGCAACAGGCATATAGCGATACTAAATCGCTTGATTGCCTGACACATCTCCTGAAATGACCAGGAATCGTAGGTTGTGGTTGACTTAAGGAAACCCAACAATGCCATCAAAATCTGGC
>CAKZMO010000353.1 GCA_937128595.1 uncultured cyanobacterium | reverse complement strand
GCTAACTATTGTCGGCGCTAACCATTGTCAGTGCTAACATTCAGCACAAGCCTTACAACGATTCAGGTGTATTAGAAGGTGCAGGAGAAAGAGCTTCTTGGGTGTCCGTTGGGTCTACTTCTTCCCCAAACCAGAGCACCGCATAGCCTCCATAGATGCCGATACCAATAGCGTTCCATTCTCGGCTGTTCCAAGCGCCTTGGTTGAGCAACACGGCTTTGTGTCCCTCACTGCTGCTCCAGCTCTCAAAGGCGGCCGAAGCGGATGCCTGATAGTCGCCAGGAGCCCCAAACAAATTTTCATAGCCTTGTCCGGGATATCCGGTGTTGAGTCGCTGGGGTGCTTCCCACATGCAAGGCCAAGTGTCCTCTTGTTCAATCGAGTAAGAACAGTCACTCCATCCGTGGGTGATTTCGTCAATCCCTTGTTCGAGATTGCGCTCTAGATCGAGGACATGACGATTAGCTAGTTGAGTCAAAGCGGGCGATAGAGGGATTGCAGGAAGTCCAGATTCTGCTCGATATCTGGTGATCATTTGGTAGAGCTGATCCTCTTCCTCGCTTAGCTCATCACCATCACATGACGGAGCCGTGAGAATGTCCTGTTCACGACAGCCAGATTGCTCGGCAACTTCTTCGGAAGGAGTCTCAGGAGCGGTTTCGCTGGAACTTTCTTGCTCAACTTCATCTGGACTCTCTTGAGCTTCATCAGGTATCTCAGCCTCGTTGGAGGGTTCTACCTGTTGAGCAATCTGCTTTACCTGTATAGAGGGAAAAGAGGCGATCGCCCCTACTTCTGCAATTGTGAGTCCCCCTCCCAGACCCATTAGAAGAACCGAGAGAGAACGTAGCCAGGTCATCACAATAGCCTCCAGTTAAATCGCATTAAGTAGCAAGAGCAAATGTTGCGAGCGTAGTCGAGTTGAGAATGTTTACATCAAGAGAATTTACATCAGGAGAAAAGGGTTGAAAATTGACCCTTGGTTATGGGTCAGGATAGCCGTGATAGATGCGTCTGTGTTTGATGAGAGAGCACTTATCTTCTCTCTAAGCCAGCGGCAGATATTCTCTCAATGAGATTAACGGAAACAATACTCATAGAAGATCAGCGTTCCCAAAAACAGCCGAAAGGTTTACGAAGAGCCGTCAAGTCTTGTGCCGCAGCTAGCACAGAATCGATCGGTAGAGGTTATGGGTGCGCCACACTGACTACAAAATCGACGTGGGTGAGCAGATTTTGCAGATTCCGAAGCTTGCCCCGATGCCATTGAACGAGAAGACGATACGGAGCTTTCAGAGCTTGAGCTGCCTGACTTTAGCTCCATGTCTCCCATCCGCATTTCCATTGGCTTCATGCTCATTTGCATGTCTCCCATGCGCATTTCACCCTTGCTCATGTTTCCCATCTTCATGTCTCCCATTTTCATGTCACTCATGTCGCCCATTTTCATGGGAGTAGAGTTCATCGACGATCTGACAAAGTCAGGTTCCTGGTCGATTGACCTAACCGAAATACGTTGCTCGTCTCCGACAGAGAGATTGTCGTGGGTAGAGCTAATGCTGCCGCCCTGAATCTGTAGATGGCGATCGCCTCCATCGGTATGAAGTCGAACCACAACATTCATGGGTGTGCTGAACACTTCTGGCGGGGCCGTCCATGTACCTGTGGAAAAACTACTGCTCGACTGTTGCTGCTGTCCGGGTTGAATATTGGCTAGTGTCACACTGGTTTGCGTCCCACTTTGGCTGAGATATAACATTTGACCAGAGCTGAGTTCGCACAAGTATGGCATGGGGTTTCCTTTCGATGAACAGCAATCCTTGTGGATATGGGGGGATTTCTGAATGTGCCCCTTGACACTATTTTATGCCTTTGACTGCTACAGGGTCAGCTAACTCGACTCAATGTTTCGATAGAACGAGATCAGAAGACCTAAAAGGAAGAGTTTTTCTGAGAGCTTGTAATTTTTCTTAAAGTTAGCCACGATAAAGAGTGAGAACCTCTGAAGTTTCGGTTCACCGTGATTCTGGGTTTATTCCGATCTCTGCAAGAACGTCGTGCCGCAAATCACTCCACTATGGCTGGATCAAAACCAAAGTCCCCTACGAAAAATTACATGGATGAGCCGAATTGGCACATTAAGCTGCTCTATGACGGTGAGTGTCCTTTGTGTATGCGAGAAGTGAACTTTTTGAAAAAGCGTGATGCGGGGCGAGGGCGGGTCGCTTTTGTGGACATTGCTGCAGAGGATTACAGTCCTGATGAGCATCAAGGCATTGACTACGAAACTGCTATGGGGCGCATTCACGGAATTTTGTCTGATGGCACAATCATCAAGAACGTAGAAGTTTTTCGGCGGGTATATGAAGCGCTGGATATGGGCTGGGTCTATGCCGTCACACGACTTCCAGTTGTCGGAACAATCGCCAATTGGGGGTATGAACTTTGGGCAGATCAGCGTCTTGCCCTGACGAGACGACCCAGCCTAGACACAATTTTGAGCCAGCGTCAGCAGGGGCGATCGCCACAAGCTTCGGAAGAA
>CAKZMO010000352.1 GCA_937128595.1 uncultured cyanobacterium | reverse complement strand
CCTGGCAACGAGCCTTTGTCGCTGAATGCATGAAGCACCTGCGCTGGCATGGCGCGGTCAGGCTCCTGATTGCCGATGAAGTGGGCTTGGGCAAAACCTTGTCACTCGCAACAGCCGCCCTCACCCTCACCCTGATTCACGAACAAGAGATTGCCCAGCAAGGCGCACGCACCCGCCGTCGTCCTATCGTCATCTTTGCACCAGCGCCTCTAACAGAGCAGTGGCAGACTGAGCTGCTGGACAAGCTGGGGTTACCCTGTGCCCGCTGGTCATCTCGACAAAAGGTTTGGCTCGACCCGGAAGATCGAGCGATTTCCCCCACGGGTGCCGAAAACGTGACGCGCTGTCCCCTACGGATCGGCATTATTTCCACCGGATTGATCGTCCAGCCCACGAAAGAGCGGGAACTCCTCAGTCAGCTCAACTTTGAAATTCTGATCCAAGACGAATCGCACAAGTCTCGTTCTAAGCAGGGAATGGGGAAAGATGCGGGAGAACCGAACGCGCTACTAAAATTTATGTTGGCAGCGGCGGGGCGATCGCGGCATGTCTTACTGGGGACAGCGACCCCCATGCAAACCCAGGTCGAAGACCTATGGGATCAGTTGAAAATTTTGCACCAGGGCGACGGGCGCTTTGTATTGGGCAATGAGCTGAGTCCTTGGCATTACCCAGAGCAAGTCATCTCCCTGGTGACGGGCGAGTCACACATCACTGATATTGAGGAAGCTTGGCGATATGTGCGATCGCCCCTACCGCCCCTTGATTCCTCCTCAGAAAGCGACTTTCGCCGAGTCATCCACGAAATTCGGGGTGAGCTGGGAATGCGACCCAAAGACTTTGACACGGCTGCTCCAGTGGTCAATCTTCCCCATGCTGTTCGGGATGACTTAGAAGATTTGTTGGATACCGAACAGGCCAATATGCGATTCTTCCAGCGCCACAACCCGATTGTTCGCCACGTTGTGCTCCGTAAGCGAAAAGATCTCGAAGAAGCTGGACTGCTCCAGAAGGTCGGTGTAGACCTCCACCCAAACCAGGAAAAATGCCGCGACCCCAATACCTTTGCCATATTGTTTCAACAACGCAGCCTGAGAACCGATCAAGTGTTTGTCAATGCCTATGAAGCAGCACAGACGTTTGGTCGGGCTTACGGCAGACGATCTGGGGCAGGTTTTATGAAAAATCTTGTTGAACAGCGGCTTTGCTCTAGCTGTGTAGCCGGACTCAACACGGCTCAACAACTTCTAAAGAAGCAGGCTGCTGAAGACGAAAATGAACAAGAATCAATGCAGGACATTGAGTTGGCGATCGCAGAGCAAGAAGCTCTCCACGACCTGATCAATGCTCTAGAGAATATGCAGGGTGAAGACCCAAAACTGAAGGCTGTCAAGCAGTACCTCACCAAAGAAAACTGGGTTCAACATGGGTGCATTATCTTCAGCCAGTATTACGACACTGCGGCCTGGGTAGCGAAAGAACTGGCCGCACTGTTTCCTAATGAGCTTATCGGCCTGTACGCAGGTGCCAACAAAAGCGCCCTATTCAGAGGGTCAGAAAACCGAACTCGTCAGAAACGAGAGACGCTGAAAAAGATGGTTGAAGACCAGGGAATCCGCATTATGGTGGCCACTGATGCGGCCTGTGAAGGATTGAACCTACAGCGACTCGGCACCCTCATCAACATTGATTTACCGTGGAATCCAACTCGCCTAGAGCAACGTCTTGGCCGCATTAAACGCTTTGGCCAAACACGCTCCATAGTAGACATGCTCAATTTGGTTTATCAAGGTACTGTTGATGCCACTATCTATGACCGCCTCTCAGAGCGCATGAGGGGTCACTTCGACATCTTTGGCTCTTTGCCAGACACAATCGAAGACACCTGGATCGAAAATATCGAAACCCTTGATGAAAAACTTGATGACTATATCAATGCTCAGAAACGGGTCAATGGCTTTGACATTCGCTACAACGCAAATCTTGATGCTGAGGAAGACGAATGGCGAAACTGTGCAAGGGTACTCTCCCGCCGCAGCATTGAGAACTTGATGCGAAACGGCTGGTGAAATTAAATGAATTTCGCCTCAGTTTCGACCGGTACTTGCAGCGACCTCAAGCAGTTAGAAATCAAAGCCAAGAAGGATTCAATAGGTAAATGTAGTAACCTCTCCTTTCAGTTCCAGATAATGGTGAAGACAATTGCTACAACTGAGCCTGGAGGGAAGAATTTCAATGTGTCTCTATGATTGAAGAGATTTACGGTCAACATTCAGGGCGATCACACGGTCAGTCAAGCAGGAGTTCTGTGTCTTCAATATCCAATCATTGAGTTGATTATCCGCCTGCATCATCAGCCTCCAACAATGAGAGTTGAACCCAATTGTGGTTGACGTCTTCAGGAAAAGCGAGCTCTTGCTGAGCCTCCACACTCCTGCTCCGCCGTGTCATATCTCTCTGTACATACTTCTTCGGGGCAGAACGCTTGCTGATCTCTTCATCGGAAAGCTGCTGCAATGCCGGTAGTCGACGCCTGACGTAACCGA
>CAKZMO010000351.1 GCA_937128595.1 uncultured cyanobacterium | reverse complement strand
AATCGTTCAAGCTTCTTTCCAATCCACAAGGGCAAAAGCCCTTTGCCCTTACCACTATTGTTCATATTGCATTCTTGCTATGACCACCACTGAAGCGACGACACAAACCCAAACCCTTGTTCGGATTGAGCATCTCAAGGTGCATTTTCCTGTAATGCAGGGCATCTTGTTGCAGCGACAGGTAGGCAGCGTTAAAGCGGTAGATGATATCACCTTCGACGTACTTCAGGGCGAAACTCTGGGACTGGTAGGAGAATCAGGCTGCGGAAAAAGCACCACAGGCAAAGCGATTTTGCAACTGGAACGACCGACCTCAGGAAAGGTTTACTTCGAAGACACCGAACTGACTCAGATGGGCGGCGAAACCTTGCGTCAGCAGCGCCGAGAGATGCAAATGATTTTTCAAGATCCCTATGCATCGCTAAACCCTCGCATGACCGTAGGCAGCATTGTCGGTGAACCCTTGGAAGTGCATGGACTTGCATCTGGAAAAGAGAAGCGCGATCGCGTCGCGGATCTGCTTCAAACAGTAGGTCTCAATCCAAAATTCGTCACCCGCTATCCCCACGAGTTTTCGGGCGGTCAACGACAGCGCATTGTGATTGCTCGCGCCTTAGCGGTGAACCCTAAGTTTATTGTTGCGGACGAACCCATCGCGGCTTTAGATGTCTCGATCCAAGCTCAAGTCGTCAACCTAATGCAAAAATTGCAGGATGAGATGGGACTGACCTATCTCTTCATTGCCCATGACCTAAGCATAGTAAGACATATTAGCGATCGCGTCGCGGTCATGTATCTCGGCAAAGTTGTCGAATTAGCGGATCGCGTTTCCTTGTACGAAAATCCACTGCATCCATACACTCAAGCGTTGCTTTCTGCGGTGCCCATTCCTGATCCGACGATTGAGGCCAAACGAGAGCGGATTATCTTGCAGGGGGATGTGCCTAGTCCAACGAGACCTCCACAAGGCTGTCGCTTTCATACGCGCTGTCCTTACGTGATAGATGAGTGCCGTCATGAACCCGAGCCAGAATTCAAAGACACTGGAAGCGGGCATTACGTAGCGTGCCACTTAGTTCATTAGAATCTGCTTCAGAATCTCGCAGCACCTTCGGAAAAACAACCACAAAAAATCTGGCGTTGCACAGCATGGAATGATGCGGAAAGATTTAACTCATGGATGACCTGCTGTAGGGGCATCGCAATGCGATGCCCCTACCAAAATCATTCTTCGAATGTGCAACGCCAAAATCTTATCCTAGAGATCAAGGGGGCTTGCATGAGCAAACTCGGCATAGTTTAACTACGCCGAGTTTGCTCATTTGAACTTTATTTAAAACGTTGCCAAAAAGCGATTGAGTCGCCTAGAAACCGCCAAAAGCAGCCCAAGCGCTGAGAACAGCGATCGCAAAGGCAACTGCGCCGACGTACTGCTGTGTTGGCACCGCTTTTTGTGCTTCATAGACAGCAACCTTTACGGCGTTAGAGTCTTGTGTGCGGCTATAGCGATTTTGGTACATGAGGTTATTTAAGTAAACGTCGTTTTCAACACAAATCTGCGAGCGCAGAGCAATCTTGTTGTCAGTGCTTCTCATCGCTGGACAGCTAATATTTAGTCATGGACATTATCATGTCAGACATCAGAGCAGCTAGCGATCGCGCTATTCATGGGTAATATATAAACTAATGTAACATTCCTTTGCGGATTCTGCATCCATCTTTCGATGCTGCACCGAGCGATTGAAAAAATTAGAGCCTTTGCGTCAAAGCTGCATCGCTTGACTGATGGCGATCGCAGCAAGTCTAGAGCAAATCTTGAGTTTGTACTATCTAACCTGATTGTTCAACAGTACAGTTACGTTGTCGTCTAAGTTGTTCTTTAAAGTAGCATTGTACGAATTATAACTTGTAGCCGATCCTTATACTATCGAGCGATGGCATATGCTCAATGCAAGTTTATCCTTGTAGTGATGCAATGGTGTACAGCAATTCAAATGAACGTAAATTGAATTGCGCTAAGCCATTTTGTTTCAACGGTTCATACAGATAAAAGTGATGTGAATATCTGAAAACCCGTAAAGATGAAGCCTTGAGAGCATCGTTGCATCTAATTTTCAAAGTCTTAAAAGTTTTCAAAGTCTTAAAAGCACGCATCCCAAAGAGAGCATTCACTCAACAGGACAAGGTTTACCAAGATAAATCTGCCTTTAGGAATATCTAAATAGTTGGGGTGCAGCTAGTAGTTCAGTGTAGGAGATCGTATGTCATCGACCCAAAACCAAGCAGAACAGCAGGCGAAGCAAGAGATCCAAGATGCAGACGGCAAGTATATCGAGATGAAGCCCACCGCTCCAGGCGATCGCCAGTCCAACAGTCCTGATGCAGAAGCATCTCGTCTGGGCGAAGCCATTCGAACAGGAATTGCTGACCGTAGCACCCAGGCTGGAGCCGTCGTCGATACTGCTAGCGATCACATGGCTTCAGGTGGCTCAACCACAGGAGGAGACATCGACGCTATGTCAGAGCAGGCCAAGGTTGTCGGGGAAGAGGCTGTCGGTGGCACAACCCCAACACCTGGACAGAATGATATAGACGCTATGGCCGAATCGGTGGGCGTCGAGATGAAGCCAGAAGAACCTATTGAGGTAACGGAAGAAATATTGGCGCGCGATCGCCAGCGCTGGGAATTGAACCCCCAGTCGCGCGATCGCCCTTCAGTCACTAAACCTTTCGAAAAATAGGGGGAATGACGACTCAGCCAATTTCTTAAGTGTGGGGTCAAAGCTAAAACGAATGGGGTTGTGCTCCCGCCGGCGGGAGCACAACCCCAGATAGCATCGTTTACTTATGGCTACCTACCTAACAAGCTTGAGGGGACACAGCGGTGCTGCGTCCCCTTTTCTGTCAGCCATCTTGAAGCCATATCAAATCTGACAGAGCG
>CAKZMO010000350.1 GCA_937128595.1 uncultured cyanobacterium | reverse complement strand
TGCATCAGGCTTTTCCGGTGACTGACTGATGCACTCAGCGTAGCAGATGGGGGAGTTGCAACCCGTGAAATTCTTCAGTTTCGCGCCAGCAGTTTTACGGCGGGGCGAAGCAGTTTTTCATACAATCAATGTCCCTCAAGCAGTGAACAATCCAAAAATCAGTTACAATCAAGCTTGAAACTAAATTCAATCTCATCCATATCTTTATTTGCTCAAACCTAATGACGAACGAAGCAAAAACACGACAAGAATACATAGATCAGCAGCTTGCTCAGGCAGGATGGTTTACACAAAATCTGAGTGTCATTGAGGAATACTTGCTGTTGGATACGAGTTCTGGTGATATTCACCGAAAAGAGTTTGCGGACTATGTGCTCTTGAACCGCAACCAAAAACCTATAGCCATTGTAGAAGCGAAGAAGTCTTCTCGTGATGCAATTGTAGGTAAGAGACAGGCATCAGATTATGCTGATAGAATTTTCGAGGAATCTGGCATTGAGCCGTTTATCTTCCTCGCCAATGGAAAGGAGGTGTGGTTCTGGGAGCGTAACAGTTCTCCACTAAGAGAGGTCAGCGGGTTCTTCACTCTCAATGACTTGCTCCGTTTGGACTACCAGCGGCGAAATCGTAAAAGCCTGAGTGACTTGAGTCACAATAAAAGCATTGTCAATCGCCTGTATCAAGTCGAGGCTATCAAGAGGGTTACAGAAGCTATCGAACAGGGTCGGCGAAGTTTTTTGCTTGTGATGGCTACTGGTACCGGCAAAACACGAACTGCTATAGCACTGATTGATATTCTGATGCGGGCAAATTGGGCAAAACAGGTTCTCTTTCTCGCAGATCGACGTGAATTAGTAAGACAAGCGCTGGGTGACTTTAAGGAACACCTACCTAATCAGACACGGGCACGAATTGAAGGCGGAGAAGTCGATACAACCGCGAACATTCACGTTGCGACATACCCAAGCATGATGCAAGTGTATCAAGACTTATCACCAGGGTTTTATGATCTCATCATTGCCGACGAAAGCCATCGTTCTATCTACAATCGATACAGAGCACTTCTTGATCATTTTGATGCGATGCAACTGGGCTTGACTGCTACGCCGACGGATTACATAGATCACAACACATTTGAGCTTTTCGAATGCCCTGATGGACTACCAACATTCTACTATCCATATGAGCAGGCTATCACTGAGGAATATCTCGCTGAGTATCGAGTTCTAGAAGCTTCAACAAATTTTCAGGTTCAAGGGATCAAGGCAGGACAATTACCGCTTGAAGTCCAAAGACAACTGGAAGAACAAGGTATTGAGTTAAGTGAGATCAACTTCGAAGGTAGTGATCTTGAGAGACAAGTCACCAATACCGGTACAAATGATGCCATTGTTCAGGAGTTCATGACGAAATGCCGTCGCGATTCATTAGGTACACTTCCTGCGAAGACAATCATCTTTGCCATGAGCCATCGTCATGCTGTGGAAATCTGGAAAAGCTTCAATCGCCTCTATCCAGATTTGCAGCGTAGGGGTATGGCAGAAATCATTGACAGCCATATGGAACGGGCTGAAAAGACTCTGGATGACTTCAAGAATCGTGATATGCCACGTGTAGCGATTTCTGTAGACATGCTGGATACAGGCATTGATGTTCCTTCGATCCAAAACCTGGTCTTCGCCAAACCTGTGTACAGTCAGGTGAAATTCTGGCAGATGGTTGGCCGTGGGACACGGCGGTGGACAAATCCACAAACCGGGGAAGTTAAAGACGATTTTCTCATCCTCGATTTTTGGAACAATTTCGCCTACTTCAACATGAATCCTGAAGGGAAGATAGCCAATCCGACGGAAGCACTTCCCGTTCGATTGTTCAGAACCAGAATTGAGAAGCTGCTTATACTAATGGGCTTGAGAGAACGCGAAAACGCCTCAGCAACTATCACCCAACTGCAAAATATGATTGAAGCACTGCCACAAGATAACATCAATATCCGTCCATTTCAGGATGACCTTGCCAAACTTGCTCAAGATGAGGTCTGGTTCGAGCTAGACCAAACAGACGTTGCACGAATCAATACGGCTATAGCACCATTACTGCGCTTTCTGCCAGATGTCAATCTCAATGAGATGGTCTTTGAGACACGAGCGGAAAGCCTCGCTGTGGCATGGCTGAACGGTGATGAAGCGCAAGTCACTAGATTACGCGAAAAGATAGTCAATGACATCCAGTTACTACCGATGACGCTTCGGCCAGTGCAAGATCAGGCAGAAAAGATGGTCTGGATCACCAGTGACGGTTTCTGGGATCATCTCGATTATGGGCGTATTGCAGATTTGCAGACATCGTTCACGCCACTGATGCGTTATCGTCAACAGCAAAAGCGTGAAATGATCGAACTGCACTTGCCAGATCGCATTGTTGCACGCAAGTGGGTTGTCTATGGCCCTAGCGGAGAGGGTACGTTTGCTGATAGCTATCGTGAGCAGGTCGAAGCACAAGTTAAAGACCTGGCAGATAGTCATCCGACAATGAACAAACTTCGGCGAGGTGATCGCTTGGATCAGGATGATATACGCACGCTATCCAAGTTACTGAACCAAGCTGATTTGTTCATCACTGAGGACATCCTTCAGGAAGTCTACGAACGTCCAGATGCGACCATAGTCGATTTCCTGCAACACATTCTCGGCCTCAGTCACTTGCCAAGTCGGGAAGAACAGATTAAAAATGCTTTTGAGGAATTCATCACAAAGCACCCGCACTTTAACTCAACACAGGTGAACTTTCTGCGAGTT
>CAKZMO010000349.1 GCA_937128595.1 uncultured cyanobacterium | reverse complement strand
ACCGTCACACCCCAAATGACCGCCGCGTTTGTCCAAGATCCCAAAAACGCTTTTACTACTCCCGCTAACAACAGAATGTAGAGCAGGGGTTGATTGAATTGCAGGAGAAATTTCAGCCATGCAGGTTTTCCAGGTTTGACAGGTAACTCATTACGACCATAGGTTTCGTAGCGCTTAGCGACATCTTCTGCAGTCAGCCCAACTGTTAAGTCACTCTCAAACTGCTCAATAATTTGATGGGTAGAGTCGGTGTGGAACGGACGCGATCGCAACTCAGCCAGCATTAGAACCTCCAGCACATAAAAATCTACCTTGAAGAAGAGCGTGATGGTTGCATCGGTGTAGAAGCTGCCCCACTTGACTTGCCAGATTCATCCAAGGCTTTTGATTTAATAACTTGATGCTAACAAAGAGGTGGCTCGAATGTAATAGAAGATACACATTGCATTGATAGAGTTCAGGCGCTGTTCGCCAGGTAGCCGAGTCTTGAGCCGGGGCAGATCGTCTCACTTGCATGTCTATCCTTCTTGTTAGGGGCTATTTACACCGAACCTCCGCAGCATATACCCCAAATTAGCAACGTTCTCCTTTTGTTAGTCGGCGGCTCTGTCCTGTACCAAAAAGATGCCACTTATCCCCGATGGGGGCATAGCAAATACTTAGAAAACCACCTACTCTAAGTTTTGAAGGAGCAATCAACTCAAGCGTTTCAGAAATTGGGAGAAAAAAGGCATCGTGTCGCTCTTCCTCCAACGAGCAATTTCTGCCTATTGCTTCACTTCAGTTGACATTTTTTTGAGGAGTGCATAGTGATTTATCGATTAAAGGGATTAACCATCGGTGCGATCGCAACCCTTTCGACAGGACTGGTATTCGGCTTATCTGGCATGGCTGTTGGGCAAGATGCAGATGTCGTTTCCCCAAATGCTGATGTGCCATACATGGGCGTAGATGGCATTTTTACCCTCGATACGGCTGTTCCATCTTCCTTGCATGATCCGCGTAATCCTGGGCGAATCGTTTTTGAAGAGATGGAACAATTCTCGTTTTATCGAGATGTGGCAGGTAATGACCTCATCGCTGAAAACTGTCAATATTCCTACCAAGGTGCAGCGCCCGATCCATTTTACTATCCAGAATTTCAAACCTCGGTTTGGGATCTATTTGAGTTGGCATCAGATGACCCAGCCTGTACTGGATTTCAGTATGTAGCGCTACGATCGCCCCACGGTGAGCCGATTCACATGCACGTCCGCTATGGGGGAGAGTCCTCTAGCTTTGATGAATTATTGCAGATGAGTTTGACAGAACCGGACTCTGCTGAGATTAATCCTTGGTGGAGCCTGTATTGTGCTGAGGGGGTCACAGCCTGCAATTAATGCTCCGTTTATTTAGGTAACCATCAGCGATAGATAAATGATGAGACTAGCAGATCGCTATCTTCGAATTGGATTCCTGGCATTCTTGATTGCTTTGATGTTGACCTTGGCCGTCAGTGCTCATGAAGTTGGAATACAGGCAGATATTGAAGTTCGTTCTGCTAGTGGTCATTCCATCACCTATTCCCAGGAAACGCTGCCGAGTGAGGCTCAAGTCACGTCGGTGATGGTTACAGTTATTTACAGCACTCAGGAACCGATGGCCAATGGGCAAATTCAAATCTATGCTCCTGGGATGCCAGATACGCCCTGGCGGACAGGTCAGCTCGATGAGAATGGTCGGTATCGTTTCTCACCTGATTTATCCAGGCGAGGACGTTGGACAATTCGGGTTCAGTCAGATGGCCACACTAATTTTATGAATTTGGTGATTTGATCGTGGTTCTAAACTTATCCGAACCCTTTACCTTTGGTCGTTTCTGTCCACACCAGCAGTTCCCCTCGGCAGCCGCCAGCGGCGATCGCCCCTCCCGCAGGGTTCCAGGAAAGACAAGAAAATCCGGCCGGTGCGCCTTGGAGGATTTGGGCAAGGCGATTGGCTTTGTGCCATAGACAGAGCCAGCCATCTTCGGCAGCGGAGGCGAGGAGTAAGGTATTGGGTTGAAAGGCGATCGCCCG
>CAKZMO010000348.1 GCA_937128595.1 uncultured cyanobacterium | reverse complement strand
GATAGCAAGGGCAGCGAGGCTACTAGCAACAAGAGGATGGAATCGATAGGGCATAGATTGACAACGTTTCGATGATTGTCACATCATAGCAGCGCCGTTTCAACAGGTTTTTGAAACCGTCCTAGATACTCGTCCGGATGGCGAGATTCAACCGAGTTGGTGGCTCGTTCCAGCACTTTTGTCCTGAAAACAGGAGAAAACAAATCTCGAATTTCATCCAGGCTGGTTCCATAGGGTGGGCCACCATCGCGGGAGTGAGCCCAAAACAGCGCGATCAGCTCGCCTCTTGGACGAAGTAGGCGATATACGAGATCGACGTAGGCTGGACGCTGGTGTGGGGCGATCGCACAAAAGCAGGTATGCTCCAGCACATAGTCAAACTGTCCAACAAACGACGGCTTCGACGCATCATTTGATGAATTTGATGATGAACCTGGGTGATCTGAACTAGGAGATAACAAATCGAAAATGTCGCGCTGAATAAATTGAGCATCAAGCTGACGCGCGATCGCCAGTTTTCTAGCCTCCGCAACAGCCGAAGGAGCAAAATCAACGCCCAAGACCTCAAATCCTTGCTCGGCAAACAGCAGCGCGTCATGTCCTCGACCAGAGCCGAGAGCAATCAAACGCCCCGGCGACGGAGCCGCTTTACTCTTAAGCAAGGAGGTAAAGGGAGGGGCAGCATGTCCTAAATCCCAACGAGCGGTGTCCTCTTGATAGCGAGTTTCCCAAAACTCAGGCTTTAACTCGGGATTGTCAGTTGGCATAGGATTTGAAATTACGTGGATCAGGAACAATAGTTCGATCGGAAGCAGCTCTTTTTAGAACTTAGAACATTGATTCAGGAGCATCAACTCAATGGATCAATGCTTTCACCATGAAAAAGCTAAAAGCATTATTTTCTAGACCTGAATAGCATCAGGATTGGCGATCGCAGTAGCATCTTCAATCGTTAGGGGCGGCAGCTCATCTAGCACCTTAAATCGAATATGATTGAGTGCCAAATCGCCAATAGACAAGTCATCAGGCTTATCCACCGCTTGAATTTTTTCGAACGATACGCCCTTTCCGATTTCAATGTGATACCAGGCCAAACCCATGAAAAAACGAGTGGGGTAAGGCCCACGATCGACCACATCATCAACATTTGACTCCATCGGCACCCATCCTGTTCCAGGAATGTAAAACTCTAGCCATACATGGTTAAAGTCCGGTTCTAGAGTAACGTTGCGCAAATCTTGATGAGGCGGACATTTGTAGCGCCCAATCGTGCGGCAGGGTATTCCGTTGAGCCGCGACAGCGCCAACAAAATACCGACATATTCCCCACAGGAGCCGATGCCTCGATCTAGGGCGACATCAGGCGTGTCGATGTGAGGTTTAATGCCGTAGGAGAGGCGATCGTAGACGTAGTTGCGAATCTTTAACATTTTGCGAAGAATATTAGTCTCAGTTCCCCTAGCCTCTGCTGCCGCCTCTCGAATAATAGGTGTATCCATCGACAGGTCATCATCATCAATTAGATAGTGGCTGGCGAAGTCGATAGGCATTGGCGGTATCTTCGCCACATCTTCGGGAGACAGGAAGTATTTAATTCCCCGCACTTCGATCAAAGCTTTCCAACCAAAGATGGCTCCTTCATTAGGCTTAAGAGTATCAAAACGAAAAACAGCAATGCGCTGGCCGTCTTGCATTTCTTCCGTAAAGGGAAGGCCAAATGGTTCCACTTGAACGACTTTTTGTCGCACGGTGTCAGAGGGCAAAGCAATACGCCACTCTAGCTGCTGGAGCGTCACAGCTTCTAGAGGCGACATCTCTTCCACATAGCACATCTCAATCAGGTAGCCATTAGACAGGGTATATTTCTCTGTCTCATTAATGTGGAGATGTAGGGGATGAATGAAGGTTTTCTGACGAAACGTGAGCTGGTGAGGATCGTCGGAGTTGGGATCATCACGAATATAGGGTTCTTCCACGGCATAGGACACGTAGAGAAGGTTTTTGCCCGTATCGGGGCACGGGTAGAAGGCCAATGCCGTAGGTTCGGGATAAGGCGTCAGAAAGCTGTAGTGAACTTTCCCTGTCGCGCGATCCATGCAATACACCGTTTGTTCTGTGCGATCGCTCACCCATAGCTGGTCTTGGTGAATGGTGAGATTTTCAGGACCCATACCGGGTGCCGGAAAGCGAGTGACTTGTGTTCCGGTCTCTTGCTCAAAAATCAGAATGTAGCCTGATTTTTGACAAGCAATATATAGAACTGACTCATGAGCCACAACACCATTAGCTGGGTAGGGCAGAGTTTTGAAATGTTGAGGCGTCGGATCGGCAAGAGTACACCAAAAGATATCGTGGTCTTGCGTAAACCAGATGCGATCGCCCCCGACAGACAGCCCATGCGCATCTAGAAAACCATCTACGTGATGAGGGTTGAGCAGGGTTGTGTCATCAGTCAGCGGATTGATACGCAACAGGTAGCCTCGAACTGTGTCCAGCCCTAGCAAGGCGTCGTCAAAACAACTCAATCCGTGGAGAGCATAAGCTCCGATCGGGCGAACGGTGCGGCGAGAGAGATCAACAGGCTGAGAAACAGTAGAATTCTGCATTGCGGATTGACTATACCCAAACAAGATAACGGTGAGGCACTCACGTCGTGCTCAAACAGGAAACGGAGAACACATAAAAGGAGTGTCCTTAAATAAGGTTCGCCGCATTCACAGAGCACAGCCTGAAAATGTTCCTGATTGAAACGTCACAATTTTAATGCACTCACGTCCCGCCTCTCTGCGTCGTCGGTGACACCTTAGATAAGAAGCATTGTCTAATCGAAGAACAAATAGTAGTGGCGATCGCCACTACTGTCCTAACCCTCCATAGGTTTCTGCCATGAATTGCCATTGCGCTGATTCGCTTTGAAAGGAACGTCTGCCCAGTCTATTCAAACATCGGAGCTTTGGCTAACCCATACTCCATAAAACCGCATAACGAATTTCTCGTTGCAGCAAGCATAATTAGCTAAAATTTCATCTTTGCAAAGAAAATCCTGTTTTGGGTGTAACCAATCTGTGTTTAATTTAGGAGCAGCAATGTTTACAGTCAGGATAGTGGCAACGAATAAGAGAAGTTTCTGTGCGATCGCCTATGCGGTTGAGCACAAATTCAATCCAACGCTCAGCTCTCGAATCGTATTAAAGGTTTTTCTGCTGCAGTAATTGTTATTATCGCAAGGGTTCTGGTGCGTTTACAAAAGCTCTGACTGATGAATAAAGCGATACAGATTAGTTCTCAGCAATCTGTATGATTCAGAGAGGTTTCAAACGCCCAGCTCATCGTTTTGTGCAGTCAGTTTTCGTACAGTCAGTTGAAGATGCCTCAATCTCAGCCGCTGTAAATTTTTCGAAAAATTGTTAGAGGAATTGAATGTGAGTCTTGTAACAGTGATAGCTCTGAGACGTTGGGTGCATGTCGGGTGGAAACATAGCGCAGCAACAATCGCCGCCTCGATGACAGCGATCGCCACCGTCACTCTTTCCGCAACGATATCGCCTGCCCATGCTCAAGAGGCGATCGCTCAGTTTCAGAGAGAGTTTTGCGTCAGCGACATGCAGACCGCCGTAGATGGCGTCATCCAGCAGCCAACGTTTGCAGGAGCATCGTGGGGAGTTGTGATGGAGTCTCTCGACACGGGAGAAAACCTCTACAGCCACAACGAAAACGGCTACCTCATCCCTGCTTCGAATGTAAAACTATTGACCACCGCTGCGGCTCTTCAGACTCTTCGATTCAACAGTGACTCTGATTGGGCCGCATTCCACAACTGGATCAACATTACCAACCGCGATAGTAACAACGGGTATGCAGACTCTCTTCTGCGGCGATTGGGAGGGCCAGAAGTTGTACGGGCTGCATTAACTCCTTTAGGGGTCGATCCCAACAGCTTTAGACAGGTAGATGGGTCTGGCCTCTCTCGCTATAACATGGCAAAGCCCCAGACTTTTGTTTCCATCCTACGGGGCATGGATGCCAGTCCAGGGCGCTATATCTTTTATCGTTCCTTACCCGTTGCAGGCCAAAGTGGCACTCTGAGAAACCGCTTTCTCAATACATCGGTTCAGGGAAAAGTCCGAGCCAAAACGGGGACACTCAGAGGGGTGAGAGCATTGTCGGGATATCTGGAGCATCCCCGCCGTGGCACGCTAGTGTTTAGCATTATGGTCAATCAACCGGGACAGTCGGGAACCACCATGCTCCGAGCGATTGACCAGATGGTGCTGTCTCTGATGGCTGTTGAAGATTGCTAACCGCAGATTCTCTTCAACGTTTCTTCCAGGAAATCAGGACTCTAGGAAGATGCTAAATCAAAGATCAAGATATCCGAATCTTCAGATTGACTGACGAAAGTCAGCTGAGATTCGTGAGCGATCGCCATGCCATCGCCTGCTGTAAGCGCCTGCCCATTTATTGAAATGGCTCCCCTTGCCACCTGAATCCAGAGCGATCGCCCTGCTGCCCCGTCGTACTGTACCTCATCTTCCATACCCAGCGCCGCCGCGTAGAGATTAACGTCTTGGTGAATGGTCACTGAGCCATCGCGTCCGTCACGAGACCCAATGAGCCGCAAATTTCCTTGGCGCTCTTCTTTAGGAATATGAACCTGTTCATAGCTAGGCTCTAGACCTCTGGTGTCAGGAAGAATCCAGATTTGAAGGAGATGAACCGGATCGGTATCAGAGGCATTGTATTCACTGTGCAAAATACCCGTACCGGCTGACATGCGCTGCACATCACCAGGACGAATAGTCGAACCGTTCCCAATGCTGTCTTTGTGCTCCAAAGCGCCTTGCAACACGTAAGTAACGATTTCCATATCTCGGTGCCCATGGGTCGAAAACCCCTGAGACGGTAGCACCTTGTCTTCGTTGATGACTCGCAGGGTCGAAAATCCCATGTGGCTGGGATCGTAGTAATTGCCGAAGGAGAAGGTGTGGCGACTATCGAGCCAACCAAAATTAGCCGCACCGCGCTCCTTAGCAGGACGAAGAGTCATCATAGCCTTACCTCCTTTATTGCATGAGAATCGAGAAATAGACGTGACTATGCCTCTTTCGGTTAATCCCATTATCGATTACTTCTCATAAAAAGACAATTAGCATTTCAATTGACAGATTGTCTCAAAAAATAAGACAATTCGTACCTTGTCACACATTCTTGTTCGCATCCATGATCGTTTGCGCGAACAATTGTTTGCGTCAATCTCAGGCATCTAGCGTCGAATCCAGCCATTGATGGTGAACCGACTATCTTCAAATTCACGAGAAGGGCAGCAAACTGGCATGACTTCGTGAAGACAGCGACTGTTAAAGAAAATAATGCTGTTGTTGCGAGGCGTCACCGTTTTGTAAGTGCCCCGACTCGTGGGGCGATCGTTGTTCAATTCGGTATCGTAAATCCGCAACTCTCCACCAGAGAAAGGTTGAGGCTCACGATAGAAATAGTAGACATAGGTCATTTCGCGAGTCGCCGTCTGGGCACTAGCTGCATCACTATGGCGTTTGTAGAAGCAGCCATCATTGTGAGCCGTCAATTGCGCCACGATGTTGCTTGGTTCAAACCTCGGATGGCTTAGCTTTTTGCAGGCGATCGGCAGAGTCTTCAGAATCTTCTGCTTCATCTGCTGGGAAAATGCTAGAAAGTTTGATTCATAAAGAACCATCGACTGACGGGTGTCGGTCTGCTGACTCTTGTTGTCTCGCACCACTGAAGTCGGTTGAAACTGATCTTTTTGGTCTTGGATAATCGCCTCTAACGCCGCGTAGACTTCAGCCGAGAGAAAGTCATCAAACTGGACATAGGTGGCGGGCAAGAAGGACAGAGATGATGTCCCGTTGGAAACGACAGATGATTTGTTCTGATTCGGGGCGATCGCCATTGTCGTTCCCTTTGCACTAGCTCTGTCAGATGGGATTTCAGCTATGCGATTCTGTTCATTACCGTTCGCGTCTTCATCCCCAGCAGCCATAACAATCGTCGAAAATTCAACGACTCTAGAGGCGATCGCCACTCGAGTTTCGAATGGCAACTCATCTCCACTCAGTAGAGTGTCAAGGGTGTCGAGAGATTTATTCAGGAGTCGCTGCAGCCTAGGAGAAAAGGTCTGTGAGAAAGGAGAGGGTGAACTCATCGTTGAAGATCTCTATCGTGAATAGCGGCACAGCAGTTCAGCGTCAGGACTGAATATGAGTAGGCCAAATGTTGGAACCTCATCAAGTTTTCACGGGTTCCATGTCAACTCGACGCACCCAACCGTTGAGCGTAAAGCGGCCATTCGCAAACTCTTCAGCAGGACAGCTCACAGGCAATACTTCGTGGCGACAGCGACTGTTGAAAAAAACAATGCTGTTGTTAAGCGGTTCAATCGTTTTAGAAATAGGTCGGCTGGTGGAGACTTTACCCCGAAGCTCTGTCTCATAGAGCTTCAGCTCACCACCTTTATAGACTTTAGGTTCGCGATGAAAATAGTACACATAGGTCAACTGGCGTGCCTGTGTCGTTTCGCTGCTAGCATCCGTGTGAACTTTGTAATAACATCCGTCGTGATGAGCCGTCATTTGCATTTCTACCTTCGACACCAAGAACGAGGACAACCCCAACTTGTCTAAAACTGAGGGCAGATGACTCATAATTTTTTTCCGCATCATGCTGTGAAGTTCAGGCAGCCATTTGCCCCACAACACCGATGATTGACGATAGTTGGAGACATCTCCAACCGTGGTCGTCGATACAAATTCGGGCGATCGCCTCAGAGCTGTTTGCATAACCTCGTCATGTTCAGCATCTGTCAAAAAATCTTCGAGCTGGACGTAATGAGCTGGCAAGATAATTGGAGTAGGCTTTGTGGCGATCGCCTTAGGAGTCGCGTGTAATTCCACCGCACCTTTATGCGACGGGGGTTGATGCCGCTGTTTTGAGCTAATCGGCAGAACGCGTTGAGGTTGAGCTTCTGCCGCAGCAAGAGGGTTCATCTTGGCCTCATCTTCAGCATCCCGATCCGGCTCAGCATCGACTACAAGATCCATTTCGACTAAGTCCAGAACTTGTAGAGCGATTTCAGCTCGGGCTTCGGCAGAGATAGAGGAATTATCTAAAGCAGATTCCAAAATGTCGAGTGACCGATTAAGAAGTCGTTGTAACTTGCCCTCAGTTGATTCGTTCGGGCGATCGGGATGACTCAACTTTGGATGAGAATAACTCATAACATCTGTACCTCACAGTCTGGAAGCGGAAAAATAATATGTCGAAGCAAAAGCTGCAACAAGCGCCTTCTGGAAAACTATTATGCTGTCAAAGTTCCCACCAACAAGACAGCTTTACGATCCAACGACTGTCGCGACAAAGAACAAGACGATTGCAACAAAGAAAAACTGCATCAATCGTAATCAAAAAAATAGCCGGACGCTCGTTTGAACGTCCAGCCACGCTTTTTTAGTGGATGCAGGGTTCGAATTGTTCATAACAATTCGAACATGCCCTAGTTTGAGTGCCTACGTCGCAACAATTTAATTGCTCCGGCAACAACGGCTAGTCCGGCGATCGCACCCGGCTCAGGAACAGAAGCATGTGGATCATCAGAGGTTTCCGTCGGCGGATCGACTGGAATGACTGATGGTTCTGCTGGTGGCTCAGCAGGCGGTTCGGCCGGTGGCTCGGCCGGCGGTTCCGCAGGTGGTTCGGCCGGTGGTTCCGCAGGTGGTTCGGCCGGCG
>CAKZMO010000347.1 GCA_937128595.1 uncultured cyanobacterium | reverse complement strand
GCATCCAGAGCCGAAACGGGGCCGTTGCCTTCTGCTACTTCCAGCAGTTGCTCACCATTGACATCGACTTTGATGGTGGCTAAAGAATCCGAATGCCACAGATCCTGTCGCTTTTGAGCGACTTCGCAATGCACCTGAAATCCTTTTAGCTGAAACCAGGTGGGGCGCTGCTGCAACGCTTCTCGCATTAGTAATTCAAAACTGGCTTCTGCTGCTTCAAACTGATAGCCGTTGCTCTCCAATGTCTTGAGCCGCTGTAAAATTTGCCGACAGGCCGGATCGTCTCGCGTCAGCTCAATCCCAAAGCTTTGGGCTTTGGACATGACGTTGCTTAGTCCCGCTTGGTCAGAAATAACGATGCGGCGATGGTTGCCGACTTGTTCTGGGAGAATGTGCTCGTAGGTCATGGGGTTGCGCTGGACGGCGCTGACATGAATTCCGCCTTTGTGGGCAAAGGCCGATAGCCCCACAAACGGCGCATGGTCATCGGGTGCGAGATTCACCATTTCGCTAATGCGGCGACTGCATTCGCTAAGGCGAGTCAGCGCTTCATCGGGAACGCACTGATACCCTAATTTGATTTGAAGATTGGGGATCAGTGTACAGAGGTTGGCATTGCCGCAGCGTTCGCCATAACCGTTGATCGTGCCCTGCACCATGCGAGCCCCTTCTATGACTGCACCTAGAGCATTAGCGACAGCGGTGCCCGAGTCATTATGGGTGTGAATGCCGAGTTGCGGGGTTCCCGGTTCTGTTTGGGTTGTAGTCGGATTGAGGCCAAGAGTTTCAACCACCGTTTTTGTCGTGGCTGCAACATCATGGGGTAGCGTGCCGCCGTTGGTATCGCAGAAGACCAGCCATTCAGCCCCAGCGGCGATCGCCACTCGCAATGTTTCTAGTGCATAGTCGGGATTGTGCTTGTAGCCGTCAAACCAGTGTTCGGCGTCGTAAATCACGCGGCGATTTTGGCTGCGAAAGAATTGGATCGTGTCCTCAATCATCGCCAAATTCTCATCTAGCGTGGTTTTCAGTCCTTCCGTGACATGTAGATCCCAAGACTTGCCGAACAGAGTCACCCAGCGAGTTCCTGCGGCTAAAATCGGCTGCAACATAGGATCATCCGCTGCTGTTCGCCCCGGCCTCCGCGTCGAGCAAAAGGTGACAATTTCGGCCTGCTGTAGCGGCTGCTCTTGAAGCTCCCAAAAAAACTGCACATCTTTGGGATTAGCTCCGGGCCATCCCCCTTCAATAAAGGGAATTCCTAGCCGATCAAGTTCGCGAGCAATGAGAATTTTGTCGTTCAGGGAGAGCGCCATTCCTTCGCGCTGGGCACCATCTCGCAAGGTCGTATCGTAGACCCATAGAGGCTGAGACTGACTAGGTTGGAGATTTGAAGTCATGGGATACGTGAAGCCTGTGCCCCATCAAAATTACATCGATGTGAATTCGAGTTGCGTCAAAACAGGTCTCAAAAGGCGCGATCGCCATCGCACCCAACATGCAAAGCCGAGAACCGTAAGGCGTAACGGCGTACTACACTGGATTTATAGAGAGATCATAGAGTCTCAACCCTAACATCATGGGAAACAGACGTTTCAGAACGCTGATATTTAACAAGAACTATAGAAATACGGCGTATTTTTGCAAAAATAAACGTTGTTTCGAACGTTCTCATGAGTGACTCTGTCCAATACAAATGTGGCTGGTTAGCGATGCCTATTATCACGGCTCAAGGAAAAACAATTGAGTGCGAAATCGGACAGAATTTGCGTCGGGTTCTGCTAAAACACGACATTGATCTTTACAACGGCAATGCATCGCTGATTAACTGTCGAGGAATTGGCTCCTGCGGCACCTGTGCAGTGCTGATCGAAGGTGAGGTATCAGAGGCAAACTGGCGCGATCGCACGAGGCGATCGATTCCACCCCACAATCCAAATCGAGACCTTAGACTTGCCTGCCAAGCTCAAGTGCTAGGCGATATCCGAGTCACCAAGTTCGATGGCTTCTGGGGACAGGGACATATACCGACTTGGACATCCGAAGAGGCGCACCCAGACACATCATCTGCCTCAAATTAAATATCCGTGCTGGAGACTAAATGGAGTCTCAAGATAGTTTTGACGCTCCTTTTTGCATTTCTCCTTCTTTCGATATTCAAATCTACTGTGTACTTGGGGATACAAATCTGCCTATCGCGAATAGAATCAAAGAAATAGAACCGTAACCGCTTGGGTCAGCCCAACGAGCGATATCAAACAAAGTTCCATTCATGACTGATCGCGGGTGATAAATTCACGAGTTGCAGAACACTGTCAATTCAACATCATTCGGTATGAGTCGTCGTCACTGTATCAGCCTGTTTTAATTTATTTGCTTAATTTCGTTTGATTGGATGGAATTGTATTGGTTTACAAAGGCAGTGCTATCGAAAGGTCTATAATACTGGCCATTTTGTAGCTGTTGCCGCGAGCACCTGCACCGATTTAAGCACGACCGTTCAATCGCTTTTAGCCGCTGCTCAACAACAAATTAGCATCTGCATTTCGATACCGTGAACGCTCATTAATTAAGAAGAAACAGAGGGGTCAACCGTGGATCAAGTTATTGCGATCGCCATCATTCTTGTGCTGCTTGCCATCATCATTGGTTCCCTACAAAGGGGTATCCAAAGTCTGATTGGACTTGCCTTGTTAGGGCTACTGATTACGCTTTTGTTTGCACGTCTTCCCGGCAGAGGCATGTCCTTTGCATTCGGATTGTTTGGAGGAGACGACGACGCGGAAAATGCTCCAGTCACTGCCGTGAAAGCATTCGATCAGTTCAGTCAGGCAACCCGTTCTTTTGTGCCCAATATCATTAGTTCGGGTCTCGGCACGGACAACGGAACAGATGTGACCCCGACCAATCCCGGCAACACAACTGGTTCCGGTAACACAACTGGTACAACTGGCGCGACAGGTACCAATGGCTCCGTAACAGCTCCTCCGAACACAACCGCTCCCAGCAATCCCAACACAAGCGGAACAAATGCTGGAGAGGGCAATGGAACCAGCGGATCAACAAACAACAACGATTCAGGTTCGACAGGCTCTGTGAGAGCTTGGTGGTAGCAGGTTTCAACCATTACTCTGTTTCTAACACCAGAATCTGACACTAGAGTTGAGCCTAAGCCAATGAGCTTCAGTAACCCGGACGCTCACCCCTTATTCCATCGCACTTTCTACGCCATATTTCCTTAGTATTGCTAATAGACGATCGATTGAAAGGGGTTCCGCAATCGGGTGCCATGACACAGGCAACACACACGGCAGAGATTCTTATCATTGGCGGCGGGATTGTAGGGCTGGCGATCGCCCTAGAATTGCGATCGCGCGGGGCAGCAGTCACGGTTTTGACGCGCGATCGCAATCAGGCCGCCACCCGTGCTGCTGCTGGAATGCTGGCTCCCCACGCCGAGCGTATCGAAGCGTCGCCACTGCTTGAACTGGGGCAAAAGAGTCTCAGCCTCTATCCGGACTGGATTCGTACGATTGAAAATCTCAGTCAGCGTTCGACAGGCTACTGGCCCTGCGGCATCGTTGCTCCCCACTATCAACGTCCCACCGAAAGCTCGACTTCTGCAAACGCGACCTCCTCTGCAAACGGATCATCGGCGGCTGAGTGGCTCGACGCTTCAGCTCTGCATCAGTGCCAGTCAGGGTTAGGAACCGATGTGGTCGGGGGCTGGTGGTATCCCGATGACGGGCAAGTTGACAACCGTGCCTTGTTTGACGCCCTATGGATTGCCGCAGAAAAGGCGGGTGTTACGCTTCAAGAAGGCATTACGGTCACGGCTCTCCATCAGGCTCAGGGATGCATTCGCGAAGTCTGGACAGAGGTACAGTCGGATTCGAAAACGCGACAGACTAAAACCTGGATGGCAGATCACTACATCTTGGCAACCGGAGCTTGGAGTCCAGAATTACTTCCTATTCCAATACGACCTGTCAAAGGCCAGATGCTATCAGTGCGACAGCCCGAGCCCCCTGGCGATACACTGCCGCTGCGACGAGTTTTGTTTGGCGATGACATCTACATCGTGCCTCGTCGAGATGGCCGCATTCTAATTGGTGCGACGGTTGAGTCGGCGGGCTTCACCCCCGGTACTACCCCAACGGGACTCCACCAGCTTTTGGCGAATGCTCTGCGCCTGTATCCTGCTTTGAAAGATTATCCAGTCGAGGAGCACTGGTGGGGATTTCGGCCAACTACTCCCGACCACAACCCGATCTTGGGTACAAGCCACTGCGATAATCTCACTCTAGCCACAGGGCATCACCGCAACGGCATTCTCCTTGCTCCGGTCACGGCATTGCTCATTGCAGACTGGGTTTGGAACCGGGCGTCAAGCGATCTGCTCTCGGTCTTTAGCTGGAGTCGATTTCAAACCTCTTCTGTCTCTCTCCAACGTCCCTCTGCGAATAGCGCGTTATCGATTATGCCTACCCTTTACTCATCAACTCCTGCCACCCCTTCAGTTGAACCGTCTAATACTCAATCCCCGGCTCTTTCTTCCACACAAGCAGCAACAGAGGCGATCGCCAAGCCCCTCATCATTGCAGGTCGCAGCTTTCAGTCACGGCTAATGACAGGCACGGGCAAATATCGCTCTTTTGAACAGATGCAGCAAAGTGTTGCCGCCAGTGGCTGCGACATTGTGACGGTCGCAGTGCGACGGGTGCAGACAAAAGCGCCCGGTCATGAAGGATTAGCTGAAGCTCTCGACTGGAGCAAGGTGTGGATGCTGCCTAACACCGCCGGCTGCAAAACTGCTGAAGAAGCCATTCGAGTAGCGCGGCTAGGACGCGAAATGGCAAAGCTCTTGGGGCAGGAAGACAACAATTTCGTCAAGCTAGAGGTGATCCCCGATGCGACTCACCTACTGCCCGACCCCATTGGCACCCTTGAAGCTGCGGAACAGTTGGTAAAAGAAGGGTTTGCCGTTTTGCCCTACATCAATGCCGATCCCCTGCTCGCCAAACGATTAGAAGAAGCAGGCTGCGCGACCGTTATGCCTCTCGGTTCTCCTATCGGCTCTGGTCAAGGCATTCGCAATGCGGCCAATATCGAGATCATCATCGAGAACAGTCAAATTCCTGTGGTTGTGGATGCAGGCATTGGCACTCCTAGCGAAGCCGCCCAAGCGATGGAGATGGGAGCAGATGCTCTCTTAATCAACACGGCGATCGCCAAAGCTCAAGATCCGGCTTGCATGGCGCTAGCAATGAAACTCGCCGCCGAGGCCGGACGCATGGCCCACTTTGCCGGACGCATTCCCGTCAAAACGAAAGCAAGTGCTAGCTCTCCTTTAACTGGAACGATTACAGGCTGAATCTTTGACGACATGGCTATTAGTCTTTGACAGATTCTTACACATCTCTTTAAATAGATAAGAGTGTAGAAATCTTAAATTTGAAAAAAGATTAAGAAACTTTGTAACAAAAATGTTACAATTGCATCCATAGATAAGAAACGAGGACATGTTTATGCCTTACACCACTGAAGAGGGCGGTCGCCTAAACAATTTCGCTAACGAACCGAAGATGTATCAGGCTGAGCCTCCATCTGGAACAGAGAAGCGCAATTACATATTTTTGGGACTTGCCGCAGTTGCTCTGCTGGGTGGTCTGATGGCGATCGCAGTGACAGTTTCATAGAAACTTGTCTGTCTTCGAGCTAGGCATAACACTCCAATCACAATCGTGAGCGGTCGAAAGTCAAAAGAGCAAATAGCACGATTTCTTGCATTTGCCTATCTATCTTGGTTTCGCTTAGCTCTTGCTTGATTCATCTAACCCTTGTGATTATCCATCATTGTAATTTAGCGCTTACACCTGTTAAGGCTATATAGAATAACGCCTGTATAGGCTCAGGTAATCCTGTTGAGTTAAGCGAATTTTGGAAAAGGACTTCGAGATCAAGATCGAAGCGGTTCTTTCAATCAGTAAAGAGGGAGGTGCGATCGCACCTCCCTTTTTTGATGGTCAGAACTCATTCAGATTAGAAAACTGGACTGTAAAAGCAAACCGTCTAGACAGTAGCAATGGCGATCGCGCATGATCAATACTTGCCTTAACTCAGCTTGAACTTGCCTTAACTCAGCTTGTTTGACGTCGAACACGAGTTTGCCTATCACCTATGGTTTAATGACGCACAGGATCTGTTGATTTCCAGATCTGAGTGGACATCTATGTTGTGTCTGACAAATTTGTTCGTTAGATTGTGTTCGTTGAATCGAGCCGAATTAGACCGATCCGAATTAAATTAACGCTAACTTAAGGTGACTTTTATGGCAGAAGTGTTTCCTGTAATGGGCTTATCTGCTGCAATTGAGCAGCGACGTGCAGCGCGTTCTTTCAGTGGTGAGCCAATTCCGGCAGATACCCTAGCAGAAATTTTCCGTCTAGGACTGCGATCGCCCTCTGGCTTCAACCTCCAGCCGTGGCGATTGATCGTTGTGCGGGATGCTGAAAAGAAAGCAACCCTTCAGGGCTGTGCATTCGATCAGCGGCAGGTGGGTGAAGCTCCGGTCACGTTGATTTGCTGTGGCGATCGCCGCGTAGCTGGGAGCGATTATATTGAATCGGTGATTCAGTTGGGGACGGATCTGGGAGCAATTAATGATGCTTATGCGGACTACATTCGCTCAGCCGTTCCTTCGACACTGGAAAACATGCCTTCATTTGGCAGCCTCGAAGTCTGGACAAACCGCCATACGATGTTGGCCGTTGCACACTTGATGATCGTGGCGAAAAGCTTCGGGATCGATAGCTGCCCCATGGAAGGCTTTTCCACAGACAAAGTGAAAGAAGCATTCAACATTCCCGACGAGGTAGACGTGTGCTGCTTGCTACCCATGGGCTACGCCAAAGATCCTCTCAAAGAATTTGGCGGACGATTCGGTACTGAAAAAGTTTGCTTCAGCGACAGCTACGGAGAACCGTTCCAATCCTAACGCTTTAGTCCAAAAACCATCCAAAATCCCCAATCTAAAAATCCAAAATCGACAGATGCATGTTCTTGCCCGACGATTCCATCCCGGCGACGATTTACGGCGATCGCTCCAGCTTTGGATGAAAGAAGAGGCGATCGCCGCAGGTTGGATCATGTCAGGCATTGGTAGCTTGCAGCAGGCGGCACTGCGTTTTGCTCATCAGCCTGAACCCACCGTGCTTAAAGGATATTTCGAGATTCTCAGTCTCAGCGGGACAGTATCGCAAGATGGGCTGCACCTGCACGGGGCGATCGCCAATGAGCAGGGCGAGGTGCTAGGCGGTCATATTTGTAAGGGCTGTTTGGTCTACACGACGGCTGAACTGGTTATCGGTGTAACCGATCAGCTTCGCTTTACCCGACAGCCCGACCCACAGACCGGATTTTTGGAACTACAGATTGCTGAGACTGACGAAATCACAAGCTGACCATCGTTGCGTGGAAAGCTCAGATGCAGCAACAAATCGCCTATCTGAAAATCGAAATTGCAACGATCGATGGAGACGAGTTTTTGAAATATAGCAATCTCAAATGATTGAGTATCGCTGTAGCGGTTTGGTAAACGAGAACTTTGGCGAACGAAAAGGTGAGACAAAGACAATGGATCGAGCCTGCTCATTCCACTTAGGATAGAAAAAGCGATCGCCCCTACCTCAGGGTTCTACGGCTCAGTCTCCTATAGCAATGCGCAGATAGGTTAGGACAGATATTGATGGAGAAGCCGCGCACC
>CAKZMO010000346.1 GCA_937128595.1 uncultured cyanobacterium | reverse complement strand
TGTTTTCAATGATATGAACTCCTTGGGGAGGCACCAGAATGCTGTCTCCAGACTGGATAGAAACCGTCTTACCATCACAGATTGCTCGACCTTCGCCTTTGAGAATAAAAAACATCTCTACAGCAATCTGGTGACGATTAGGAGGTGTTTTTCCACCCACGTCGAAGATTTCAACACAATAGGTCAGCGACACATTTGAAATGGAGGGATCAAACATGATCGCCAAGCGATTTGTATCTCCTGGACTGATGCGATAAGCCTGGTAGTCTTGAGGCGCTTTGAACACCGGAATCACACAGCTTTTATCGGGCATGGGAAGACCTCGTGAGTAGGAGATAGGAACAGAGTTCAGATGGGAGTTGACTTTTGAGAATCGAACATTTCTGGGTTAATCGTCTTTGGGGGCGATACGGGCTACGCCCAGTCAAGTCAACGCCCGAGTCAGGAAAGTCGAATCAGACACAAACCCAAAGCATTGATTGACGTTGTAGACCGTTGCTTGAAAACAATAGTCTGGGGAGGTAGTCGCAGTACAGTCTCGCAGCAAAACGCAATCGTAGCCCAAGAAGTTAGCGTCTTGAAGGGTCGCGAGAACGCACTGATCTGCGTTTACACCACCAAAAAACAGGGTAGTTTTGCCCAGATTTCTGAGAATGCTGTCGAGGGGCGTGTCCCAAAATCCGCTCATGCGGTACTTATCGACGTAAATATCGTCAGGTTTCTGGTCAAGTTCCTCCACAACGGCTGCAGCCCAGCTATTTTTGGTGAGTACAGGAGCCTGGTTTTTGGGCAATGGGTCGGTGAGACCTACCCCTTCTCCGGTGGGATTGTAGACATGCCGCAGTCCTGCACTGATGTTGAGCAGGTCTGGACGATTGCCCCAGTTGAGCCAAAGAATTGGCACCTTAGCATCGCGCAAAATGGGCAGCAGATATTTGATGGGGGCGATCGCCTCTCGTGCAGGCGACACATCTACGCCAATGTGAGCTAGCCAGCCGTCGGCATGGCAGAAATCGTTTTGCATATCTACCACGACAAATACCGATTTCTCTAGATCTAAAATGAGCGTTTTGGTGTCGGTAAGCAGATTAATTGGGCGAGATGGCAACGCAGGGCGGCTGATATCAGCCGTTTCTGCATCGACCATCCAGGCATTGGGCGGAGTTCCTAAAGTTCGTAGGGTACGGCTCATCAGCTTTCTCAATCATCAACTAACATGAGAAACAGAGTAGAGTATCTGGTGCAATTCCTAAGCTAGAGTGCTAGATCACTTCAGTATTCGCGGGCACAGATAGGCTCTCTCTTGAGCCATTTGCTGCAATTAGTCTCCACAATAGACAATCAAGTCAATTTCTACATCTCCATAGCCTGCAAGCGCAGTTACTCCCACAGTGGTACGCCCTGGCAACTTTTCTCCTTCAAAATAGGACGAATAGACCGCGTTTACTGCGTCGTAGAAACGAAAGTCAGTGATAAAAATTCGAGCCATAGCCACCCGATCAAACCCCGTATCAACATGATTAAGAACGAGCTTAAGATTTTCCATCACCTGGTGTGTTTGCTCTTCAATCGCGAGGCGCTGAACCTCTCCTGTTTGGGGATCTTCAGGCAGCTGTCCTGTGACGAATATAAAATCTCCGGCTCGAACCGCGTGGGAATAAGGTGCAACGGGTGGGAGTATCCCCTGTGGCAACGTAATATGCTCAAACATGGCAGGATTCCAGAAAAAAGAGCGTTTTAGAACCCCTGATGTCGGGGTAAGATGCTCAATACTTTAGCTCGAAAGATGAAACCTGCTCTGAAAACATCACCAAGAATTTTAGGTTTTAATTTTTTTGTCTTGTAATGAAAGATTCTTATACGCTCACTCAAGTTTTGATTCCAGTAGACAGCGGCTATGCCTACCGCGACGTTCAAATTGCAGAAGGAACCATTGCTGCCATTGGCGAAAATCTACCGCAGACTGGGCAGGTTGTAGATGGTCGCAATACGCTGTTGTTGCCTGGGTTTGTCAACGCGCATACTCACTCTTCAGAAATGTGGCAGCGGGGATTGATTCCTCCCCTTCCTTTAGAACTATGGCTAGCCGACCTTTTTGACTTTGGCGAAATCGATCCAGAGCACATTTACCTCAGTGCCTTGGGAACTGCCATAGAGACATTGCTGTCCGGCGGCACCACCGTTGTGGATCATCTGGTTCCGATTCCGGGGCGAGAGATGGAGTCCATTGAGGCAGCGGTGCGTGCCTATCGAAAGGTCGGTATTCGCGCTTTCATTGGCCCCTTGCTTCAGGATGAACCGATAGGTGCCAGCGTTCCCAAAGGGAATTTCGACAACTCTGACACGGCCCATGCCTCCCATCATCTCGCCGCCCCAGAAGCCTTGGAGATTGCAGAAGCAGCAATCAATGCCTATCACTGCCCCGCAGACGGCATCGAAATCATGGTCGCGCCGACGGGAGCACAGCTTTGCTCTGATCCATTTTTGGAAGGATGTGTAGAGCTGAGCGATCGCCATCAGGTGTGTCGTCATACCCACTTGCTAGAGTCGAAAGCACAGAAAATTTTGGCTCAGGAAAAGTATGGGGAGAGCATGGTCGCTCATTTGCATCAGTTGGGCTTTTTGGGCGATCGCACTTCCTTTGCGCATTGCATTTGGCTTGAGGATGACGATATTGCGTTGATGGCTCAAACGGGTTCCACGGTGGTTCACAACCCTCTCAGCAATTTGCGCCTCGGCAGTGGTATCGCTCCTCTCCTTAAATATCGGCAAGCGGGAGTAAACGTCACTTTTGGCTGCGACGGCGCGGCCAGCAACGACAGTCAAGATCTATTAGAAGCGATCAAAATTGGCACCCTGCTGCACAACACGACTGACTTTGAATATCATCACTGGATTACGCCCCGAGAATCAGTGCAAATGGCGTCGCTGGGTGGAGCAAAAGGCTTGGGACAGGGCGATCGCCGAGGTTCCCTTCAGGTCGGGCAAGAGGCAGATCTAGTGATGTATGACCTAACGAGTCTGTCAATGCTTCCCCGAACTGATCCGGTTGGACTTCTGGTGATGGGGCGTCCGGCTCATGCGGTGCATAGTGCTTGGGTCAGGGGGCGTCGGGTGATTAAGAACGGTTCTGTCACAACCGTTGATGTAGAAACCCTCAAGTCCGAACTCTTTGCCCGCAGCAACTGGCAAGTGCAAGGACATTCACCAACCCGAAAGCGGCTCGAACCTCAATATCGCGTGGCAATGGGGCTAGATTGAATCACTGAGGGGCTAAATCCCAGTACCATAGGCAAGTAGGCCAGTCTATATTTTGAATTCCTGGGTAGGGGTGTGGCAATGTCACATTCCTACGGGAAAATGACCTGTTCGAATCCTCTGTCCCGTCCTTCAATTCCCCAATTGCCCGTGTTTTTCAGCGTTGTCATTCCAACCTATAACCGTAAGCCGATTCTAGAAAAATGCCTTCGCGCCTTAGAACATCAGGTCTATGGCGATCGCTCAGGCATCAAAGGCTATGAGGTGGTGGTGGTGGATGACGGTTCGACAGACGAAACAGTAACCTGGCTCCAGCAACAGCAAGAGGCATTTCCCCATGTCAAGCTGTTTGAGCAAAACCATTTGGGGCCAGCAGCAGCGCGCAATTTGGGCGTGGAGCAAGCAATAGGCGACACCATCATTTTCATCGACAGCGATCTGGTGGTAACTGAGGTCTTTCTTCAGGCTCATGCCCGTGCCTTGCAAGAGGGACAGCTTCAGCTCAAGAGCGATCGCCTATTTACCTATGGTCGCGTCATCAATACCTGCAATTTCGACAGCCCCACGTCGGAACCATTCAAGGTCACGGATTTTTCGGCGGCTTACTTCGCTACCGGAAATGTGGCGATCGCCCGTCACTGGCTGTTAGAAGCAGGACTATTTGACACGGGTTTTCAGCTCTATGGCTGGGAAGATCTGGAGTTGGGAGTGCGGCTGAAGCGGCTGGGCCTGACATTGATCAAGTGTCCTGAAGCGGTAGGCTATCACTGGCACCCGCCCTTTGCCCTCGATCAAATTCCGAATCTGATTGAGAAGGAAATCGAACGGGGACGCATGGGGATGCTATTTTACCAAAAACACCCCACCTGGGATGTGCGGATGATGATTCAGATGACTTGGCTGCATCGGGTGTTGTGGGGGCTACTTTCGGGAGGAGGACGGCTCAACGAAAAGACCATGGCTCCGCTGTTGCAGTGGCTAATTGATCGTGGAAAACCACAACTCGCCCTGGAGATCGCCCGGATTTTCCTCAACTGGTATAACGTGCAAGGAGTGTATGCGGCGCAGGCAGACTATCGAGAGAAGAATGTATAGACCCCGCATCACTAGCTCGACTGTAGCTCGAATGCCTTAGAGGATGTTTGAGAAGTCGTCAATGCGACTTCAGATCCCCCCTAGCCCCCCTTGAAAAAGGGGGAACCGGATCAAAGTCCCCCTTCTCAAGGGGGATTTAGGGGGATCAGTCTTGTTCCAGCGTGTTGTCTAATACTTTTCAAACATCCTCTTATAAATAATTACTTCTCTTCAATCACCCTGGGAAATAGAAAACTGAATGCCTTGCTCTACTGTGATGATGCACATAGGAAGCCAGCCGTCTATAGCAATGCGCAGATAGGTTAGGACAGATATTTATGGAGAAGCCGCGCGGTGCGCGGCTTCTCCATAAATATTGGTTTTATATCAGCGCGTAGCACTATACAAATGTAATCTCAGCTGTAATTTC
>CAKZMO010000345.1 GCA_937128595.1 uncultured cyanobacterium | reverse complement strand
TTCTGTTCGGTACTCAGCCCTCCTCCCTTCGGTTTTCTATGGGGACTTTCGACATTGACATACTCCTCTTGCAGCCCTTGGAAACCCTGAATCTGCCTGGATTTTTACGTCATTTGGGAGATGCCCAGCTCATTGTTCTTGATTCAAGATCCCTTTATCGTGAGCCTTGCCTGCATACGCGTTGCTCAACACCAGAATCCGTTTGTTGGGATCAACCGCACCAAGATGGCTTCGAGTATGCTGCTGCTTCCCCGAATAATCCTGCTGTTGCTTCTCTGGGTTGCGAGAGCGCTCTGAACCGGGCGTTCGGTGCCATCCAGCATCACCCGAGTCACCTCTGGAAACCGTTCCATGAAGTCTTCGACACACGTAAGTTTGCGCTCGGGCAGAACTATCTGTGTGTCCAAGGCTGCTGGCCTGAGAGCGGTCTAAATCAAAGAGCATCCCGGCTAAATCAAAGGTGGGATAGCACTTGAAGTAGAAGAGGATATATATCAGCTTGCCTGTCACGGTGTTCAACCGAGGTTTGCGACCGGCCCCTTGAGCCCGTTGTCTCGGGCTTGGATAGCGACGGGGAATGGGGGCTTCTGCAAGTGCCTCGGCAAAGACGGGCGTCAACTTGCCCAGTGCTTTACGGTTCAGTCCAGTGAGCGCATGCAGCAAACGGTCGTCGCGCAACAAGCGGTGGAGATTCAGCACTGGACGAGTACACCCTCGCGTTTAATTTCAATCATTATCCCCTATTTCACAACAGGTCTATTGTATAGGAACCAATTGCGGGTGTTGAGACTTAACCACAATGAGAATTGCTGTTGTTTGCAGGCGGTTTGGATTCGTAGAGTCAAGCTAAGCTAGCATGATGAGTCAGCCGATTGATTAAGATGGGTAAGCTCATTGACACAAAAGCATTGTACGCCGATGAGCCAATGCTCTTAAAGCACCGTGTCTATTTCTGAAACAAGGGTTTTTGAGGGGAACAAGAGTCCCCAGTCGTCTGCCAGGGTTTGTGAGCATGACCTTTCAATTTGGACGTGAGATTTGTGGTGATCTGCATATTGCAGAGCAGCGGGAGTGGCTTGTAACAAATGGCATTGGGGGTTATGCCTGCGGCACAGTTGCGGGAATTCTGACGCGGCATTATCATGGCCTTCTCGTTGCTGCGCTAGAGCCTCCAGTCGGTCGAATGCTGATGTTGGCCAAGCTGGATGACTCGGCGATTTATCGTAACCAGATTCACTCGCTGTGCAGCAACCGTTGGGCGGATGGCATTGTCAATCCTGAAGGCCACCACTACATTGAGCAGTTTTATCTAGATGGCAAAATACCAACTTGGCGATATGCGTTTTCTGATGCCATCCTCAAAAAGCAAATTTGGATGCAGCAGGGCGAAAATACAACCTATGTTCGCTATACGCTAGAGCGAGGAAGCTTTCCGTTACTGCTTTATCTCAAGGCTCTGGTGAATTATCGCAATCACCACGGCGGCGCGACGTTGGGCAATTGGGTTATTGAGCCGTTTGAAGAGGTTGAATCAGCCTCGAAAGCAAAAGGAGGAGTTCGAGTTACGGCGTTTCATCGGGCTGCTCCTCTCTATCTGCTGATGGAACATGGGCGGTTGTTTCCCGAACGGCACTGGTATCACAACTTTGACTTGGCGGTTGAGCAATATCGAGGAACAGGGCGATCGGAGGATCATCTTCATGTCGCGACCGTCAAAGCGACGCTTGATCCGGGGGAATCGCTGACTTTTACAGCTAGCACTCGCCCAGATCCCTTGCTAGATGGCAAGGTGGCATTGGGCGATCGCCAATCTTATGAACAGTCGCTGCTACAGGAATGGCAAGCTTCTACATCTCACGAGCTGAAGCATACGCCTGTCTGGATTCAGCAGTTGGTGCTAGCGGCGGATCAGTTCATTGTTGATCGACCTTCTGCCGAAGAATCTGAAGGCAAGACCGTCATCGCAGGCTATCCCTGGTTTAACGACTGGGGACGGGATACAATGATCAGCCTTCCTGGATTGACCATTGCAACCGGACGTCCCCATGTGGCTCGCCCGATCCTGCGAACCTTTGCTCGCTATCTCAGCCAGGGAATGTTACCAAACCTCTTCCCTGACCGGGGACAGACGCCTGAATACAACACAGTAGATGCAATTCTCTGGTATTTCGAGGCCATTCGAGCCTATTACGCAGTCACTCAAGATGAGGAACTGCTACGAGAACTGTATCCGGCCTTACAAGAAGTGATTGATTGGCATCGTCAAGGAACTCGATACAACATTCACCTCGATGAGACGGATGGGTTGATTTACGCTGGAGAGCCTGGAAGCCAACTAACGTGGATGGATGTCAAGATTGGGGACTGGGTCGTGACTCCGCGACTGGGCAAGCCCATCGAGGTGAATGCACTCTGGTACAACGCGCTTCAGTCGATGGTACTGTTCGCGAATCAGCTGGGTTATCCCGCGACCGAATATCAGACTCTGGCTCAGCAAACCCATAAGGGGTTTCAGCAATTTTGGAATCCAATTAATGGATACTGTTTCGATGTTCTTGACTCTCCCATGGGGCATGATGCTAGTTTTCGGCCTAACCAAGTTTTTGCGGTATCGCTGCCGTTCGA
>CAKZMO010000344.1 GCA_937128595.1 uncultured cyanobacterium | reverse complement strand
TTAATATCCCGCCCTTTCAGCTCTACCAACAAGTCAGGATTTGTTTTGGTGTGTAGAAATAGATCTTTCTCTTGACTTTTCCTGGCCGCGTAATCTACGGCTAAACCTCTTCCACTTTGGGTTTGGTACTGTGGATAAATATCGTTGTGACCAAAACTTAATTTTTCCAAAAGGTGCTGAGCGAACAGCTTATCAACAATAGGTTCTTGGGCATTTTCCGGAAGGCTCTGAAGAGCTGTTTGAAGGGACGAGGCTGTCATAATCATAAGATTGGGGAGAAGGAATGGCTCAATCCGTAGCCTGATAGTACCCATGTGAGGACAACCTATATCGACAATTCGGTAAGTGCGATCAGAAAATCCACATACTTGTTTTGAGCCTTCATGAAAAATTAACCGGCGCAGTCAGCAAAAAGGCTGATAGGCGATCGCTCACCAGCTTGAAGCAAACACGACTCTTAGCTAATCAAAATACGTCAAAAGTTCAGGCTGTCGATAGTGATTAAACAGTCGATGAATCTGCGACAGATTGACTCTTGATGGCGACAGTTCTGGCAACTCATCTTCACTGAAAAAGTCTACCTTTTGGGTTTCGATACTGACCTTCGGCTCACCGCCAATCAGTTCACATTGAATGAATAGCTTATAGACATGAAATGGTAGAAACGGCTGATGTCCCTGAATCGTGCGATCGCACACCGCAATTATCTTCGTTGCTCGTGTCTCATAGCCCGACTCTTCCCAAATCTCACGAGTCACCGCTTCACTCGGCGTGTCATTCACATCCGCCCAGCCTCCTGGCGGAGCCCATTTGCCATCTGAAGTTTCCTGCACCATCAACAGCTTGCCGTCTTTGAATACCGCCCCTCGCACATCGACTTTCGGAGTCGCATATCCCTCTTCTCGCTCAAACAAACTCAACATCACATCAGGGTCGAGATTGCCGTGAACCGCCAGCATCTCAGTGGCGATCGCCCGCAGTCGTTGATAGCGCTCAACGTCAAACTTAGAGCCAGGAGTGTAGGCTAGCCCCGTTTGGGCGATCGCCTGAATTTCTCGTGCCCACTGTAACCATTGGGGTTCTGTAGCAGCAGGTTGGATGGGGCGATCGTCGGGAGGGTTCGCAGGCATAGTTGAGCTTTGAGAGATCAGTCTCGACGGACGAGAGATTTGCCATTGGTTTTAGGGCGATCGCGCGTTTCGTCATATTCTTTGCGCCGCAGCCGGAGTTGAATATCCTCTAGCATCTTGCGGTTGACAGAAAGCAGATCGGCTAAAAGTCCCAAAATCCAGAGCTGGACGCCAATCAGAATCAACACTGCCGCGACAATGAGACTCGGCGCACGGGCACGAGTAGGATCATCCAAGAAAAACAGCATCAGCCATCGCAAACAGAGAAACATGCCCATGCCGAACGGAAAGCAGCCCACAATCGCGAAAAAGCGAAGAGGACGATAGACCATAAAAATTCGAACAATGGTCAATACGGATCGTCGAATATAGGCTGGGATGCTGCTGAACAGCCGGGAAGGGCGCAGATAGCCGTTCGTGCGAATCGGCACAGACGTAATCGCCATGCCTCGCTGTCCCGCTTGAATGATGGTTTCGAGGGTGTAGGTATATTCGTTGAAGACATTGATTTGCATAGCGGCGTCGCGACTGAGAGCCCGAAACCCGCTGGGCGCATCAGGAATTTTGGTGTTGCTGGCAAGACGCACCACGCCACTGCCCACACCCTGCAAGTATTTTTTGATTGGGGAAAAGTGTTCGATAGTCTGAATCGGACGCGCTCCCACCACAATCTCTGCTTCGCCTCGAAGAATCGGCGCAATCAGTGTGGGAATATCCGCCGCGCAATATTGATTATCCGCATCCGTATTGACAATGATGTCAGCTCCGGCCTTGAGGCAGGCTTCTAGTCCCGCCATAAACCCGACGGCTAGCCCTCGATTTTGCGGAAAGCGAACAATGTGATCGACCCCGAGGGACTTGGCAATTTCTGCGGTGCGATCGCCACTGCCATCGTCAACAACAAGCCACTCCACCTCATCAATACCAGGAACGTAGCGCGGCAGTTCTGCCAGGGCGACTCCCAAAGTTTCCTCTTCGTTGTAACAGGGAATCTGGATTATCAGTTTCACACCACTGCCTCACTCGTAACCAAATCGCGACTGTTTTACCAGACGGGCTCAAATATTTTTGGATTCTATCAGCAGACCTATGCTGTTGAGTCATTTTCTGAGAATGTTTGAGAGGTTTGAAAAGTTATCAATGTTATAGCTAATGCGCAGATAGGTTAGGACAGATATTGATGGAGAAGCCGCGCACCGCGCGGCTTCTCCATCAACTATTGGTTTTATATCAGCGCGTAGCACTATACTTCAGATCCCCCTTGCTCCCCTTAAAAGGGGAAATTTCCTTCAAAATCTTCCTTTTCTCTAGCATTAGCGGAGCGGAGCGCAAAAATTTAGGAGACTCGAAAGTTTGTGACCTGGCTGCCTGACACATTTTATTTGGTAGCCAGAGTCTTTGATGATGTAGGTTGCGGTTGAGCTTGCGAAACCCAACAATGCCAGATTTTAATGGCATTGTTGGGTTTCCTTAAGTCAACCACAACCTACGATCC
>CAKZMO010000343.1 GCA_937128595.1 uncultured cyanobacterium | reverse complement strand
TGCTCCCAGCTCATTTCGGATAACCCGCCTATCAGCAAGGTGAGACAGAGGGCGATCGCTGCAATACCACGATATCCAGAGCGTCTTGCCCAGGAGATTAATCTGCGTTGGAGACGAAATAGCATAGCGCCCATTGTCTCTATCCAGAACATGCGTGAGGGTTTTGATAGTGGAGGTTAATCACATTCCGTGACGAACTCTTCCTCTTCATTTTCCTCGATGCCCGCGCTTCGTAGCAATTCAACTGAAACAACCGAGGCAATATCTAGAATCGGAGTTTCAGCCGTTCCGTCATCAGCACCGCCAATTTCGACGGGTTCTTCAGGCTCACATCCGACTTGAGCGACAGGCTCAAAATCTGGTGTGGGGACATCAGGTTGTTGACTGACAAGAGGATTGTCAATTGGAGAAGGACTGGGACTGGTAGGATTAGTCGGGTTACCCAGCTCGATCGGATTACCCGGATCAACTGGCGGTGGCAATGCCGCAAAGCTATTGGAAAGGGCACCTGGATTCACAGACGGATCTCGGCGTCCGCCGACACCGAAACCCCCGACCATGCCGCTAGAGTCCGGTGGAAGTTCCGCAAATTCGGCAATAGAAAACGTCGTATCTTCCAAAAGCTGAATCTGTGCCAAGATTAGCTGCTCAGAGTCCAACTCGCTTAACAATACGGTTTGAGGATTGCCGTTTTCGTCAATCGCCTGAACTTGAGCTTCTTGATCGCCAAACTGAACCGAGAGCAAACCACCTTCCCCAAAACTTGCTTCAAGACTATTACGTCCTGTTGTACCCCCTAAGTTTTCAGGGGGATCAGTGTTGCGGCTGTAAGCTAACAAGTTGACTGTGCTGTTACCGCTAATCTGACCGTTTTCATCTCCTCCAGGCACAGTTAGAGGATTTGTTGCTCTAAAGCGCTGAGCCGTGATGGTAATGGTGCTGTCTGAGGTTTTGTTAGTTTGTCCTGCCCGAATATAGCCGTCTAGGTCAATGGAGCCGTTGGTTGCAATCATCACAACTTCGCTGCCTTCACCTTGATTGAGCACGTTGTTAAGATTCGCTAAATTCTCAGAATCGAGAGGGTCAGCATCAAAATCAAGCTCGCGATTAATCCCATCATCAGACGTAACGAAGGGATAAATTTGTCCGTCGTCTGCGGGGATAGGGAATGTATCCGCTTCGCTTGAAATCGATCCGGTCTGGATATCGCCATTGGCGCTGGCAAGCAGGATATTTTCTCCAAAAATGCGGGTGACCTGAATATCGCGATCTGCATCAAGCTCGACATTGCCCGATCGCTGAGGAAAGCGATCATCGTCGGTCGGCTCGAAATAATTTGCACCTGCTCCATCGAAAGTATTGATTTCTCCGACAATGATTTCTCCAGCCTGGATGGTAATGTCGCGGCCTCGGCTAAACAGGTTATCTTCCGCATCCATAACGAAAGAGCCTTGAGTCGTAAAACGCAGCACTCCTTCATCATCGTTGCCCGTGCCTACTGAGAAAAACAGTCCCGCACCTTGAGCAGGATCAGGATTATCTGGGTCGGCAGGAAGTTCAGGATCAGACAAGTTAATTCGGATTTCAGATGTAGCGTTTATGGCTAGAACTGTCGTCTCATGCAGTGATCCCGTCAACTCTCCTGGCTGAGGATCAAATTCTTCAGAAATATCAGGGTTATAGCGAGGGCCGAAGGTGGTTTCGCTGAAGAAGATAGCGCGATCGCCCACGACATTCACAACCGAACCCGTTACTCCATCGGTATCAGTTGCTGTATCGATTGCACCTGCAACTAAAGCTGTTCCAGGCTCTGTGGGTAACGTGATGCCCGAACCGTCTAAAGTAATAGTGCCGTCTGCATTAACGGTGACGTTAAGAGCATCGGCAAGCCCGCCGCCCGTCAACAGTTCGGGTAGCGTTGTTGTGGGAAATGTCCAGGCGTTGGGCTGCGTGGGGCTATCAGCAAGCGGTTCAATATCAAGACTGAGCAGAAACCCGTTTTGACTAATGCGTACAAGGTTTTGTCCTGGAACGGCTGCAATATTAATCATGCCGCCCGGAGCTTCGAGGATTCCGGCGTTGATCACCGTGCCGCCGACCAAAGAAAGCGTCTGACCGTCGCCCACTGCAAGGGTGCCGAGATTGGCGATCGCCCCTGGCTCATCGACTCCAAACGCAAAGGTCGAAGGATCACCGACCAGATTGGCATAATCATTATTTCCCAACGCGCTGAACCAATTGTCCCCAATTCCGATGCCTGTAGCAGTCGTAGCGGTGAAATCGGCGGGCACATTGAGCTGAGCATTGGGGCCAAAGATCACCCCAGCCGGATTCATCAAAAATAAATTGGCGTCGGCTCCTGTTACCTCAATCAACCCATCAATCAGCGACACCTGACCGCCAACCACGCGACTGAGGATGTTTTGAATGTCTGGATCAGCCGCGAACTCAGCAATTTCATTGGCATCTAAACCAAACTGCTCGAAGCTGTGGAATAGGTTTGCTCCGTCGCCGGAAATTGTCGTGCCTTCGATGGTGTAGCGATCGCCTACCTGAGTAATCTGAGTATTGGTGTCTCCAGAGGAAGTAATGGGTTGGGCTTGAGCCGGAGACGCAACAAAGCCAACCATTCCCAATCCGGCAACAGTAGATGCAAGAAAGCTAAGCACTACAACTCGTTCATGGGGGAGAACAACGAATGACATATCAAAAGACCTACTCTCTAAGGGAGGCAAATGTTAAAGAAAAGGCGGTCTGGCTTGCAAAAGTGAATAGCGTTCAACCTTGATGGAGATAAATAAGTAAGCGTCTCGCTCATCTACCCAATAGGCTCACCACGACTGGGCAAATTCCCTGTTGCGGTGAGCCTATTATAGGATATTGATCCCTTAGAGAAAATTTGAAAGGATAAGAGTCTCCGATGAGCCTTCATCCCCCATTGAAGTCGGCTAAAGTTTCAGCCCTACATTTGAATTTGATTGACATTCAAATCAGCAGAATAGTAGGTGTAATCAGCTCTAGAAATCGTTTCTCCACACACGAGAGGCACTTCGTTCTGATCCCACGCGAGGTAGCGATAAACCAGCAATGGAGCCCCTAGAGAAATATTGAGATGCTGACTCGTTTCATAGCTGGCAGGTCGTCCCTCAATCGACACCCGCGCAGACTTAATCGGAAACCCATAATGTTCGAGTGAGCGATAGGTAAACTCAAACTGCAACACTTCTTCCAATGCCTTGGCAATATGTTCTGGAAAATAGGCAATGTCGAGGGCGATCGCCACATCATCAGCAAAAATCAGCTTTTCTTGCTGATAAATATGAGTTGCATCCATATCAAGCTTGAGCCGTTTCCGAATTTCGCGGGGAGCTTCGATGCGCTCAAATTGAAGATTTTGAACGCTGCCTGTCCGGCCTTGCCGTTCCAGTTCCGTATCGAAGAAGGTTAGAGGGTTAGACAGCGAAAAGCTAATTTTTTCTTGCTCTTTGACAAAAATTCCCTTTCCTTGCTGAGTTTCGACTAATCCTTGATTGATTAAGTTAGTGATCGCCCGTCGAACAGTCGTTCGACTGACGTTAAACAGTTGACCTAAATCGAACTCGCTTGGCAGCTGATCACCAGGCGCATACACCTCGCTTTCAATTTGCTTACGCAACTTTTCAGAGATAGTCAAGTGCATTGGCGTTCGGGCTGTGCCCTGATCGCGCCGTGCCATAGAAGAAGAAGCCATTACCATGCGTAGGTCTACGCTTGGTATCTTAGCGGACAACGAGCGATCGCCCCAAATTTTGTTACTCATGTTACATAATTCAGCCAACCTAATGAGGTTGGAATATCGAGGATGCAGGTAGGGGCGCACAGCCGTGCGCTCCTACGATTCAGCGTGCGGATTGAACGACTTAGGCCATTACAGTCTCAAAACGAGACAGCTTGAAGAGACTGGTGTCGTGAGGGGTAGTGCCATCGACCGTCAGATCCGCCAGCATCTTGCCCATCAGTGTCGTGAACTTGAAGCCGTGACCTGAGAATCCTGCCCCAATCGCAATTTGCGGATATTGGGGATGAGTGTCGACAATGAAGTGCTTATCTGGCGTCAGCGTATAGAGGCAGCGACGAGTCGAAACCGTCTCCCCAGCAGCATCAGGAATGTATTGACGGGCAAAGTTGCGAATGCGCTCAACCCACTCATCGCTAGGGGTGTAGTCAATTTCGCTGGGGTGCTCGACGGTGTTCCAGCCATAGAAAGTGGTCATTTTGTAGCCAATGCTTTCATCTTCATGGGGAATACCGTAGGGCATTTCGCCATAGTCGCCATTCATATGGGCAAAAAAGACGGGCATGGTGTCTGGCTTAAACCGCTCAGGCACGAGGGGCTGATAAAACCCAAGCTGGCACGGCATGATCTTGAGCGGCAAGTCGATGCCCTGATCCGCAAGCAGAGACTTCGCCCAGCTCCCGACTGTAATCACGACTCGTTCAGCAGCATAGGTTTCGGTTGCCGTGTGAACTTCAACTCCCTGCTCAGTCGGGACAATCTGCGTAACGGGCGTTTGGTCGATGACGGTCGCTCCGTGAGCCTGCGCTAGGCGCACATGGGCGAGAACGCAATTTGAGGTTTTGAGCAATCCGGTTGCTTCTTGAAACAAGCCTTCCATGCCATCGTCAGGGTTGAACTGAGGAAAACGATGGCGAATCTCATCGGCAGACAGATGCTCGTAGGGTAGCTCTGCCGTATCCATGCTGGCTTTTAGATTTTGGAATGTTTCTTGGCTGGGCATGCCAAAGTCGAGCCCTCCGGTTTTGACATAAAGCTCTTCGCCTGCTTCTTCTTGCAGGGAAAACCAGAGCGGATAGGCGGCTCGCATGAGGTTGACGTAGATCGGGTTGTCGTAGCTGTAGCGAATCACCCGCGAAAAACCATAGGAGCTGCCATTTTTGTGGTCTAGCTCAAACTGTTCGAGCAGCAAGACTTTTTTGCCCGCCCGAGAGAGATAGTATGCGGCGGCGCTGCCAACGCCACCCGAGCCGATTACGATCGCGTCAAACTGCTGGGTCATATCACGAGGCGCTCCTTGAAACGGCAATAGGTTGAGTCAGATGGAACAGAAAACCGAAATAGCAAAACGAAACGATAGGCAAAGGGAAGCAGAATTCAATTCAGATCGTGCAATTCAGATCGTGCAATTCAGATCATAAAAAGCCTGCGCCCCTAATACCCCGTTGGGAAATAAAGCCAAAGTGACTAGAGGTGCAGGCTCAAAACATGTGGGTGAGGTCTGGCGATCGCCCCCCATTGATGTTGGGGATTGGGCGATCGCCCCCTATTCACTCCACAACCCTGCCAAAACCGAGCAGCCGAAATATTAGCTTCGAAGTAATGCCGATTTTGGGTCAGGTTTTTCAGACAGATTTTTCGGGCAGGAAATATTCAACACATGTTGATCCAAATATTGAATCGATCAATGTTGAATCAATCAATGTTGAACCGATTACGGTTAATAAACCGTCTCGGGTTCTTCCTCCCGTGCTAGCTCTGGGATCTCAGCCGCACTACTCCGCCGCAGTTGAAGCACGGCATATTCATCTCCGAGTCCCTTATAAAGGCTATAGCACAGCACCAGCAACACAGCCGCAAACGGAAGCCCAGAGGTAATCGCAGCCGTCTGGAGTGCTTGAAGTCCGCCGCCTAGGAGAAGAACCGCAGCCACAGCCCCTTCGATGATGGCCCAAAAAACCCGCTGAGGCACAGGAGATTCAAGATTGCCGCCAGAGGCAATGCTATCAACGACCAGCGAACCCGAGTCAGAGGACGTGACAAAGAACACCACGACCAGGATGATACCGACCAAAGAGGTAATGCCTGTCAAGGGAAGCTGATCGAGCATCACAAACAGGGCTGTGGCAACATTCTCGCCAACGGCATCAGAAATAATGGTGCTGCCACCTAGCTCCAACGAGAGGGCAGTACTGCCAAATACAGACATCCACAGAAAGGTCAGCAACGAGGGCAGCAACAAGACACCCAGAACAAATTCGCGGACGGTACGGCCTTTAGAAATGCGGGCAATAAAGATGCCGACAAAGGGCGACCAAGACACCCACCAGCCCCAATAAAAGACTGTCCAGCTATTCTGCCAGTTGCCGCCTTGAAAAGTTTCCGTCCAAAAACTCAGGGTTGGCAGAGAGGCAATGTAGTAGCCTGTGGTTTCAACAAAAGACCCTAGGATAAAAATCGTCGGCCCGACAAACAGCACAAATATCATCAAGATTGCTGCAAGAATCATGTTCAGCTCACTCAGGCGACGGACACCAGCATCGAGCCCAGAGACAACGGAGGCCGTAGCAAAACCCGTGATGATGGCAATGAGTAAGACTTGAACAGGGGTGCTGATAGGTATTCCTGGTAGTAGGAAGTTAAACCCAGCATTAACCTGCTGCACTCCGAATCCAAGAGATGTCGCTAGACCAAATAGAGTAGCAGCAACCGATACGATATCGATGACGTTACCTGGCCAGCCAAAGATGCGATCGCCCAAGATGGGGTAAAACACCGAGCGCATGGTCAAAGGCAAGCCCTTGTTGTAAGCAAAAAAGGCGAGCCCTAAGCCGACAAGGGCGTACATGCCCCAAGCATGAAAGCCCCAATGGAAAAAGGTAACCCCCAAAGACTGCCGAGCCGCCTCTACCGTACCCGGCTCGATGGTGCCGATGACAGCGGGCGGAGACTGAAAATGATAGATCGGCTCTGCCACGCTCCAAAACAACAGTCCAGTTCCCATGCCTGCACTGATCAACATAGCAACCCAGGCAAACGTTGGAAATTCTGGACGGGCATCCTGTCCGCCAATGCGGATCTGGCCGAACTTGCTGAGAGCCATAATGATGACGAAGATTAAGCACGTACTCACCGCCAAAATCATGAACCAGCCCATTCCTTCAGCAATGAAGGTCTGAATTTGCCCGAAAACGTTTTCGGCTGGTTCCTTGAAAATTAATGTGACCGCAACGAACAAAAGAATGAGCGCCCCAGAGGTAAGGAATACCTCTCGATGGAAATCAAACAACTCACGAAACCGAAAATTGTTCGCGGTAAGGTCGCGCTGGACTTGAGGGGGGCGCGATCGCTCCCCGTTGCCGTTGTTAGGCCCGAGATTTGTCATTAGATGTGTTCTCCTAAGTTCATCTAAACGGATCGCCCGGAAACCTTGAATTCGATTGAATCCAAATTGAATCCAAGATGATGAGCCAAGTTATTGAGATTCCGGGCGATCAGATTCCCTGGAATAAAACGCCGCCATACTAGGCACATGAGCGAGCGTCTCCCTGCTGAAGCGTCACTCATATGAACCATAAACACGGGTTTAAGCCCAGGGAAGTACGTGGTCAGACTACCGTCAGCTCGGCGATTGAAACCTTAATCTTTCACTAATTTTTGAAGTTTTTTCTTGCGCCATATATTTCTTGCGCCATATGTCAGTCAATGCAAGAAACAATGCAAGGAATCTCTGACTTGGCCCCTTCATTAGGCAGACAAGTGAGACCGATCGGGTTAGGCAAGGAGACACGTAGCTTTGATATGAAGACTGCTGATCTGGATTTGCGACTTGGCATGAAATGATTTTGCAATTCCTGTATCGACAATACTGGAACAATAAGCAACAAGAACAGAGTAATTCTGTCGCGCTCTATACAGTTGTTACTACAAGCTGAAATTTTCATCAAAGACTGACAATTTGAGTGGATTTTTGAGAGTTCAAAAACCTTGAAACCACTTTGAATCATCGATCTCTTGAGACTTGAATGAATTAGGAGGGCGATCGCCAGCACAACTCTATTGCAAAATGTGCTCTAGAAGACATATTTTCGCAGAGATACCCAATAAATTCTATATTCAAGACTTGTAATTACAAGTTAAATATCTTTCCAAATTTCTTTTAATACAAGCAATCTAGCCTCGTTCTTAAATTCAAAAGCAGCTTATTTTTTGTATTTGGCGGGTAAGAATAGCTTGTTATTACATGCCGTTTAAGTCTCTCTTCTCGTTTTTGGCAAAGTTTTGATGCTGGCCACCGAAGTAAATGTTCGACACGGGCTTGATCATTCTTTCTTTATTGACTCTTTACCGACTTAATTGTGACTGGAGTTATCTATGAGCCAGACCGATCTCGTGGGTGCAGCCCCTAATCCTGTTTCGATGCCGAGTGCCAACCTCGCGCCCAACATTCGTCAACGAATGGTTTCTACATCGCCCGAACTTGCGCCCGAACTTATCGGCGGGCTGTGGGCAGAAGCGTATACCAGTCCTGATTTCTTAGACATAGAACGGCAAACTGTGTTCACCAAGCAATGGGTTTGCGCTGGCTTGGCTAGCGATGTATCTAAGCCCGGAGACATCTTGCCCGTCGATATCGCAGGAATTCCGATTGTCTTAGTGCGCGACCGCCACAGCACCTTGCGCGCGTTTCACAACATCTGTAGCCATCGCGGGCTGCAACTGGTCGAAGAGGCTTGCTCTGGCAAAGGCATGATTCGTTGCCCCTATCACTCTTGGGCCTACAGCATGGACGGGTCACTGAAATCTACTCCTCATTTCGGCGGATATCATAAAGATTCTTACGAAGGATTTGACCGTGCTTCAAAAAATCTACGCTCTATCCGCTGCGAACAGTGGCTCGACTTGGTGTTTGTCAACTTGTCTGGCGATGCTCCACCGCTAGAAGACTATCTCAAACCCATCACCGATCGCTGGGCAAATTATGACTTCAGCCTGCTGCGTCGCGGGCGCGGAGCCACTGTAGAGTGCAACGCAAACTGGAAACTAGCCGTTGAAAACTTTTCAGAAAGCTATCACCTCGCTTGGGTACACCCCACTCTCAACAGCCTGTCGCGCATGGAAGACCACTTCTGGTTTGACGTGGGCGAAAATCACGTCGGCCAGGGCAGCCTCAAATATTTCTGTGGAGAGTTGGGCGGTAAGCGTCTGCCGACCTTCCCCAATCTAGAGGAAACGAGTCACACTACCGTTGCTGAATACGTGTCTGTGTTTCCGAACCTGATGCTGGGCGTGCACCCTGATTATTTCCTCGTCTTTATGGTCAACCCTCTCAGTCCCGATCGCACATTGGAGCGCATGGCGTTCTACTTTGTCGGCGACGAGGCCATGGCCGAAGAAAACGCCCCTCTGCGCGATATTCCTGTTGATCTGTGGATTGCGACCAATGATGAGGACATTGAGGTGATCGAGAGAATGCAAAAAGGACGGCGATCGCCCGCCTTTGACGGAGGCTGTTTCTCCCCTGCTCTTGAAATCACCGTCAAGCAGTTTCAAAACCTTGTCTTCCGCGCTATCAACAGCTGATTCTACCCCCATCCGTAGGGGCGCACAGCCGTGCGCCCCAGCCCACAA
>CAKZMO010000342.1 GCA_937128595.1 uncultured cyanobacterium | reverse complement strand
TAACCATCACGTCATGCCCAGCCGTGATGAGTTGTTGGCACAGCGGTTCACCCCGCCGACACTGCCAGACAATAGCGTTGTGTAGCGGTTCGCCTGTCGCTTTATCGAACACCACAAAGGTCTCACGCTGGTTGGTGATGCTCAGACAGTGGATACTGTTCTGCTGTTCAGGGTTAGCCCGGAGCAACTCATCTATAACTGCAAGGGTATTCTGGTAGATTTCTTCTGCATCATGCTCGACCCAACCCGGTTGCGGATAGTGCTGCTTATGTGGAGCGTCAGTTTTGGCGATTAGCTGTCCATTTGTGTCAAACAACAGGGCCTTTGTACCTGATGTACTTTGATCTACAGCCAGAATAACCTTGCTCATACCCCCACCCTCAGCAGATCACGGGCGGTTCTGGCTAATCCTTCAGCGGAGATGCCGTAATGGTCAAAGATGTAATGTTGATCACCCGTTACCGTATACTCATCAGGGATGCCGACGATTTTAAGCGGTGTATGGACGCCTTGCTGCATCAAAATGCCCGCGCAGCACTCGCCCAGGCCACCATAGACGCTATGCTCTTCCACAGTAATGATGGCCCCGGTATTGCGGGCCGCATCAAGCAGCGCATCGGTATCAAAGGGGCGCAATGTATGCATACTAACCACACGGCAGGATAGGCCCTCATGTTCTAGCAGTTCCGCCGCCCCCAATGCCCGCGCTGTTGGCTCACCGATGGCGATGAAGGTCAAGTCAGTCCCCTCACGGATGGTAATCGCCTTGCCCACCTCAAAGTGAGTGTCTTCCGCATGCAGGTGACGCATGGGCTTCTTACCAAAACGTACATATACCGGGCGGGGATATTCGATTATGGCATCGAGGACGGCACGGGTCTCGAAATTATCCGCCGGGGCGATGATGTCTATATTATTGATGCAGCGTAGGGCGGCGTAATCATGCAGGGAATGGTGCGTGGAGCCGAGCATACCGTAACTCACCCCTGCGCTAATGCCGATTACCCGCACCGGACGATCCGAATAGGCCACATCGTTCTTGATCTGCTCTAATGAACGGATAGTCAAAAAACATGCCGGGGATACGGCAAACACCCGTTTACCCGCCGCCGCTAAACCTGCGGAAACACCCACGAGATTTTGCTCCGCAATGCCTACTTCCACGATTTGATCCGGCAATTGTTCACCAAAGGAGACCAACTTACCCGACCCACGCGAGTCACTGGTCACGATCAGAATATCTGGGTGATCTCTGGCAATCTCTAGTAATGTATCCGCAAATACCTGTTGATTGGGTTGTCCTATATCGCTCATACGGCGGCCTCCAGCATGGCTGCTGCGGCTGTGAGTTCGTCCAACGCGGTTTGGAGTTGATCGTCGCTGGGCACCTTATGATGCCAGACTTTGACATCTTCCATGAAGCTCACGCCCTTACCTTTGACTGTATTGGCCAGCACTAAATTAGGTTGGCCAGCAGCGAAAGGTACGGCATCCAATACCTTAGCAAGTGCAGCGACGTCGTTACCATCCACCTGCTGAACAGCAAAGCCAAATGCCTTGAACTTTTCTTCCAATGGTTCCAGTGCGTTGACTTCTTCCGTGCGCCCGGTGATTTGCAGGGTGTTACGATCAATAATGACGATAAGGTTATCCAACTTGTAGTGGGCGGCGGTCATCGCCGCTTCCCAGCTTGAGCCTTCGGCCAGTTCACCGTCTCCGAGCAACGTAAACACCCGGTACGATTTGTCATCTAATTTGGCAGCCAAAGCCAAACCAACAGCCACCGATAACCCATGCCCAAGTGCGCCCGTATTATGCTCAACACCGGGCACCTTACGGGTAGGATGACCGACAAAATGTGTGCCCGACTGGTTCAATTGTGTGAGGAGATCTTCCTGGGAGAAAAACCCCTGGTCGGCCAATATGGTGTACAACGCTTCTACAGAATGACCCTTGCTCTGGATGTAATGATCGCGGTCCACCTGCTGGAAATTTGCCGGGGTGATATTCATGGCATGATTGTAGAGTACGTTCAAAATATCAACGCAAGAGAGGCTACCAGCCGTGTGCCCTGCCCCGCCGCGATGGATAATTTCCAGAATGGTCTTGCGGTATGCAATAGATTTCAACTTCAAATCGTGGGTATTCATGACTTATAGCCCCCCTCAATAAACTTACGTTGCCTCAACGACGCCAATGGTGAGGATGACACAGGCCCAGGTACGTTGTTCTCCGGTAGCGATGACCAGGGCTGTATTTTCCGAGCGGGCAGCCTCATAGAACGGAAAGCGACCCAATGTTTGGATTTTATGTTCGGGCAAGATTTGCCGGTATTCGGCAAATATAGGCGGTTCGCTGTCGTCGCCGGGGTGGATGGCATGCACAGCTTCAATTGGTACGGCATCTGTCATCACCTGCAACAAATCTAAGACGCTGATCATACCCGGTGCTAGGTTCAGGTAGACGCGCTCTGCTGCTGGGTGCGCCCCGGTGCTAAACGGATAATTACTATCTGCAATGACAATCTGCGAGCCATGCCCCGCCTTGCCAAGCGCGTGTAAAATTTGTGGATGAAGCAGCTTATAACGCAGCATTTCATCTTCCTTATATATATTTTGTGTTGAATATTTATGCGTATACACAAGCGTGGTGGAGGCCACATTGCGTGACCCCCACGGGATTTTATTATTTACTCGTCAGCGAGGACGAAGTCGCTGTAACGTTCGGTGTCATCTGGGGTGATGAGCAGGCAATCAATGGATTGCTTCTCTTCTTCCGGCAGTTCACCCG
>CAKZMO010000341.1 GCA_937128595.1 uncultured cyanobacterium | reverse complement strand
CGGCACACTCTGAAGCTCCACTGTTGCCAATAGGTCAGCAGCAAAAAGTGGTGAGCATAGTTGGGCGAGAGTTGCTGACATCACATGGACTGCGATCGCTCGCCTCCACCGATCCTGACTATCACCGATATTACAAGGGCACTCCTGCTGAACGGGATGCGGCTTATCATCAGGGGACGGTTTGGGGGTGGCTGCTGGGGCCTTATGTCGAGGCGCATCTGCGAGCTTATGGTGACCCGGTTCAGGCGCGACAACTGCTAAAACCGATCGCCAATCATCTCAACACGGCTGGGTTAGGAACCATCAGCGAAATTTTTGATGGCGACCCGCCCCATCCTCCAAGAGGTTGCTTTGCCCAAGCCTGGAGTGTAGCTGAAGTGCTGCGAGTATGGAGAGCGATCGCCTTTTATCCAAAGGAGTAATGCTGGCGATCGCCCCACTTTTTCTGCCCCACGTTTACATACCTTGAATCTGACTCATGGCATCTAGATCGAGAACTTCTTGAAGCTGGGCTTCATCCATCAGATCTTTCTCTAGCACAAGCTGACGCAGTGACTTGCCCGTTTCGAGTGACTCCTTGGCGATCGCCGCTGCATTGAGATAGCCAATGTGGGTATTGAGCGCCGTGACGAGGGCGAGACTTCCCTCTGCATAGGAAAGACAGCGTTCTTTGTTGACGGTGATGCCTTGCATGCATTTTTCGGAAAGGGCACTGATCGTATTGCCCAAAATCTCAATGCTGTGAATCAGGTTGTAGGCAATCAGCGGCATCATGACATTGAGTTCGAGCTGACCCGCCTGGGCTGCCAGAGCGATCGCCGCATCGTAGCCCATGACCTGAAAGCAAACCATTGAGGTCATTTCGGCCATCACAGGATTGTACTTTCCGGGCATGATTGACGACCCAGGCTGCACGGGTGGGAGCTGAATTTCTTTGAGTCCCGTTTTGGGGCCAGAGTCCATCAGACGCAAGTCATGGGAAATTTTGGTGCAGTCTTGAGCCAAATTTCGCAAGCAGCCAGATACATGAACGAACGGAGCCATACTTTGCATGGCTGCCATCGGATGGGGAGCGGGAGCCAGGGGCTGCTGAGTCAGGTCTGCTAAAACCTGGGCGACTTTCTGGCGATAGTGGGGGTGAGTATTGAGTCCGGTACCTGCGGCACTGCCACCCAAGCCGAGCTGCATCAAATCTTCAGAAGCGGTTTTGATGCGTCGGAGATGGTCAGAAAGAATGTGAGCCCAAGCGCGAAATCCCTCGCCCATTCTCACGGGAACCGCATCTTGGAGGTGAGTGCGGCCTGATTTGACCACAGGTTGAAATTCCTCGGCTTTGTCTTTGAGCGTGGCGATCGCCCCTTCCAAGGCAGGATAAAGACTATGTTCGAGAGCCAGCAGTCCCCCAATACGAATGGCCGTGGGAATAACATCATTCGTGGATTGACCATAATTCACATGGTCGTTAGGACTAACCCGCTGATAGTTTCCCTTGGTATCATCTAGCAACTCCAAGGCACGGTTAGCCAAGACCTCATTCACGTTCATATGGTGGGAGGTACCTGCCCCTGCCTGGTACACATCCACCACAAACTGATCGCGAAATTGTCCCTTGAGCACTTCATCTGCTGATCGAACAATCGCATCACTAATATCTGAGGGAATGCAATCGAGTTCGCTGTTGGCGATTGCCGCCGCTTTTTTGATTAGCACACAGGCATCGACATAGGTTGGCAACGGTCGCAGCCCGCTGATGGGAAAATTTTCGGTAGCACGTAGAGTCTGTATGCCGTAGTAGACCTCATTGGGGATTTGGCGATCGCCCATAGAGTCTTTTTCGATACGAAATGATGGTGATGCTTCCATAGCTCTTACTTGATATGCACTCACTATGCGTTGATGCTCTGTCCCTCATTATCGCCTGAGGAATTTTTTGGGGAACCTGAATGGTGAGCAAATATTCACCCTATAAGCGAACGACTTAAAATATCAGGCAAAAAATATCAGGCAAATTACAGGCAAATTTAAGAGTGATTGTTTATGAGCGACTATTAGCGCTGAGGCGATCGCCCACTTGACGCAGAGTGCGATTCATCTCAGGATTCTTCTCGATCTGCTGAGCAATCTTGTCGCAGCTATACATCACCGTTGTGTGGTCTTTGCCGCCAAAGATTTCGCCAATCTTAGGCAAGCTCAAGTCGGTGTGCTGCCGCATCAAATACATGCCGATCTGGCGAGCCGTGCTGATTTCTCGCCGTCGCGAACTGCTCTTGATGTCCTCTAGAGACACATTCATCGTTTCACTAACTGCCAACATGACGGCTTCGGGTGTCACGTCGATTTGCTCGTTGGGCGGGTCGATGACGGGAGCAATGTTCTCGACCGACATGGGCAGACCTGATATGGAAATATAAGCCACCGCCCGAATCAGCGCTCCTTCCAGCTCTCGAATGTTGGAGGTGTAGCGTTGGGCAATGTACTCGATCACCTCACGGGGCAGCTTCATGCTGTCGCCTTCTGCCTTCTTTTGAAGAATGGCCATTCGAGTTTCTAGGTCGGGAACCTGAATGTCTGCAATCAGTCCCATAGAAAAGCGAGAGCACAACCTCTCCTGTAGGCGTGGAATTTGGTTGGGGGGGCGATCGCTCGCTAGCACAACTTGTTTGCCGCCTTCATGCAACGCATTGAAGGTATGGAAAAATTCTTCCTGGGTATATTCCTTCCCTTCGATAAACTGGATGTCGTCTACGAGCAGCACATCGACCGCGCGATATTGCTGCCGGAAGCTCTGCATGTTGTCTTTTCGAATTGCGGTAATCAGGTCGTTTGTGAACTTTTCCGATGAGACGTAGACAATGCGAGATCCTGGATTGATTTCGTTGCGATAGTGACCGATGGCCTGCATCAGGTGAGTTTTCCCAAGACCAACTCCCCCGCAGAGAAACAGCGGATTGAACTCGCGCCCAGGAGACTCCGCTACGGCTAGAGCTGCTGCGTGAGCCATGCGACTATTGGCACCCACAACAAACCGCGAAAAGACGTACTTGGGATTTAAGACTGAACCTTTATTGCGCAGACTTGCTTGAGTCGCATTAGATGCTGTACCCGTAGGAGCCATCTGACTCACGGTAGACATCCCAAAGCTTCCATTCATGGCCGCTTTCATCGGCACCGGAACTTCAGCAACTTCAGATGATGGCAGGTCGGTGTTGTCTTCGCCGTTGGGCACCACAAGAATTTGAATATTGACGCGCTGTTTCAAAATATCATGTACTACATCGGCGATCGCATTGATGTAGTACTTCTGAATATAGCTACGGGCAAACGGATTGCGGGTTTGCAGCACGAGCACCTCTTCGTCTAGATGCTCAACGGTTGCGGTTTTGATCCAAGTTTCAAAGGTAGGTCGACTTAGCTGAAGCTGAAGCCGATCGAGAACCTGATTCCAGAAGTTGTTGGGAATTTCCACGGCTGCTATACCCTATGCTGCTCACGGACAGGAGATAAATGCTTGTACCCAACTCGGGTAACAGTGACTCGAATGACGGTGACGAAATGAGCGCATTTCATTTAATCAGATCGGGGGAGCTGAGTCGAATGAAGTTTCGCTAGCGCTGTTGTCACTACAGTTGTCACTATATTTGTAGTATTCGTAGTGCAATTTGGAATGTAAGGTCGAAGAATAGTTCGCTCTTCCAAGAGGTCGTCGTTTTACCTTGAGCTGAAGAGAACATCATCGACACACCTACAAGAATTGAAGACACCAAAATAAGCCAGCGTCTACTCACAAATGAATGTTCGTAGATACTGAGCAGAAATCACCCTGTTACGCTGCACTCAGAACGACTGAATTTCTGTCCAAGCCTGCTTTCCAAGACTTGAGCACTGTCGAGGCAAGGTTTAGAACTGCGAGCTATTGAGAAGCCGCTACTAAAGTCCAGCATCGATATTGTACAGACATTGATCCTAAGAGGTCGGAGTCCTTCGCTACTCTTTTAGAGTACTAGATGCGGGAAAGAATTGCTAAACAAGCGCTGTATTTAGCGTATTCTCTTGCGTATTAGCTGAAAGCGAGTCTTTTCTTCGCGATTTTTCTATTGCTGCTCAGATCAGCGGGGATCATGGCTGAGTCTAGATTGTAGGTTGATCCTTTAGAGGATTGAAAAACTTTCAATTTTTTGTGCTTTTTGATTCGAACTTACATATGTCTTAATGATTTGTGAAAAGCGCCAAAAAAAATAGATGTATCAACGTTTAATTAACTCGTGAGCCTGTGAGAAATGTCGAGAAAATCTTGCAAGAGATACTTTTAGCGAATTCGCTCAAGATGCCAAAAAGTCTGATGGTGCTCTTGTTGGACTCTCTGAAACTTCCAGTTGCGCCAGATCCAGTCGTCGCCTTTGCCCGTTACTGTAGAGCTGCTTATTCCTACGAGATTCGCAACTTCGGCGCTCGTCAGCACATATCCTTCGTCTGCGATTTCATCTGCAAGATGAAAGGTTTCGACCAGCGATCGCAATGCATCGAGGCGCGATCGCCCGGAGTCTGTTCCGCTCGAATGGTCATCATCAGAAGAGGGTGTATTCATGGCTGAGGCTTCTGTGGAGGGAGTGGGTTTTGCACTGTTCTCATCAGATGAAGATGGCTCGTGACCTGAGGGCGAGGAGGAATTGTCATTTTCACTCTCAGGGTGAGATGAAAGATTTTCAAGTTCTAATGTCCGAAGAGCTGGAGGATGCTTTTGGGCAAAGCCTGTCGCAATGGCATCCGTGCGATCGTTGCCGACATCGCCGGAATGACCTTTCACATATTGCCAATGAAGGGGCAAGACGGCCTGAACCGACTGATTCAGTTGGTCTAGCTCCTTCCACAGATCCATGTTGAGTACGGCCTTGCCAGCCGACGTTTTCCATCCCTTTTTTTTCCAGCCTTTGAGCCATTTGGTGATGCCGTTTTTGACATACTCGCTATCGGTATAAAGAGTGACTGGGGAGGTCTGAGCAAGAGTTGGCAAGGCTTTCACGAGGTAATCCAGAGCGGCGATCGCCCCCTGAAGCTCCATTCGATTGTTTGTAGTGTGGGTATCAGGACCACCTAACTCATGAACCGCGCCCTCATCAAAGTAAATGACAACGCCCCAACCCCCTGGCCCTGGATTGCCCGAGCAAGCTCCGTCGGTGTAGATTTTCTCAATCGCGTTTGGCAAAACTGTTTAATCCTTAAAGTAAGCTTCAACAAGCACTACATCTCTAATTCGCTGCTAGGTTTTGGATAAAGTATGAGCGCAAGCGAATCGAGCCTTTCATTTTCGCAGTGAAAACCTGAATCTGCAACGCAAACGCTGTTGCTGAACTTGCGCAAAATATAAATTGGGATAAATGGGGACGTGAGCAGTTGTGCCCGATCTCTGAACACTTTTATGAAATTGCTGTTGCGGATTGTGCGTAGCCAGTTGTCATACCGTCCAGTAGATTAGAGAGCGCAGGTATCTTAGGGGCGATCGCCTTCGTTGCCAGGATTTCGTTACTGGAATCACCTGGGCTGCTTCAATGATGTCAGCTCTTTTCTAATGTGGTTTTGCGGGGGACAACAGCACTTTGGACATTCGAATTATTCAGATTGACTCATTTACGCGTCTACCCTTTCGCGGTAATCCTGCTGGGGTCTGCCTGCTCCATGAACCAATGCCTACAAGCTGGATGCAGCAAGTCGCGAACGAAATGAATTTGTCTGAGACAGCGTTTTTGCTGCCTGAAGAAGAGGGATACAACTTGCGCTGGTTTACGCCTACGGTTGAGGTTGATCTGTGTGGTCATGCAACGTTGGCGAGTGCCCACGCTTTGTGGTCGGAAGGGGATTTGGCTCCGTCAACTGAGGCACGCTTTTCGACTCGTAGCGGATTGCTAACGGCTCTGCACAGAGCTAATTCAAATGGAGAGAGCTGGATTGAGCTAAATTTTCCGGTTGCTATTTGCGAACCTACAGAGCTGGATAGCAAGGTGCAACAGGCGTTGGGGGATATTAAACCGTTGGCGATCACCCACACTCAATCTGGGTTCTTGCTGGTCGAAGTTGCCGATGAAGAGGAAGTGCATACTCTTCAACCTGATTTTTCGATTTTGAAAACAGCGCCCTACAACGGGGTGATTGTGACCAGTCTCGCTGGACGTGGCACTAGCCAGCATTCAGGTCAATCATCGGGGAAATCATATGATTTTGTGTCTCGCTTTTTTGCGCCCGCCATCGGCATTGATGAAGACCCGGTGACAGGGGCTGCTCACTGCGTTTTGGCTCCGTTTTGGCGCGATCGCTTGGGCAAAGACGATATGTTGGCCTATCAGGCATCTCGACGGGGCGGAGAAATGCGCCTTCACTACGACGGGGGCGATCGCGTCAAGTTGATGGGACAGGCCGTGACGGTCTTTCGTGGCGTTCTTCAGGCTTGAACCAGGTACAACATAATTCTCAGGATCATCCGATGGTGCAGATGCCCCCAGCTTACTCAACACCGTGAGATCAGCTAATGCACTTCATGGCTTAGTTGCAACGCGCAGTTGTGAGACAACCTAACCTGGCTGGAACTCTGATCTAAAAGACGATCGACCTCTCGAATTAAATGATGAAAACGGAACGGTTTACAGAGAAATTGCTGAAAACCAGTATCCATACTTTTTTGAATGTTTTCGATGGTGACATCAGCAGAAAGGGCGATCGCAGGTATCATCCCTCCTTTGCTCACCGGGCGCGATCGCACCCAGCGAATCAAATCGTGCCCTGACTGCCTTGGCATACGAATATCGCTGATTAGTAAATCAGGAGGATTTTCTGTGATGACTAACATAGCCTGAGATACAGACTGGCATGGAATCACCGTGATTCCCATCGGATTGAGCACTAGAAGGAGCAACCTGAGCGTTGCGACATCATCATCGACCGCAAGAACCCGCTTTCCTTGAACATTTGTATCCTGTTGAGTTGCGATATATAGTTCGTTTAGTCTTGCGTTTAGTCTTGTGTCCATGCGGATAGACCTGCGATATATATTGGTTTTCTATGACTCTAATTATTAGAGGTATAATTGAAAATCATCGCTAATATGGGGAAAGTTTTAATATTTTAATTTTTTCAATATTTAAGATTCTTAACGTAATATCTTCATGCAAGAAAGGGCTCTCGGTATTCTTGTGGATAAGTCTGAATTCCTCTTTAGGAAAGAGTTCTATGACTGACTGTTAAATTGAAACTGATATGAAATCAGCCTTATCTCTACGTATAGTTGTTTTCTATGGCGAGGTTTACTATGGTGAGTACTTGTCCGTTAAGATCTAGAATTTATATCTCTTTCTCTTAACTTATGCTGTTGTAAATATAGCAATCTCAAATGATTTGTGAGAGGAGGGGCGGGCTAAAGTCCGCCCCTCCTCTCACTTAGCAGTTCACAATCGATTTAGTATCGCTACATATGAAAACTTCTATAGCAATGCGCAGATAGGTTAGGACAGATTTTGATGGAGAAGTTGCGCACCGCGCGGCTTCTCCATCAACTATTGGTTTTATATCAGCGCGTAGCGCTATATCAGTAATTGGGGCGATTACTAAACTCGTTCAAAAGAAACGAATACTGAAAAGCTAGATCGATGGGGCTAAATTTCTGTTGAGTCTTGTTTGGAAATCACGAATTCTAGTTAGACCCACTCTCGGCAGTAAGATCGCGCTGTTGAAGGTTAGGGGAGGCGATCGCATCATTTTTTTCCATCAAAATCCACTGTTCTACACAATACGAATTATCAGCGTCAAGCTTACGAGAAGAGTAAATTGCAGAGATTTTTGGGCACGATAAAACTAGAATGACTGCTGAAATTGGGGTTCTTTGCCTAGATCGCTACCTATATCGCTTTTTGAGGAACTCCTATGTACGCTGGCATTGCTTCAAGTGTGGTTGGCCTTTCAGGATTATTTGAAAGAATTATTGATGAAGTTTCTGCTGAACAGCGACGGCAGCACGAGCTGAAGCTAAAAGAATTATCGATTATTGAAAATTCAAGTTTGAGAGACGAGTTTGTGGCTCAACTGCTGCTCGATCGAGTGCTGGCTCCTATCGAAAGTGCTCAACACGACATCCAAAATGCAGCAAAACATGCACAGTGGCTCGCGGAAATTGTGAATTACTATTTTCACGATCATGGGCTGTCAGAAGAACAAGGTCACGAACTCGCAGCACAGTTTCGACAGATGGCGATCGCCATCACTAAAGCGGATTCTCTTCATGACTTGAAACAGATTTATGCAGCGGTGTCTCTATTTTCCGATCACGCTTCGGCGTTCAAACATAGAACTAGAGAATATCGTCTAGAAAATACGATCCGTCAGAATATTCTCAACCGCCTTAACACCTGTATTGCGACTGAGAAGAATTTTCAGCGAAGATCAGCATTGATGTCTTCGATGCAGCCAAAAGCGATAAGCGATCGCTCGGCGTAGCTTGTAAAAAGAACCCTAACGGCAAGTTTGTCCTTATTCGTTCATATTCTTATAAGTTGCAACAGCAGAAGGAGAAATGCGGTTGAGGTAGCGGAAAATCCAGTATTTGAACACCGTATCGAGAATCACTGGAAACGTTGCAATAAACAGAAAGATAAAGTCTCGATTTGCGGGTAGTCCCAAATGTCTTGAAATACCTTCTAACAGAACTTCCCACCCGTGAGGAGAGTGGAATCCTACAAACGTATCGGTAAACAGAATGATGATGAACGCCTTCGCACTATCGCTGAGACCGTACACCAGCTCATCGATAAAGGTTTTCAGAGCTGCAATCTCTCGTTTACTGTTGACTAAAATAACGGCAAAAGCAATGACGGAAAGAATATCAGAAAAGACATTTTTAATTGCGTCACCGCTGCGTCTTTGATATTTCTTCTCAATTTCTAATGCTTTGTCTTTGACTCGTTCTTCAATTTCTTCTTCAGAGAGTTCTGGAATTCGGCCTAAGAGACTTTCAAACCTCAATCGTTCGTCATAGTGCTGAAGTTCGTGAAGTGCGTCTTCTTCCATTTCATTATTTAGAAATATCTGTACTTCTTCTCCTCCACGAAAGTAATCGACAGCGGGGCCGACGATAAAGTTTTTAGACACTTGATGAGTCAGAAGTGGAATGATAATTAACAGTAATATGAATCGCAAAGAGACAATGGTGCGATTTTTTGAGTTGCGAAACTCATCGACAATTTCCTCTTCAGCTTCAGGATCGAGTTCGCGCTTGATCCGATCCACGGTTCTCAGAATTGATCGAGGCAATACTCCTGTTTTATCGACCATTGACGCTGCATCAGACCGTCGTTCTCCTAACCCTGTCGATTCTACTGCTCGTAGGGTGTCAAATTGGGAACCTCGTTTTGGCCTTTGCTCCGATTTTTGAGCCATCATGCGAGCGGTTTCAGGGTTTTTGCGGGAGGCGATCGCCTCTCCATCGCGCTTTCTACGGCGGGCATTGCGCCCCAAACGGGATCTTTTTCTGCTTTGTTCTGAGCCTAAAGAATTAGAGGAAGAAGACTCATCTAATGAGCCATATCGCACTAAAACCTCATCAATGAACTTGAGTTTTCGGAGCGTTTCTCGCGGACGATCAATAATGTCTAAGGTTTGCACCTCTGGGGTGGAAGTATCCACTTCGATGCCCGTCACATTTCCCTCAGCTACATTGACCAAACGAAAGACTGAACTGCTCGTTTTAAACTCTGTCAGCCTTAGTTTAATAATGTTGAGATACTTTTTCAGTTCGGCCTGAAAATAAGCATAAACATTCTCACTATAGTTGCCGAAATCAGGAGAAACTTTTCTCCCATTGAAGTGAGTGTCTTCAATCGATTTAATCGTGAGGGCAGCTTCATAGGCTTCGTCGAGCGATCGCTCTGGCGTTCTGAGTAACCATCGATTTGCCGCTCTCACAAGAGACTGAATCGGATTCGGTCGAGGTGATGTCATGGGTATGGGGTTGAGGTGCTAGAGAGGTGCTAGAACAATAGGGTTCAGGAAGATTGCGCCGACAAGTTACATCAGTTCGATCTAAACCTGAGCGGGTGTTGAATTCATCTTTCTCTGCCTGTATTAGTTTGCTGCTAAGTTGGGCATTGATCTGCTTCTGATTATCAGACGCAGATCGAAGATGTCTAGCAAGCTAGCAAATCTTTTCAGGTTGTGGAGTGAAATGATTTCACTGGCTTGTCTGAACGGAGAGTTGGAGTGAACAATCAGGTGCAGCATGACCTCGAAATTTGACGCATCATTTGACTCATCGAAGCGATCGCCTCTTTCTGCAAAAGATTCTCGCTGGATTCAAGGAAAAACCCGCAGTGGTAAATCAGCTCGGCTGGTAGAAACCCTTTCAGAATGGCACCAGACGATTGCTCAATCCGTACCCATGCCTACAGCTCGTCGAGTACCTACCCAAGGCGATCGCGGTTTTCTTGTCTTCGCTGCTAATGGCGAAAACCGTATTGAGTTGGTGGATCGCATCGAAGCTCAAACTCAGGGGCGATCGCTCTTTGACTCTACGACTCCTCTGGGCTTTTTCCAGAGTGAACTGCTGCTGTTTTGGCCGTTGGTTGCCGAGCAGCTCCAGCTCAATGTCCAGTTTCCACTGCGGTTGCGGCCTGAAACAGAACAGATGTTGGCGACACGGCTATGGCAGCCGCGCCTCGACCGAGGAGAACTCGCTATCGATGGAGTGCGGGACTACTACGTTGTCAGGCGTATCCTCGATCTGCTCCAGATAGCCGCCAGTACCAATGTGCCTGTGAATGAGATTGCCCTGGTTTTGACTGAGGGGTATGGCGACCAGCGCCTAGAGCTGTGGAACCACATGGGCGATGCGTTGCAAGAGTGGCAACGCTGGTGCCTTCAGCAAGGACTGCTCACCTATGGATTGATCTCTGATCTGTATGGGCGAGTGCTGTTGCGCCATGAGCAATATCGCTATCAGCTGCGCCGTCGCTATCAGGCCGTATTAGCTGATGATGTCGATGACTATCCGGCGATCGCCCACGATCTTTTTGATGTACTACTGAATTTAGGACTAGCGGGCTGTTTTACCTACAATTCCAGGGGAGCTTTGCGCCAGGGATTGGGAGCCGATCCGGAAGAACTGGCACAGTTGGCTCATCGGTGTCAGGTGGAGTTGCGTACCTCTGCCCCCGAAGACAGTCTCGGGGCAACTTGGGGATCGAGCCTGTGGCAACGGGTGTCAGTTCCCTTGAGCAATGCAGAACTACCTGATGCAATTCAGAGCATTCAAACGGTGTCACGAGCGGCTTTATTGCGACAGACGGCTGAGGTGATTCAGACGGCGGTGCAACAAGGTCAGGTCGAGCCGAAAGATATCGCTATTTTGGGGCCAGGACTGGATGCGATCGCTCGCTACACCCTGCGCGAGATTCTCTCTCGCCGTGGTATTGCTGTGACGGTGCTCAACGACCAGCAGCCTCTCAGCAGCTCTCCAACTATTCGTGCCTTAATGACGTTGATGGCGCTGGTATATCCAGGTTTGGGGCGGCTCATTGACCGAGATGCGATTTCTGAAATGCTCGTGGTTTTGAGTCAGCGCCCTGGGTTGGAGCTATCTCAGTCTGTGCAATTTGCCATCGATCCGGTGCGGGCTGGATTACTGACTGACTATTGTTTTCGACCTGATCCCACCCAACCCATGCTCCTCCCTGTCACGGTTTACGATCGCTGGGATCGCCTCGGATACCAAGCCACCGAAAGTTACAAGTCTCTAAGCGAATGGGTACAAGAGCAGCAACAGCAGCAACAGCAGCGGTTGATTAGCAATCCGGTAGTCTTGCTCGACCGCGCCATTCAGCAGTTTTTATTCGGAGGTAGTCATCTTCCCTACGACCAACTCGCGGCTCTTCGGGAGCTGATGGAAACGGCTCAGCATTTTTGGGATGTCGATGCCCGTCTGAGACAAACTCAACGCACTGACACTCCGGTGTCAGACACAGTAGAAGCGTTTATTCATCTCCTCCAAGGAGGCACGATCACGGCTGACCCGTATCCGGTTCGCCGCAATCGTGCGAATACTCAAGCCGTGACGCTCGCCACGCTGTATCAATATCGAGCCAATCGCAGTAGCCATCGCTGGCAGTTTTGGCTTGATGCCGGGTCTACTCTCTGGCTCTCTGGCGGAACCCCTCTATTTGGGGCTCCGCTGTTTTGGCGACATCGACCAAATCAGCTTTGGTCAGCCACTGAGGAATTCCAGATCAATGGCGATCGCCTCCAACGCAATCTTCTTGACCTAATGGGACGAACTACCGAGCGTATCTTCCTCTGCCACAGTGACCTTGCAACGACGGGGCAAGAGCAAAACGGCCCACTCATGGGTCTGGTCAACACGGTTTCAAGTCTTGACCCTAAGCTAGATCCCTCTCTACATGCTGACGACGAGTCTCCGGCAGAAGCTTTGGGTAAAGCGACTTGAGAGAGTATTGAGAATGGGATTGAGTCACTTCAGCCTATCGTCCAATCCTTTTCAATCATTTTTGAACCCGAATCAGTCAGAAGGGATGAATGAGCGATCGCCGAACTCCTTGACCCTATTCTGACCTATCTTCTGGTCTAGATTTTGTATGAAAGATCGCGGTAGTCTCTTCGATAGTAGAAGGAGGGCAAGAAAACTATGAATTGGATTTGTCGAGCGATACGGGTTATGCCTAGGCGAGCCGATCTGTGATTCACGCTTGGCCTATTCTCGTCTTCACATTGTCGATATAATCACCACAGCCACTCTTGCGGACACGCCTGTGATTGCCATCTATCCTGGTAGCTTTGATCCCGTCACCTTCGGCCATCTTGATGTGATTGAGCGAGGTTGTCGTATGTTTGACCACGTTATCGTTGCGGTTGCCCAGAATCCAGGAAAATCACCTTTATTTACTGCTCACAAACGTGTATCACAAATTCAGAATGCAACCCACCATCTTGCCAACGTAGAAGTAGATAGTTTTGACGGTTTGACGGTGACGTATGCCAGGATGCGAAAGGCAGGAGTTTTGTTAAGAGGACTACGGGCTGTTTCTGACTTTGAAATGGAACTGCAGATGGCGCATACTAACAAAACCCTCTCTGACGATATTGAAACCGTTTTCCTGGCGACATCGACTGACTATAGCTACCTCAGTAGCAGTGTCGTTAAGGAAATTGCGAAGTTTGGAGGCCCTGTTGACCATCTCGTTCCACAGCCTGTTGCTCTAGATATTCGCCGATGCTACGCCAAAACGCCGACCCACTAAGTCTTGATCTCGTGCATTCACCCGAAGAAGCCCCCCTTGTGAACAGCTCTACCTATCCGCCCGTGTCTCAAACAGGCCCGGTGGACATTCAACGCGAAATCAACAAGATGGAGGAGATGATTCTCGATAGTCCTCGCATCCCTCTGTCCCATCGGACGCTGGTCAACGAAGACCAGCTTCTCTATCAGCTCGATCTGGTTCGGTTGGCGATGCCAACTGCATTTCAAGAAGCTTTAGAAATTATTCGTCATAAAGATGAGCTTTTGGCTGATGCCGAGCGCTATGCCAGAGACATTATTGAAGCGGCTCAGCGTCAGGCGGCTCAGATTTTGGATGAAACGGGCTTAGTCCGTCAGGCTGAGCTAGAAGCGAACCAGATTCGCCAGCGAGTGCAGCAAGAGTGTGATGCCGTACGCGAGCAAACTATCGCTGAAGTGGAGCATCTACGACGGCAATCTCAGACGGATCTGGAAGACGTGAGGAAGACGGCGATCGCCGAGTCTGAGAATATTCAACGCGGTGCAGACGAATATGCTGATGGGGTTTTGAGAGATATGGAGCAGCAGCTGAGCGAAATGGTGCGAGTCATTCGCAACGGTCGCCAACACTTGCAGCTCGAATCTCCGACTCACAAATCGCTGCCGAGTGGCCGCTCAGATCATCTTCAGCGAGGGTCTCGACCGGGCGACTCTCGGCATCGCTAAACAGATTTTCCTGAATAGCTCAAACCAGTTTTGAGAAATTAAAGACATTATCTAAAAGGGCTAGTGCCTTTGGCGATCGCCAAACACTCTTGTTCGGCAACGTTCAGCGAGGTCGCGACCTCAATTCTCTAGGCAATGCTTCTCTAGGCAATGCTACTTAGAACGGTGCCAGTCGAGCATTGTCGTGCCAATCGAGGGTGTGTAGGGCGATCGTTTACAGTGGGTTTCCAGCTCCTCATTCCTGTTGTTTGCTGTGGGCTTGACCAAAGTAGCCATCCAAAGCTGGCGGGGTTTCCGTACAGTCCGGAGGAATAGTCCAGATGATAGGATGAAGATGCTCTAAAACCTCAATGAGTCGATATTCGAGTCACTAAGACTCAAGACTAGGTCGAACTTTCGTCTGCATACCGTAGTCCAATATTCTGAATCGTAATCATTTTTGCCATGCTAAAGAAGCTATTTGGCGACCCTAACACCCGCAAGCTCAAGCGATATCAGCCCGATGTGGCTGCCGTCAATCTTCTGGAAGAAGATATTCAGCCTCTCTCTGATGCCGAGCTAGCTGGCAAAACTGCTGAATTTAGACAGCGTATCAAAGATGGGGAAACTCTCGATGATCTGCTGCCTGAAGCGTTTGCTGTTGTCCGTGAGGCAGGAAAGCGGGTCTTAGGGATGCGTCACTTTGACGTACAGATTCTCGGCGGCATGGTGCTGCACGAGGGGCAAATCGCTGAAATGAAAACTGGAGAAGGAAAGACTTTAGTTTCCACGCTCCCGGCCTATCTCAATGCTCTCGAAGGCAAGGGCGTTCACACCGTTACAGTGAACGACTATCTGGCTCGACGAGATGCAGAGTGGATGGGTCAGGTTCACCGATTTTTGGGTCTTAGTGTAGGGCTGATTCAGCAGGGCATGAATCCGGCTGAACGTCGGAAAAACTATGCTTGCGATATCACCTATGGGACGAACAGTGAGCTGGGATTTGACTACCTCCGCGACAACATGGCAAAGGATATCTCGCAGGTGGTGCAGCGACCGTTCAACTATTGCGTCATCGACGAAGTTGACTCTGTGTTGATTGACGAGGCCCGAACGCCTCTGATCATCTCAGGACAGCTCGATCGCCCTAGCGTCAAATATTTGAGAGCCGCAGAAATTGCGTCTGTGCTGACTTGCAAAGAAGATGAGGATGCAGAAGGTCACTACGAAGTTGATGAAAAATCTCGTAACGTACTTTTAGCAGACGAAGGTTACATCGAAGCCGAAAAGCTCTTGGGTGTCACTGACTTGTTTGACCCTAAAGACCCTTGGGCTCATTTCATCTTTAACGCCATCAAAGCAAAAGAGCTATTTACAAAGGATGTGAACTACATCGTCCGAAATGGCGAAGTGGTGATTGTCGATGAATTCACTGGGCGAGTGATGCCAGGACGGCGCTGGAGCGATGGTCTGCACCAGGCGATCGAGGCGAAGGAGCACCTGGAAATTCAGCCTGAAACTCAGACACTTGCAACGATTACCTATCAGAACTTTTTCTTGCTCTACCCTAAGTTGGCGGGGATGACAGGAACAGCGAAAACTGAAGAAGCTGAGTTTGAGAAAATCTACGATCTCGAAGTCACCATTGTTCCAACAAACCGTCCGACTGGACGGGCTGACTTGCCTGATGTTGTCTACAAGACGGAAGAAGCTAAGTGGAAGTCGATCGCCGCTGAATGCGCGGAAATGCATGAAGAAGGTCGGCCGGTGCTGGTTGGAACGACAAGTGTCGAAAAATCTGAAGTGCTGTCGCGCTTGTTGAGTGAGCGGCAAGTGCCTCATAACTTGCTCAACGCGAAACCTGAAAATGTTGAGCGCGAATCCGAGATTGTGGCTCAGGCCGGACGAGGCGGAGCTGTGACGATCGCGACTAATATGGCGGGTCGAGGCACGGACATCATTCTGGGTGGTAATGCCGACTACATGGCACGACTCAAAGTACGGGAATATTTCATGCCTGCAATCGTGCAGCCCGAGGATGAGGATGAATTTTCGGTTGCTAAAGTTCCTGCTTCCAAAGGCCGCAACTCAGGTAAGGGATTTGTCCCAGGTCAAAAGGTAAAAACGTGGCGGGGGTCTCCTCAGATTTTTCCGACGGAAATCTCGCACGATGCAGAGCAGACATTGAAGACGGCGACTCAGCTTGCGGTAGAAAAGTATGGAGAGCGATCGCTGCCAGAACTGACGGCTGAAGACTTGATCGCAACTGCTTCGGAAAAGGCTCCGACTGATGATCCGGTGATCCAAAAGCTAAGAGAATCCTACGAACTAATTCGCCGGGAATACGAAAAATTCACCGAAAGCGAGCATGACAAGGTGATTAAGCTGGGTGGTCTTCACGTCATCGGTACAGAGCGTCATGAGTCCCGTCGCATTGATAATCAACTGAGAGGTCGAGCAGGTCGTCAGGGAGACCCTGGCTCCACTCGTTTCTTCCTCAGTCTGCAAGATAACCTGTTGCGGATTTTTGGTGGCGATCGCGTCGCAGGCTTGATGAACGCCTTCCGGGTGGAGGAAGACATGCCGATTGAGTCTGGCATGTTGACCCGCTCTCTTGAAGGAGCTCAGAAGAAGGTCGAAACCTACTACTACGACATGCGAAAGCAGGTCTTTGAGTATGACGAGGTGATGAACAATCAGCGCCGCGCTATTTACGCAGAGCGACGACGGGTGTTAGAAGGACTTGATTTGAAAGAACAGGTCATCAAGTACGCAGAGCGGACAATGGACGACATTGTTGAAGCCTTTGTCAATCCTGAGTTGCCTCCAGAAGAGTGGCAGTTGGATAAACTGGTGGCGAAGTCTAAGGAATTTGTCTATCTACTATCAGATTTGGAACCCTCCCAAATCGAAGACTTGAACATCACCGAAATGAAGACGTTCTTGCATGAGCAAGTCCGCATTGCCTACGACATCAAAGAGGCTCAGGTTGAGCAGATGAAGCCGGGGCTGATGCGAGATGCAGAGCGTTTCTTCATCCTCAACCAAATTGATGAGTTGTGGAAAGAGCATCTACAGCGGATGGATGCGCTGCGAGAATCAGTGGGCCTGCGGGGCTATGGACAAAAAGATCCGCTCATTGAATACAAGAGCGAAGGATATGAACTGTTTCTCGAAATGATGTCTCAGATTCGACGGGATGTTGTGTTCAACTTGTTCAAGTTTGATCCTCCCGGCGGGGGTGCTCAAAAGAGTGCGGCTACTGCTCAAGAACCCCGTGAACCTTCTCCCAAAAAGATCTAGGACTGAATGCAGTTTGTTAACTTAGCTCAAGAGTCCTCACACCTATCACTCCCATTTCGGTCAGAAATTGGACTAACGTGATAGGTGTAATGTGTAGTTTGATAATAGTGCATTGTTTTTTGTTATGGCTTCGACTTCCTCTTTCGATATTGTCAGCGACTTCGATCGACAAGAACTTGTCAATGCTCTCGACCAAGCACGTCGAGAAATCAACAGTCGATATGATTTGAAAGACTCGAAAACTGAGATCGATATGGGAGATGACACCCTGACGATTACAACCGATAGCAAGTTTACGCTTCAGTCGGTTCATACGGTAATTCAGACCAAAGCAGCAAAACGGGAGATTTCTCTTAAAATCTTTGACTTTGGCACTGTTGAGTCAGCGAGCGGAGGTCGGGTTCGCCAAGAAGTAAAACTTCGTCGTGGCATCGACCAAGACTTAGCGAAAAAAATCTCAAAGTATATTCGAGACGAATACAAGAAAGTACAAACGTCGATCCAAGGCGATTCTGTGCGGGTAACGAGTAAGTCTAGAGACGAATTGCAGGATATCATCCAACTTCTCCGTCAAGAAGATTGGCCTGCGGCGCTTCAGTTTACGAACTACAGATAATCTTCATCCGCTGCGCTTCTCATCTGCACTTCTTGCATATGCGTTCGGCAGCCTTTATAAAGCCGTTAACCAGCGCTTGAAAAAGTCGCCGACCGAGCGCTTGATCCAACGCTTGCGCCTCCATCTTTGGTAGCGGCGCTCAAACGTATCGCCTTCCGTTTGCCAAGCTGACCATCCATCAAGGGTGAGAAACATCCCCCAAAATAGAGCAATGCACAGTGTCATCCAGAGCGTCCAGTCAGTGACGAAAGAAAACATCACCAGAAATGCGCTCACAATCAAAAAGCGCATGACGTGATGCTTGAATTGCAGACGACGATAGCGTGTAAAGATTTGGCGATCTTGACAATCATTTCGACGAACTGCCCATTCTGCTTCGGCTTTTTGAATGTCGAGTTCGTTTAGACCTAGCTCATCAGCAATTTCGAGCATTTGCTGGCGGCTCAGCTCACCCGCACGGGTCTGCTTTGCGATCGCCAGATGCAAAATTTCTTGGACGTCTTCTTGGCTGTAGCTATCAGGCATGGGAAAACAGAATAAGCTGAAAATTGGGAAGAGGAGCCTTCAGCACTCCTTTCCCTATTCTACGATTTTTGGACGGAACCTTGCCGATGCCTTCGCTGGTAGTTTTGAGTGAATTCGTGGATTCATTCGTGGATTCAATGGATGAGCAATCCGGCAAATACAACTGGATCGATTGAATAGCAAGTCTCAGGTCACGAATCGATCCAGTTCTTTGCCCGTCCGACTGCTTTTTTCCAAACTTCGAAGCATTCTTGAGCCAAGGAGCCCGCCTCTCCAGGGACAAATACTCGCTCAGTTTCGTGATTGCTTAGCAGGGCTTCATAATCAGTCCAAAAACCTAAGGCTAGTCCAGCTGCATAGGCGGCACCTTGAGCCGTTACGTCAATGACTTTTGGCCGCTCAACTGGAATTTCTAGCACATCCGCTTGAAATTGCATCAGGAAGTCATTCTGACACGCGCCACCATCCACTTTGAGCTGCTGAATTTTTGTGCCACCATCTTCGTTGACGGCATCCACCACCTCACGCACCTGAAAGGCGATCGCTTCTAGAACGGCTCGTACCATATGCTCTCGCTGGGCACCTCCTGTGATGCCTAAAAAGGCTCCTCGTGCAGTCATATCCCAGTGGGGAGCCCCTAACCCGCTAAGGGCTGGAACGAAGTAGACTCCACCATTGTCGGCTACAGCCTCGGCCATGTCTTGCGAATCGGGAGCGGATGTGATCAGCTTGATGCCGTCGCGGAGCCACTGGATACAAGCTCCGGCGGTAAACATACTCCCTTCTAGGGCATAGCCAATCTCAGGCTTACCGTTGCCCGTATCTTTGCTCCAGGCAACTGTCGCGAGGAGCTGATTTTTTGACCAGGCGATGTCTGACCCCGTGTGAGTCACCAAAAAGGCTCCAGTGCCGTAGGTGCACTTCAATGACCCTGGGCGATCGCACCCGTGGCCAAACAGCGCAGACTGCTGGTCCCCTAAGATTGCCATGATTGGAATTTCTGCACCTGCTACTGACGAATCTGTGGTGCCAAACAGTCCCATGCTGGGCTTGATCTCAGGCATGAAGTGAGCAGGAATGCCAAATAGCTCTAACAACGTATCGTCCCACTGCCCTGAGGTTAGATTGAGCAGCATGGTGCGACTCGCATTACTGTGGTCAGTCGCGTGAACTTTGCCACCCGTCAAGTTCCATAACACCCAGGTGTCAATGGTACCCGCGAGAATATTCTCTGTTTCAAATGGGGGATCTTGAACCTGCTGAGCTTTGTCTAGCAGCCAGCTCAATTTTGTTGCCGAGAAGTAAGCATCTAGTACTAAGCCTGTGCGATCGCGAATTTCTTGGGCCTTGCCTGCCTCTCTAAGCTGATTACACAGGGGGGCAGTGCGGCGGTCTTGCCAAACGATCGCATTATGCAAAGGACGGCCTGTTTTCTTGTCCCACAGCAGACAGGTTTCCCTCTGCACAGTCAACCCAATCGCAGCGATCTCATCAGCGTTGATACCCGTTTTCCGAATAGCCGTTTGCATAGCCCAGCTAATGTCTTCCCAGATTTCGCGGGGATCGTGTTCCAACCAACCGGGCTGGGGATAATACTGGGTAAGTTCTTTGTATGCTTGCCCAGCGATTTGTCCGTTTTTGTCAAATAAAATCGCTCGATTTCCAGTCGTTCCTAGATCGAGCGCGAGTATATATTGTCCTTTTGACATGACAGATCGGCTTACTTTACAACAGTTCTAAGTTTTTCAATTATCTGCGAGCCTGCATTCAAAGGTAAGGTTCGAGCTTTGCTTCTGACTCAAACTTACTTCAACTACAGGCAAATTCTAAAAATTGACTTGTGATACTGACTTGCAGCACTCTATTTGTGTGAGCACTGACCCACAACTATCCACCCTACACCCTAACCTCCACCCCCCCGGAGCTGTTGCTGATGGAATGTAATGTTGCGCTATCAGACATAACATTCTGTTATATCGCCGCGAAATTTGTTGATGTCCGGCTATACTTTTCTAATAGGAATGTTAATTAATTATTATAGTTTGACTCTCCAGATAAAAGGTGCGATACGTCAATGAGGTTCTAGAATTAAACCTATTAGGGTTAACTTTGGGTTGGATCTGAGCCTAAATGTATTGGATTTTGAATGGGGCGATCGCCCCGGCTCTACTCACGCTTCTCAAGTACTTCGGATCGAAGCAGCTTTTAGATGAGTTGTGTTCTAGATCGCAATTAGAGATCAACGGGCATGCGTTTGAGATATAGGCTTTAGTTGAGTTCTGAGATTTTGATTCAATTTTGAAACCGAGTTAGCTATTCCAAGTTCGTGAATTAATTCAAAAGGCAGTGCTATGAGTTCATCCAAGACTCAAGAAGTAAACGGGCATTCTCAGAGTCAAGAGGTTCAGGAGGCTTCAGAAGATATGTCAACATCCACCGAAAATGTAGAGGCTCAAGAGACAACAGAAGATACATCCAGTGCGCTGGTGACTGCGGGTTCTGCTTATGGCGCTCGCCCGGTTTCTCATAGCAACTTCGAAATTGCCGAAACCATGGTCTCCTCTGGCATCCGTCCCATTTCTGTGAGTAGCTTAGAAATTTCAGGTACGCTCATGGGCGGTCGTCCTATCGAGGCAAGTCATCTCGACGTGATTGACACCGACTCTCTCCCAGGTCACCGTCCTGTGTTTGCAAGCGAATTAGCCATCATCGAAGCGGATACGTTGCCCGGACATCGTCCGATTGCAGCTAGCCCTGCTTATTTGATGGAAGCCAGCAATTTGCCAGGTGGTCGTCCTATTGCGTCGAATCAGATTGATAATCCGATCAGCTTGATGGGCTATCTCGACTAAATCCATCTCTGACGGTTTTCAAAAAGCTTTGTTCAAGAGGGGGCGCGGATCTGAGTATCTGTGCCCCTATCTTTCTTTATTCAGCTTGCGTTCAGTGCGTATTTTTCGAACCACAGTCTGGCGAGGCTTACCTCATCGTAGAGTGACCTCATTGCCATAGCGATTTCAATATCTAGACTGGGGCAGATGCACAATACGACGAACGACTGATAGAATCCGCCAGTTATCCAAAAGGATCAGCTCTTACTTATGTCTAAGGGGTCTGCCACCAAAAAGCGCCGTAATCGTCCGGCTGTAAGGCTGCTGAACAAGATCATGACGATCTCGTCGTTTATCTTTCTCGGCGGTATGATCATCTACTTTGTGATTGAGGCGTTCCAGGTGAGTTTATCTATGGGAATACGTAGCCTTTGCGCCTCTGCTCTACCGCTAGTGACCGTTACCTATCTGACTTTCTTTGTTCATCGGTTTGATTTAGCTCGCAGCAACTACGTGCCACGCATCAACGTTTATATTTTGTCGATGCTCTGGTCGCTCGTTCTCTTCTCGCTGTTTGCAAATACATACGACTCCGAACAACTGCTCTCATTTCCAGTTCTTGAGCTGTTGTTTACGGCAACGCTGATTGTGTTCATCTTGATGTATCAGGGATTACAGTATGCGACTGCACTAGCCGCGTCTTACGGTCTAGTATCAGGGGTGTTTGTGTTTGCTTTGCTTTTGCCAGTTTTGCAGTTTTAGCGCTGGTTCCATTCTTGCTCTGAGTCGGCGATCGCTTCATCGACAGTTTTCTGTTCAAGCATTGCGGCCTGAAGGTTGGTGTAAATAATCTTCTGCAATTCCTTGATGTCTTCCATTGCTGGAACGAGTACGTCAGCATCTGCCATCTGACTGGCGCTAACGATCCGGGCGCGATCGCCTGGTTCTGCGCTGTCAGGTAGATCAGCAAAATACGGATCATCCAGAGAGGCAACGGTAGAAGGCAAGACATTTGCTGCTTTGGCAAACGTGAGTTGGTTGTCCGGGTTGGTGACGAATAGGGCAAAGTCCAAAGCGGCTTCTGGCTGATCTGTTGATTGGGGAATGACCACGTTCATTGCAGCTACATTTTTTGCTCCGGTCTCACCAGTGATTTGCGGAGCGGCTTCTGATACTTGAGCGATCGATGGGGCATTGTTGGCAATGGTGTCGAGAAATTGAGGACTGGTAGAGACAATAGCGGTTTCTCCGGCCTGATATAGCTCAATGGCGCGGCGGTGTCCTTGAGTTAGCACTTCGCGAGGCAGCAGTTCAGATTGAAACAGATCCGTCCAATACTGAAAAACGGCTTTGCCTCCAGGCGTATTGAAAGCGGCACTGCCATCTTCGTTGACTAAAGGAACGCCCATTTGAATGAAGGAATGAAGCACATCCGCAGAATCTTCGGGCACAAATGTGGTGAAGAAGGCATACTTGCCCGTCGCTTCTTTCACTTGCTTGGCGGCGATCGCCAACTCTTCATAGGTGGTCGGAGGATCGCTCAAGCCAGCTTGCTCTAAGAGATCTTTGTTGTAGATCGTGACGCTGGTTGTCAAATACCAGGGAAGGCCAAAGGTGCTGCCATTGAGGGCACTTGCTTGCCAAATATTGGGTAAATACTCAGATTGCGCCTCAGCGGGTACTTTGTCATCGAGTTCCAGCCATGCATTGCGGCTTGCCAGTTGGGAAGCAAAATCGGGATTGAGATTCACCACATCGGGAGCAGTTCCAGCGGAGACTGCTGTGAGAATTTTGCTCTGCATGTCTGACCAGGGAACATCGACCCAGCGAACAGTAATGTCGGGATTCTCGGTTTCAAAGTCTGCAATTAGCTCGTTGAAGTAGTCTGTAAACTGCGGCTGGAGCTGCATCGTCCAAAACTCTACTTCTTGAGCACCCGATTCTGCTGAGTTGCTTGAGCTTTGACTGTTGCTACAGCCAATCAGCCAGCTTAGGGTCAGTCCTAGCAGGGCTAATAGCCCCAGTCGTTTCCAATGCCGCATGGTGTGCCTCAATGACGATGTGCTTCAGATCAGCAGTTGAGTTGCCGTTCAATCCGTGGTGAGATTCAAAGAATTCGTCTCCGAACCTTTCACTGAGAATCTATCATCACTGAAAATCCATCTATCAGCAACATTCTTCTCCAACGGAGCTTGAAACTGTTTCAGTAAATTGTTGCAGTCAGCGCTGAGAAGTGGAACGGTCGGGTAACCGATCCGCAGATCACACCGATAGAAGTGCTTCACTTCCTTAGTTAACTCTGCTCGTCAGACTCTTCGAGCATCTGGCGCACCCGGCTTTCAATCGCTTCATCGTTGTTTATAACGATGATAATTTCCTGAAATCGCTCTAAATCCAGACCTTCTGCCTGAATCACCTGCTGCATCTGAGTCTGAGTTTCCTGCTGGATAGCTCCAATTTGGATGAGTGCTTGCTGAAAGCTCTCGGCTTCGGCTTCAGCCACTTCGGGAATGTTTTCAGCCTCAGCTTCTTGGGGCGATCGCACGAGGGTGAGAATCTGGTAAAACCGTTGGGGACTCAATCCAACAGTTTCAACAACAGAGGCAATCTGAGAATCGTAGGACTGTTGAATCGTTTGAATCTGCATCAGCGCGTTCGCAAACTGGGCAATCTCCTGATCGCTGACAGGAGTGATCTCATCCAAGTTGAACTCTTCGGTAGGAGCTTCTTCTTGCTTGTTTATGGCAGTTGTAGAGGTGGCTGCTGATGGCGCTGCCGATGTGGGTTGCTGGGCTGTTGAAGATGACAGAGCTTGAGCAGATTGCATTGACAAAGCGAGGCCACCGCCCCAAAAAGCAGCTAGGGCAATGGTTTTCATTAAGGTGGGATTTAACATAAGTCCGTGGCTTGCAATAATTTCAAATCGAAGGCGTTTACGAAGGATTCGTTTGCCCAAAAGGGCTTTCCGGAAAAACGATCTCGTTTGCTCAAAGCAAGACGCTCTCCACGTCAAGCTGGTGAGTCTGGTCTTATCCTAGTCATTTTTATAAGAATCGCGTTCATAGGAATCGTAATCTGAGAAAGTTGCATTTTTCTACACTGTGATTGTCAGAGACGACCGTGGCGCTAAAATTTGTTCTCGCTTGTCGGTCACGACTAATAGTTGGGCTAGAGAAATGGGATGAAAGGAAGGTATTCGTTGATGCACTCGATAGAAGCTTCCATCGAAAAATTTTCAGAGGAGGCGCAGCGCCGCTTTAGAATTAAGAGAACTCAATACGTGCCCTATAGCTGGTCAACCCGTGAAGCTTTATCTCTTCCATACTCCTGAACAAGTGCCTGATGCGCCCGCTCCAGATTGTGCGATCGCCGTTGATGTCTTGCGAGCGACAACGACCATCGCGACGGCTCTTCACAATGGTGCTGAAGCTGTGCAGGCGTTTAGTAGTGTTGATCAGCTAATGCAGGTGAGCGACGCTTGGCCTGCCGAACAGCGCATTCGTGCGGGGGAGCGAGGGGGATCAAAGCTTGAGGGGTGCGACTTGGGAAACTCTCCTCTCGACTGCACGGCAGAGTACGTGGGAGGAAAGCGGTTGTTCATCACTACCACGAACGGAACTCGATGCCTGGAGAGAATTCAGTCGGCTGTCACAGTTTTGACGGCTGCGCTGGTCAATCGGCGGGCTGTGGTGCAGCATTTGCTTCATACTCGTCCTGAAACCGTTTGGATTGTCGGTTCGGGTTGGGAAGGCACGTATTCGTTGGAAGACACCGTTTGCGGCGGGGCGATCGCCTACAGCATTGCTAACCAGCTCCGCGAATCATCTGACGCTCACGGGTTGGGGGCGATCGCCGGAAATGACGAGCTTGTGGCAGCGGTTTCCTTGTATGAACAATGGCGCGATCGGTTACTTGATCTGATGTATTTAGCCAGTCACGGAAAACGGCTCGTGCGGTTGGAATGCTTCGATGACCTCAAGTTCTGTGCGCAGACAGATACTCTCGATCTGGTTCCCATCCAAAAAGAACCTGGAGTGCTGGTCAAGTCATATAGCAATGCGTAGATAGGTTAGGACAGACCTTTATGGAGAAGCCGCGCGGTGCGCGGCTTCTCCATAGGCTATTGATTTTATATCAGCGCGTAGCACTATAGCTCTCCTGAGAGAGTGTTTGAGAGTGCTTCAAATCGAGAGTGCTTCAATCAAATAGTGAAAGCATCCAAAACGCTGAGCCTCATTAGGCGTGGTCCCTAAAAGCGAGCCTCATACTCCAGGACGACGCGGCTGTCGTCATCAAGGTTGGTAGACCCGCGCAATAGCCAATTGTCGTCTAACCGATAGCGCAAGCTAAACTGGGTCGGCTCCCTCACCGTCAGAAGCTGCAAGATCGAGACGGATAGGTCATCCGTGATACCGATTCCTAGCTCGGCGGCGAGGCCAAAGGTAGAACCGATGTCGTCACTATTTCCTTCTTCTCGGTCATCGTTAGTGATCACCGTTGGGAAGATGCGAAAGTCGCCGAAACCGACAGCATTGCTAATTAGAGTTTGGATGCTGGTGAAGAGTGCCGTGCCTGCCAGATTGGCGATCGCCAAAGAGCCATCTCCTGCGTCAATATCGTTAACAAAACCGCCTCCGATGAGGGCAATAATTTCGTTCTCGCTGCGTCCTGGACTGCTGGTGAGTTCTAAGTTCTCGAAGATTTGGCTAGCTGGCCCTACGACCGCTGCTTCAATTCGCACGGTTTGCAGACCACCGATATCGGACGCGGTGGCATCCACAATTTCGGATTGGGCATAGGGAGATGTGGGGGGTTGAATGGTGCGAGTTTGCTCCAACACCGAAGTCGCAAGGAGTACGTTAAGAAACGGATCAGCTCCTTGAGTGGGTCGAAAAACAGCCACGTTTTCGTGCCGCCGTTCGAGGTTGAACTGGGTTGTGAACACGTTTACCTGTCCACTGCGAAGACGAATGACGCCATCAGGGCGCAATGTCCGAAAATCGTTGAGGGAACCATTCACGACTAACCCGCCTGTCGCCACGAAATTGAGGATTGGGGCACGAGTAATCAGGAGGCGATCGCCCAGAGTCACTTGAAGGTTGTCTAACTCGGGTGGAGAAAAGACAGTTGTCGCATTTTCCGTAGCGCTAGCAGCGACTATCCCTCCTGGTGCCGTTGGTTCAGGCAGGGAAATTCGACCGTTGGACAGCACCACCTCTCCACCCAGTTGGGGAGCTAGAGCCGTGCCGCCGACACGAATGAGACCATCAACTCCGCCGTTGTAGAGTCCTTTGAAGTTCACCGCAAGCCCCGACAAATTAACCGTTAGCGGCGGAGAGCTAGAGTCTGTCTCGGTCAGGACTAGCGGTTCTGCCAGGGGAACAACGCCCTGAGCCACGAACTCCCCATCGCTAAACTGTCCCCGGACTCTTTCTACATTGATGCGATCGCGGTCAAATCGCACCGTTCCTGAAACATCCGTGAGGGGTTCTGGCAGCAATCGCGATGAAAACCGCCCACCTTCGACCTGCGCGACACCACTAGCGAGAGGGCGCAAGTCGATTCCTGTGGGAGTTTGTCGCAGGGTTCCACCAATCTTGAGGGCGATCGCTGCTTCGCCGCCTTCCCAAGCGATTTGGTCATTGAGCACGTTGAGAATCGCCAGTCCCTCGTCTTCTAGCTCGACCTCTAAGCTGATGGCATCGCTAGCAGGTGCAACCGTTCCTTGGGGAAGCTGAAACGGAATGCTGCCTGTGACCCGAATGGGGTCATTTTCCGTCACCCGCATTCCGCCAATCAGATTGAGGCGAGCGTCTGCATAGCTAAAGCTAGCTCTCGCTTGCTGAACCGGAGTTTGGTTAAGCGTTCCGTCGGTCAACTCAAAAGCTCCCCGTGCTTGCGGATTAGAGATGCTTTCAGTCAGGGTTGCAGTGGCGTTGAGATTGCCTTGAACGTCGAGAGGAAGTTGGAAAAATTCCATTACCAGCTCAGCGGGAACGTTTTGCACCTGGATTTGCCCACTGCTGTCTTCGTCTTGGCCGACTTTTCCAGCAAAGTTGATTAGGGTCTCTCCAGACTCAAAGCGAAACGGCAGCAGGGTCAGAGTATTGTCTGCAAAACTTCCTTCGGCAATGAGACGATTGGGAGCGGTGTATTCGCCCCACTCTAAATCTTCGCCCTCCACGCTGAATTCTGCAGATAATCCGGCGTCGCGGGAAACGGTGATGTCAATAATGCCGGAAAATTCGCCATTGAGGTCTCGCAGGGGCGGAAAAAATTCTGTTTGCTCTGCCTCAGTCAATTGGCGATCGCGCAAGTCTACAATTTCCGAATAGCGCTGGAGCCGCCTCAGGAAAGAACTGTCAGACGTGGCAATCGAACTTGGATAAACGTCATCGGCATCACCATAATCAGGCGGACTGAGGAAGCGTAAAATATCTGACAGCTCGAAGTATTGGAACGCCACTAGCAGGTCTTGGATGCCGCCATTGGTGGCACTGATCTGTCCTCGAAAGAGCGTGTCGTCTGCGGGTGATACGCGACCGACGAGAGCATACGTGCTGTTGCCGACAATAAGCTGTCCACCATTGAGAGCCACGATTCCGTCTTCGTAGATGAGGCGTCCTTGAAAGAAGTCCCCTTCGATGTGACCGATTCTGGGATTTTGGATCTCAATATCGCCAAAGGCAGTGGTGCTTGTGGGGTTAGCCACGTCAAAAGTCGAGAAATCGATGTCTACCCGGCCTGATAGGGTTCCGGCTACGGCTCCCAGACCTGTCTCAGCAGCAGGCCGTAAGCTCAGAATCGCGAGAGGAAAGTTAGTGAGTTGGGTGACAAGGCGATCGCCCTCAGTGCGACCTTCTGCAACCGCCGTTCCTCGACGCACAAAAAACGTGACGGGACGATATTGGCTATCGACAGCGAGAGCAATGCGATCTTGTCTGCCTAGCAAGTCTAAGCGGCCTCCGGTTCCTGGAGTAAACTGCACTGGGCCGTTGAGATTTGGATCAAAGGCCAGTTCATTCACCACCAAGTTGTCGAGAGCTAAATTGCCGTCAACGGTTGGTCTTTCAGGAGTTCCGGTTACTTTACCCGAAAATCGAGTTTGCCCCGCGATTTGGATGTCGGCAGGGAGTGAACCGGGCAGAAGAGCGATCGCCCGTTGAATATCCAGCGTTTCCGTCTCTACGTTCAAATCCAGTCGCGAAATGAAGGGAGCATTGGCTCCTTCTAGCTGAGTGGCGATAAATCCGCTGGCTCGAAGACTGGGCGTCGTAGCCTGTCGAATCTCGATGCCGTTGCCTACCCAGCGAAAGTCGGCGTCCAGCGGCTCGGCTAACACGGGAACACTCGATAGCTGAATCTGCCCTTCCGCGTCGATGGCCGCAGGGCTGAAGTCATTCAAATTTCCAGACGCTCGGACACGACCACTGACATCTCCCGACTGCTGTGGTACGAATGGACGCAAGGGCAATCGATTCAGCGTTGCCGTAGCCTGCCATTGGCGATCGCTCAAATTCACTTCTGCTTCAGGCTGCACCGTACCTGAGAAAACTTCGACTGTCGTGTTTTGCAAACGAAGGCGATCGCCCAAAAGCTGCACTTCTCCTTGGGCTGGATAGGTTGCTTCTGGTAGCGCCCAAGCGACATCAGCCTGCGGAGATTGCAGTGTTCCAGCAAGATTTAGAGTTGCAGATAAGTTGCCAAGAGCGACCTCAGCAGGCAAGGGTTGAGGCAGATAGGAACGTGCTAATGCATCGGCGGATAAGTCTGAAATATCGAAGTTAAAGTTCAAGCTCTGGATAGGATCAATCCCCAAACGTCCGGTGCCCGCAATCATTCCTCCTTCTTTCAAAACGGCTTGAAAGGCATTGATTTCTAGAGTAGAAGGACTGATAGCATTGGGATCAAGCCGAAATCGAGCCCCGAGAGAATCGAACTCAAACTGATCGACTTGAATAGGACGCACTTGGTTTACCGTGCCCTCAATCTGAGGCTGGTCTAACGCTCCGGTGATCTGAACCTCAGTGCTGACGCGTCCACTCACGCTGGCTGGAAGATCGGCCGCCACCGTATTGACCAGTTCAGCCAAGTCGAGAGAGCGGCTCTCGACCACGAGGTCATAGCCCTGCTGCAACGAGTCTTGATACCGAATTTGGCCTCTCGCTTCGAAGGGCGTATCCCCCACTTGAGCGGAAACCTCTTCGAGTTGGGCGATGCCATCCTGAAAGCGAACGCGTCCGCTGCCTGCTGAAAGATCGAACGGAAAACCTGGAATTTGAGCCTCTAGCTTCTCAAGCCGTGCTGTCCCTGCGATATCCCACTGAAAATTGGGAGCGATCGCCACCTCTAGCTGACTGTGAAGGTGTCCAGCAGCAATGGTTGCTGGCAGACTGGGCAGCAGTTCGGTAAAAGGAGCGATCGCCAAGTTTTGGCTGCGAATTACTGCATTGGCTTCGAGTGCATTGAGGTTGAATTCATCAGAAGAAGATTCTGTCCCTGCTTCTCCAAGAAACAACTCACCCTCAAGGTCAAACTCTCCGCCAGTACTCCCCACCAGCTCAGAATCAACCCAAGGCTGCCCCGTCAGATCAAATAGAAATCGTCGATTCTCATCTCGAAACCGAACCACACCGTTGATAGGGGCGATCGCCACTGCATTCTCACCTACGGCTTCCCAGCTTGAAGGCTGTGACCAATCGGGAGGAAGGGTTGCGCCTTGTAGCTGCGACAGGTCGGTATTGAGAGTGTTTGTGAACTCTTCTGAAACATCATCGGAATCCTGACCTGAGGTCTGAATCTCGTCGTAGGGGACTAGGGCGATCTGAGCCTCTTGCAAGCGCAGTCGGTCTAGCTTGATCTCAATGGCACCCGGATCTTGAACCTGAAGCTCAAGATCAACCCAGTTTCCCGCTTCCGACTGCTCAATCACAGCGGTCGGACGAATCAGCGTCACTCCCAAACTGAGCTGGCGCTTGAACAACGCTTCAAAGGGATTGAAGTGAATCTGGAGCGCTTCTACAATGGCGCGATCGGGATCATCCGCTGTGGGTGGTAGCACCGTTTCTCCTAACCGGAGGCTAAACGGGGTAAATCCTTCCACGTCACCCACATCAACGGGACGCTGAATGAGCTGCTCCAGCGAGACTTTGACCGTAGGCACAAGTCGCGTATAGACCCAGTGGCGAGCGATAAGGGTTCCTGCTGCCGCTGCCACTGCAAGCGTTGCTCCAGACACCAGGACGATACGTCGCCAGGGCGATCGCCTTGGGCGAGCTTGAGTAGACGACTCTTCGGAAGCGGAGTCATCGGATTCGGATGAAGGAGAGTCAGAGTGAGGCGGCTGAGTCATGAAAATGAACTAAACAGACAAGAGACGGGGATACGAACAAGCGTGACTCAAACAAAAATACATCAAACAAAAATACAGATGAATCGAACCGATTATGCTGAACCAAAGTCAGCAGATTAACAGGAGGTTAACAGACTGGGTAAAGTTGGGCGATCGCCATGTCTAATGTTTTGCTTCAACTATGCTTATCTCTTATAGCGCCTCTTGACAGGAGTGAGATTGAAATAATAAATCTTCTAACAGGGTATCGATCGCCAAACGAGGACAGTTGACAAAGCGGATAACAACAAAGAGGCAAAGCGCAGCGCTTTGCTGCATGGTTTGATAAAACTTCAGGACTTACGTATTTTATTGAGATTGTGGGCGCTCCGCGCCCACAATCTCAACGAATTTATTCAGGCTGACACGAGTTATACGTAAGTCCTAAACTTGTGGATTTGGCTGCAACCGTCCCCAGATCTGCTCAGCTGATTTGACCGAAAAACCCATACTGAATAGATCACCATATATAGCAAGCCGCAGTTAGGTTGGGGCAGATTGAGAGGCTCAATCTATTGCTTAGCAGGCATTTCACTCTAAATTCCGAATCCTAAATTCTGCCTCTTGTCACATTACAAAGAAAAGGTAGAGGGCGATCGCCCTCTACCTTATTCATTCTTGAACCAACCCCGATTCAAAAACTCCTCAGTTCTTATTCATCAGCCCCAGTCAACACATCTTTTCGAATTACAGCATGAACTCCCCAGTTGCCATCAACAACCTGGGTAATACCAAAGTCAACCGCCACGGACATCAGAGAAATGGCCTCATCTTCACTCATGCCCTGAGTTGTCATTAAGAAATGACGCATCTTGCGAAACGCATCCCGCAAAGCCGCATCGACTGAGGACTCACTGTAAATATCTTGCTGCGCCGTTTCTCCAAGTTCGTCAAGATAGTTTGCATAGCTAAATCCGTGAACTACGAACTCATCATCGGTTTCCAGCAATGGGTAGTTGAGATCTTCGAGGATCGTTTCCGGCAGTTCCTCTTGCGGATGCACCACAACTCGAATCAAGCCCGTGAGGGAAGTTTCGATCGCCGTTCCTGCAAGTTCTGAATCGCCTTGGGCTGCATGGGGATCGCCAAGAGATAGCAGTCCTCCCTCTACTGCGATGGGATAGTACATGGTGGCTCCGGCTCCGATGCGCCAGTTGTCGATGTTGCCGCCAAAATAGCTAGGAGGAATGGAGTCCACAACATCCGCTTCGCTAGGAGCCAAGCCAATCACACCAAAGTGAGGTCGGATAGGAATGCGAACATCTTCTAGCACCTCAAAGTTTTGCTCGGTGAGGTTGTGATCAACAGGCACTCCGGGATAGTCGATTCGCTCATGCACTACACCAAAAGGATCTGTTTGAGGGATCCAGCGAAAGTTATAGACTGCACTTGCCCAGTTTTGCTCTCCGGCAGCGTCCACCTCATAGATGGTGATGACTTCACGGGGGGCTGGTTCTTCGATCATGTCATTGTAGTGAAAGCCCCACCAAGCTGCTGCGTTGCTGCCAAAGGTTTGGCCTTCGTATGCTGGAT
>CAKZMO010000340.1 GCA_937128595.1 uncultured cyanobacterium | reverse complement strand
CTGAAACAGATTGCAAGACTGGCAACGACCATAGACCAGGACGCGCCAGTTCATCACATCAGCACAGAAATCTATCGGGAGCCTGTCATATTTGCAAACCCTGCATTGCCCTCATCCCCCAACCCCTTCGCCCACGATTGGGCGAAGGGGAGCAAAACCGTCAACGTCTTTCGCCCACCCTTGGGAGAGAGATGTAGAGAGAGGGCGAAACGGTGACATGCACCCAATCTATCGGAGTAGGCAATTACGCGCTTGCCCTCATCCGATTAACTAGGGGTTGTCATGCTGTTAACAGCTTCTAGCTTGAACCGTTTTGTCTTGAACCGCTGATTGACTGACAAAAGATCCTGCATTGGGCACGGAAATCTCTCCCCTACAGGATTTTCGGCAATGTAAGGGTCAGGTCTCCTGACCTGCCTAGCGCTTAGGGTTTTACAAGTTTTGTCAGTCAACCAGCTTGAACCGTTTTGTGTAGAAGTCCGGAAACTCGCCCTTGCATCGAGCAAACTGATCACAAGTTGCTGCCATTTTGGTGACGTTCCACGCCGCCCGCCAACTGCACAATGTGAAAACGATGAAGCCAAAAATCCATAGTGCAGCGATTCCAGTCTGTTAATGGGGTGGAAACCATTTTGATACGCCCATTTATCTGCTCATTATCAGACTGCTCCGTGCGATCGCTGAGGCGTCATCTCGATGACTAAAGCCATGTCGTTTCCTACGTATTACCACTGAATTTATTCATTAGTGACCTTAAAAAAATGGCGGTTTCAGTCCCAAGCGTTTCAAAAAATGTCCGGATAGCTCAGTGAAAATTCGTATTTTGACCTATAGGTTTATAAAGAATTTATCGATTTGCCTGTGGATTTCAGTTAGATTGTTAGTATAGGAGAAGACAGAAAATTAACTTTTTCTTAGCGTTTCAACGTTTCACGTGATGCTCAGTAAGTAGTTTTGCGGATTGACTACATTTCATTTTTGTTTGACCTAAGTCGCCATGCCACACCCAACTACCGATATTGAACAAGTGATCCAAAGCGTGCTATCTACTGGACGAATCACCCATAGAGATAAGCAGCGCTTTTTTACACTACTAGCGTCCGATTGCACCCTAACCAATCGGCAACTGGCTCAAGTGCGCGCGATCAGCGATCGCCTCCAGATGGGCTTGCTGAAAGTCGTTGACTAGGCGGCGAATCCTTGTCGTCTAACCTTAATGCACCATTAGTACAGCTTGAAGCAGGATAAGTTCTGGAGAGCCTCGTTACAGCTCATCCAGGCCGAATCGACCCGGATTAGAAAAATTGGATTAACAAACCCGTGGGATCAGGGATTCGTTGTTAGTATCGCAGCGTGAGGAACAGAGTCAGCGCTTCAGCAGTTGATGCTGCGACTGCACACCTTGATCTAAGCCGGATCATGTCGGTTCGATAAACGTCCGGAAGCGTTGTACTCACATTCAGTTTTCCAAGAGCGTCTGATTGTTTACGATTTGTTGACGGTGCGGTGTCGGTAACCATTGGCATCCCCCTCAACGCGATCGCTCACTGTCCTTCTTCAACCTCTATCTGCGTTCACCCTGAGCCAATGGAATGCTTTGTTGATACGGGTGATGCAGATTAGGCAGTCATGCGTTAGCACTCGCTGGGTTCATCCGTTGCTTTACTAGGAATGCCCTAAAGCAACTTTATGATTGAAGAATGGACAAGCGACTAGACAAGCCAACGCCTGATTGAGCGCGAGTTTGACCCGTTGCTAGCCTGTGACGATGAAATTCATTGAGCCAAGCCTGACCGGACTGACGGTGCAAGCTATCGCCGCAGGGCGGATTCAGGGCGGGTTTAGTGATCCTTCCCACCGCCGTGCATCTAGCCGCGATCGCATCCCCGATTCAGAACCAGTCAACCGCTCTATTGTTTCGGTAAACATCACCGCTCTTGAGATCGCCGTTCCTCCAACCGCGCAGCAGCTCGCAGATCATCGACAAGGAGTTTTGATTTATGGCTGCCATTAAAGTTGGAATCAACGGATTTGGTCGGATTGGCCGCTTAGTCTTTCGTGCTGGGATTGACAATCCCGATATTGAATTTGTTGGCATCAATGACCTCGTTCCCCCCAAGAATCTGGCCTACTTGCTGAAATACGATTCCACCCACGGCACATTTAAGGGAACCGTCGAATCGGATGACGGCGGCATTACGGTCAATGGAAAATACATTCCCTGTACTGCCATGCGTGACCCCTCGGAACTGCCCTGGGGCGAGGCCAACGTAGACTATGTGGTTGAATCCACAGGATTATTTACAACCCATGACGGTGCATCCAAGCACTTAGCAGCCGGAGCAAAGCGTGTGGTTATTTCTGCTCCCACAAAAGATCCGGAGAAGGTGCGAACCCTGCTGGTCGGGGTTAATCATGAAACCTTCAACCCCGATACCGATGCGATCGTGTCGAATGCAAGCTGCACCACCAACTGTCTTGCGCCG
>CAKZMO010000339.1 GCA_937128595.1 uncultured cyanobacterium | reverse complement strand
TATACCGGGCAGACCGACGTAAGATCGACATTGTGCCACCTGGAGTGGACCCAGAACGTTTTCGTCCTATCCCAACGGCTCATGCCCGTGATCAATTAGGGATTAACCCTGAGTGTAACCTGTTCTTGTTTGTGGGGCGTATCGAACGATTGAAAGCGATTGATACCATCCTCCAGGCTGTGGATTTACTACGACGTGAAAACAAACCCCTGATGGAGCGTACCTGTTTTGCCATTATCGGTGGTGATCCGAAAAATCCTGCTGATGAGGAAATTCAACGGCTGAAGTCGGTAGCTCAAGAACTCAAGATAGAGCATCTTGTTGACTTCCTGGGTGCAAAAAACCATGAAGAACTGCGCCTGTATTATGCGGCAGCATCAGCGGTAATTGTGCCTTCAGATTATGAGTCATTTGGGATGGTTGCGTTAGAGGCAATGGCTGCTGGTACACCTGTTATCGCGTCTGAAGTGGGTGGGTTAGCATTTCTAGTTCAAGACCAAGAGACTGGCCTGTTAATGCCTGTGCGTGACCCCAAAGCATTAGCCGCTGGGATCGTATCAATTTTGGCTGACTCTGAAAAACACAGGTTGCTCGGCGAGAATGCAGCGCAACTCGCCGAACAATATGCCTGGCAGCGCATTGTGGAGCGTTTGTTACCGATCTTTGAGGATGTGGTCAGCCGACATCGGCGACAGGCATCCGTCAGTTAGCCACCGTAAGCGTTTGGTGTGTCGGTTATTGTGGTTGTGATGTAGGGTTCGTTCTCTTGTAGTTCTACTACATCGTCCTCTGCCATAACATGCTGCCCCTTGTGGTAGAGGACATTGTTGAAGCCGTCATAACGGTAGCGGCGGTTTACCCATCCATATAAATGATGGCGGAAAACGACGTTAAACTGTATTGCTTCGTCCTTTTCGATGACTTTTTCATCAACAATCCATACGGGCGCATACTGTGTGAGGTGTGGGATAGCTTTACCATCACGCAGTTCGCGCAGTTCATCAGCTTTACTCATAACAACCCTCAATGATTTGCTTATGTAATTTTAATCACAAAATAGATTTTACCTGCTCGTGGGATTATCCGGCAAGTATGATCCTCACTTTTTCACCGGATATTCTGCTTGACATCTCCCGATCACACGGTATGCTATTGTGCATGATACGATTATCCTACTCACTATTGCGCCGATTTCGTCAGCGTTATAACCGTACCATTACACATTGGTTCGGGGATTTTGGTGTGCAGAGTAGGTGATACTTATCGTTTATTCGGAAGACCACGACCTCGGAACCGATCCGGGGTCTTTTTATTTTGGTGATGCCTAGGGAGCATATGTAATGAGTGAAAAAGGCGTTAAGAAGGTCGTATTGGCCTATAGTGGTGGGTTAGATACCTCGGTGATTGTGCCCTGGTTGCGGAATAACTATGATGATTGCGAGGTCATCTGCTTTTGTGCTGACCTGGGTCAGGAAGAAGAGCTTGATGGTCTGGAAGAGAAGGCAAAACAATCTGGGGCAAGCAAGCTTTACATACGAGACTTGCGGGAAGAATTTCTCAAAGACTTTGTTTTCCCAACTATGAAAGCAGGTGCAGTCTATGAGCGAGAGTATTTGCTCGGTACATCATTTGCTCGTCCATTGATCGGTAAGCATCTGGTTGAAGTCGCTGAGGAAGAAGGCGCAGATGCCATTGCACATGGGTGTACGGGTAAGGGAAATGATCAGGTGCGTTTTGAGTTGACCGTGATGGCACTCAACCCCAAACTTAAGGTGATTGCCCCCTGGCGTGAGTGGGACATTCGTAGCCGTGAAGATGCCCTGGCATATGCTGCCGAATTTAACGTCCCCGTTTCCCACACAGAAAAAGATATTTACAGTCGAGATCGCAACATCTTCCATCTGAGCCACGAGGGTGGGTTGCTGGAAAATCCGTGGAATGAACCGGAAGCCGGCATGTTTCAATTGACTGTCAGCCCGGAAGATGCCCCAGATGAGCCTGAGTACGTCGAGATCGGCTTTGAAAAAGGCGATCCCGTCAGTGTGAATGGCGAAGCCCTGGACCCGGTTAGTCTGTATCGTCAGTTGACCGCGCTTGCTGGCAAGCATGCTGTTGGGCGTGCGGATATCGTTGAAAATCGTCTGGTCGGTATGAAAAGCCACGGTGTCTATGAGACGCCAGCCGGAACCCTGTTGCTGAAGGCACATCAGGCTTTGGAGAGCATTACACTGGATAAGCACACCATGCATTATAAAGATTTCTGTGCTGTAAAATACGCGGAATTGGTCTATAACGGCATGTGGTACACACGCCTGCGCGAGGCATTAGACGCTTTCATCGATGTCACGCAAGAACAGGTTACTGGTACAGTCCGGCTAAAATTGTACAAGGGCAATGTAATCATTGCTGGGCGTAAGAGTCCGTACAGCCTGTACCGCGAGGATTATGCCTCCTTCGGTGAAGAGGACGTGTATAACCAGAAGGATGCTGAAGGGTTTATCGCGCTTTTCGGTCTGCCAATGAAGGTAGAGGCCCTGTTGAATATTGATGGTGGTGGTAA
>CAKZMO010000338.1 GCA_937128595.1 uncultured cyanobacterium | reverse complement strand
CGTGCAAAAATTGAAATGGATAGGGTGGGGGTCACCGCTTTCAATGATGATCTGGCTAACTCGTTAAATGAACGGCTCTCTGTCATATTTGCTGATTTCAAAAATTATGAAATCACAGGAGGAGTCGAAACGATTGAATTTGGCGACCATCCTGCTGTACAGGCCTCAATATTTGCAGAACCATATAACGTCTTTGAGCTGAGTTCCTCTCAGACATTTGAGCTTGAAGAATCTCTATATGTTGAAGATTATGAGATAGTCCTAATTGATTATGATGCACTTCCAGTGCAAATGATTGCCAGGTGGCGACTTGGAACACCAGAAATAAATGCTTGGGGGTACACCCAAATGCGAATGATCCTCAACAGCATGGAATTAGAATGAAAATGGCAGAGCAAAAAGTATGCTAACAATAAATGAAGCTGACCTGCGAGCCTGGGGATCATTCATGATTTAAGGACATGGTTAGCAAATACTTTTCGCACTCGGAAGTCACTGGCTTTTCTCGCAGGCAGCTTATCAAGACGTTGAACTAAGCGCTTCGCGCAGGAAAACCCAACCAAACGACAACCGCTAACCCTCCCTTAGACGTATCATATCTCATATAACCATTATTGTGTCCACAAAGAATTTGTGACCACAGAGGAGATATGAATATGACCCCCTTACGAGAAAAGATGCTGGCCGACCTGCAACTGCGCGGGTTGGCAACCAAAACCCAAGAAGCCTACATTCGTGCCGTACGCCAATTGGCGGCCCATTACGACAAGCCCCCCGACCAGATTACAGAAGACGAGTTACGAGCGTACTTTCTCTACCTGAAAAATGAGAAACAAGTCTCCCGCAGCTCGCAAACGATTGCTCTTTGCGGCATCAAATTCTTCTATCAACAAACCCTGCACCGCGAATGGCACCTATTTGAATTGGTGCGCGTTCCGAAAAGCAACACCCTGCCCACCGTATTGAGTCAAGTTGAGGTGTATCGCATCCTCAACCAACTGCGTCATCCCACTTACCGTACTTGTCTGACCGCTATCTATGCTTGCGGTCTTCGTTTGGGCGAAGCCATCCGTTTGCAGGTTCAAGATATTGATAGCGATAGGATGTGGCTCCACCTACGCCAGGGCAAAGGGAGCAAAGACCGATATGTTCCCTTGCCAACAACATTACTCCCCACCTTGCGCCGTTTCTGGACAACTCATCGGCATCCTACATGGCTCTTTCCCGGACGACCGGCCAAAGGACAACCCCCGACCGCCGTGACTCAACCCCGCGATGCCAGCGGCGTGCAACGCGCTTTCAAGCTCGCTTTGACCGAAAGTGGCATCGTCAAAGAGGCAACTGTCCATACCCTGCGTCACTCATGGGCGACCCACTTGTTGGAAGCGGGGGTCAACCTCCGCCACATTCAGCAATGGTTGGGACACAGTTCCATACAAACGACGACCCGTTATACCCATCTGACCCAAACGGCCGAAATCAATGCCGTTGCGTGCATCAATCAATTGATGGCTGAATTGCCGGGGTAGATTTAGCCGAGATTGTGCGTCGGTATGGCGCAGAATATCAGGCGCAATATGGGCAAAAGATATTGCCCAGCCAACGGCGTGCCTTGCGCGATATTCTTGCTTGCCGCACAGAAGCGATGGGCGGTCATCTTTATGCTTGCCCCGATTGCGGCGAACAACATTACCAATACCATTCTTGCCGCAACCGCCATTGTCCCCAATGTCAGCATGACGCTGGGCAAACATGGTTGGCAAAGCAGAAGGCGCTCCAATTGCCTACCCCTTACTTTCTTCTGACGTTTACGTTGCCGGCTGATTTACGGCCGTTTGCTCAATCTCACCAACGAGTTCTCTACCATCTTCTCTTTCGTGCCTCGGCCTCAGCGAGTCAGCAGTTAGCCCAAGACCCTCGTTTTGCCGGTGGGCAATTAGGGCTGTTGGGCGTATTGCACACGTGGGGGCGTAATCTGAGCTATCACCCTCATGTCCATTACCTTGTGCCTGCTGTTGCACGGCTTCCAGATGGCAAGTATCGTCTGCTGAAACACAACTTTCTGTTGCCAGTGAAGGCGTTGTCGGTCATCTTTCGGGCGAAAATGCGGGACGCTTTGCACGAGACACCCTTTTTCGACCAGATTCCCGCCGCTGTCTGGCGGCAGGATTGGGTTGTCCATTGTCAGCCTGTGGGCAAGGGGGAAACAGCGCTACGCTATCTGGCTCCATATATTTTTCGCGTCGCCATCAGCAATCGCCGGATTCTCAAATGTGACCGGGGCAAAGTGACCTTTTCCTATCGTCAATCTGAGACGGGCAAGTACCGCACAATGACGCTTGCGGCGGTGGAGTTTATCCGCCGCTTTTTGCAGCATGTGTTACCCAAGGGGTTTGTTAAGGTGCGGTACTATGGCTTTTTGGCCCCTTGCCGTCGTCCGCAGTTGGCTACGCTACGCCATTTACTGGGGATCGTCATGGGGTGCTTTCCACCAGCCGAGATAACAACGGCTCCAGCTGCCTCGGGGTGGGTTTGTCGCTGTCCTGCCTGCGGGCAGGAGATGCGTCGTTTGCGCTCTATCAAACCGCCTGCGCGTTCTCCACCTGATGATCTGTGAGAGAAAATAGAATCGTTGTTGGTCGTGCCGCTTGCGGCTTATTGTCCCCTGCCTGACAACACGGCCGTTTTGCTGCCGCGTTCTGTTTTATCGCCTTTCCACGTTGTTTTTGCTTGACTACACACGCTAGTTGCTCTTGATTCTCCCTTTTTCCCTTTTATAATGGGGTTAGGTTGCTGAAGATGGGGTTAGTTTTTGCGTTGAGGGCTGTTCCCTTTTTGTATGAAACGCCATAGGTTTCCCCCCAACTTCGGCTTAGTTCAACAAGGATTATACGGCTGTGGAGCCGTATGAATCCTTTTTCGTTAGCGTGCTCTTAAAGAAAGTCTCCTTGCACAGATACTCTATTGGTCTAGTTACAATATAAAAAACAAACTGATCTCTATGGAAGAATCAACGGAAGAACCAGCACTTATCAACCTACTTGTCGATAATTCAAAGGCTGCGATATTTGCGGCAGTAGAAATTCATAACAAACCTTTGTTCTCTTATCGATATGAGGTATGCACTATATTGGTAATTAATGCCTGGGAGTTGTTACTCAAGGCATATATTGCTAAATATCTGCCGCATGTCAGACTATTTCTTAACGACGGGACTACGAAACCATTTAATGAATGTTTAGCCTGTGTTGCAAGTAATTCAGGTAATGAGTTTCAAATAATCAAAGAAAGTTTGGAGCGACTTTACGACTACCGAAATAATATTATCCACTTTTATCTAGAAGATATTGATGTGATAATTTTTTCTTTGCTGAAGTCGAATGTGATCTTTTTTGTTGATTTCTTAAAGGAAAAATTTAACGTAGATTTAAGTGAAGAAAATGGTTTAGTGTTGTTGCCTATTGGGTTTAATAAGCCGTACTCGCCAATAGATTTGTTATCCAATAAATCGGCCATATCTAACGCTTCTTCCGAGGTAAAGAATTTTATTGAACGTATTATAGACTCCTCTAAAAGACTAGAAATTTCAGGAATTGAGGATTCGATTTTAGTTGATTATAGAATTAGTTTAATTAATGAGAAGCGAATAAAGAATGCAGATTTGATAGCCGGAATTTCCAGTGAGCCAGATACTGAAAATGCAATAGTGGTTCAGAACTTTTTGGGTAATGTTATCATATCAGATGATCCTAATGCTAAAGAAATCAGAATAAAGGAACGGAGTTTGTACGATGATATTTACACCGAAGAGTATAAAACCGTCACAACAAAATCAAGAGAAATATTTAGTGATTTTGTACAAGGTAAAAAATTTCATCAGGTAATGAGAATCATAAAACAAGACCCTAACTTACACCGGATTCGATATTTAGATTCTTCAAATCCTAAAAGTGCTAGCAAAAGTTGGTATAGCAAAGCAATTTATCAGGAGTTAGCGAAACACTTTACGTTGATAAGTAATACCATTGATTAGGAGAACATGTCTATGAATTTAAATGCGAACTTACAGTACAAGAAGTTTTCTGAACTTGATTTAGAGGACCCATTTTTTGATTCTCTCAAA
>CAKZMO010000337.1 GCA_937128595.1 uncultured cyanobacterium | reverse complement strand
CATCAATATTCCCATCTGTTGCATCAATTCTGGAAATTGGGATAACGGAGCGGATAAAACCTGTTTTTCTCGCCATGGCCATGAATCGTATTGTTGCTTCTCTCTCCGATACTTTACCCACTTTACCCAAATCAGGAATGCCCGTCACGATTATTACGGGTTTTCTCGGTAGCGGTAAAACGACTTTACTCAATCACATTTTACAAAATCGAGAAGAATTAAAAGTTGCCGTTCTCGTGAATGAGTTTGGCGACATCAATATTGATGCTCAACTGCTCGTCACAGCCGCAGAAGATACGATCGAACTCAGTAATGGTTGTATCTGCTGCACCATTAACGATGGGTTAGTGGAAACGGTTTACCAGGTATTGGAAAGGGAAGAGCGCGTCGATTATCTAATTATCGAAACGACGGGACTGGCCGATCCTTTGCCGATCTTGTTCTCTTTTCTGACCACAGAACTGAAATATTTGACTCGAATCGATGCGATTATTACCCTCGTGGATGCCGAAAACTTCGCCCCCGATCTCGATGAAGTTTCCATTGCTGCCAACCAAGTTTTATATGGCGACATGGTGATTCTCAATAAAATCGATCGCGTCTCACAAGAACGTATTGATGGACTACAAAAATTCATCCTCGATTTAAAACCGGAAAGCAGAATTTTGTACAGTCAATTTGGTAAGGTTCCTTTAGAAGCGGTTCTCGATATTGGCTTGCACCGAGAAGATGGCGATCGCGATCGCATACGAGAGTGGCAGCGCCGATCGCCGGACGATCGCGCTGATGCCAGTGAATTTATGTCCGTTTCTTTTACGAGCGATCGTCCCTTCGACACGCAGAAGTTTCAAGAATTTATGGCGGAAAAACTTCCCAATACCATTTTCCGCGCCAAAGGCATTCTCTGGTTTAGCGATAGCAATAGCAAATATATTTTACAACTGAGTGGCTGTCGGTACGATCTCGAAGATTTCGAGTGGGATACTCCCCCAAGCAATCAAATCGTTTTTATCGGTCGCGATTTCAATGCTGAAGATTTGCGCGTCGATCTTGAAGATTGTTTATCAGCGTAGCGCAAACCCTGCGATCGCCCCTTGACAAACCCCACTTTTTCTTAAGTTGTCACCAATGGATGCACGACCAGTCAAATCGGCGGATAAATTGGCTAGAATGGTAGAAAGATAGCTGTATCAAGTAGAATGACGATCGTCCAAGCCCCCCCTCAATCTAAATCCCTACGGCTCCAGCTTCCCCAGGAATTGACCCTGCACGTGACACTGGAGCAGTTCGCAATCCTAGCTGCGGCAAATCGCGAACTTCGACTGGAGAGAACGGCAACAGGAGAGCTAATTGTGAATCCTCCCACTGGTGGCAATACGGGGCATCGTAACCTCAGCATCACCGGTCAACTCAGTGTTTGGTTTGAAGCCAACGATACCCTAGGTCGAGCTTTTGATTCTTCTACAGGGTTTGAACTCCCCAATGGTGCGAACCGCTCTCCAGATGCAGCTTGGGTTCGTCAAGATCGCTGGGATGCTCTTACCCCCGAACAGCAAGACGGTTTTATTCCATTATGCCCGGATTTTGTAGTTGAGTTGCGCTCAAAAACCGACAGCATCAAGGAACTACAGGCAAAGATGCAGGAATATTTGGAGAATGGGGCGCAGTTGGGCTGGTTAATTGACCCAAAAAATAAGCAGGTAGAAATTTATCGTCCGGGTCGAGCCGTTGAGGTGTTAGAACATCCGACGATATTGTCTGGGGAGGAGGTTTTGCCAGGGTTTTCACTGACCCTGAAGCGGGTTTGGGAATGAAGGAAACGCGGATTTCTGGGGATCCCATCTCTCTAGGGTGGTGCTTCTGGTGAAACAGGATAAAGTCTCGGATGTAGTACAGTAGGATCTCTCCGTTTGGCGGCTGAGATGCCCAAAGCGGGCGGTTTGACGCAAGCAGTCGAGGAGCTTGGGCTGCTGTAGTGTTTCCTTCCATTTCTCTAGCTGCGGTAAAAGTCCCCGGATCCAGGTGTTATCTGGCAACTGCGGGATTAAACACCCATAATACCGGAGTTAGACCGTATATGCTTGACAACACCCTACTGATGGGCGTTATCCTGGACTTGCGATCTAATATCAGATCCGCCCCTCAACAGCAGGTTATCCGCGTAACGCAAACGCAGTCGGTGACAGTAGTTCGCGGTTTCGGTTTTCCTGTCTACGAGCCCAGGATTTGATATAATACATCGTTAGGGTGCAACCGTGAATTAAAACCATCCACAGATGAAAATACTCTATGGAATATATTTCATTAGCTTTGCGTTTGGAATTTCGGGAATTTTGCGTCGCTCTATCTCTCTGTCAGATTGATAGCATTTTCCAAATGGCTGGAATTCAACCAGGTCAACCTGAGCGTGTTGTTAGCGGTGCGAGACGTTCACGGGTTGAGGAATACTATGCATCTATAAACTGGACTGACTTAACGGATACTCAAAAATTTTTAAAAGTCATAGGATTGGTATTATCCCAATCCTACATCTCTGATGAGCAAAAGGAGTTTCTACGAAATATATGTATAAAAGAAGGTTTGGTTGTTTCAGGACAACAAGTCCAACTTCCACAAATAACATCTCCTGATGAAACTGATGATTTATTTAGGCATCAATTTCCTGGTGGGCTTCCGTTTGGATTGGTCAAGCCTGAGTTTGCTATAACTGCCAAAGAAGGTAAGCAGTCCCTGAAATTTGAATTAAAATCTGGAATAGGTATTATTTGGAGAGATGTATATCCAAATTTTGATTTTCCAACCTTTCAATCTGCTTGTGGAATTAACCCAGAAACAAACCTGGCACTAAAGAAAGCTTTCTTTGCTATGAATCAAACTGAATATGAAAAAATATTTTTCCAGTCATATGCCAGACATTTCCGCATGGCTGATAATCACATACCAATTTTGATTCCACAAGCTTGGATACAATGGCACTCGTCATCAAAAAAGGTTTTGCAGGCTTCGGGAAATTCACTGGCAAAAGAACTATATCGTGTAGATTTTGTCGCTTTTTGGAATAATCATAGATATGCGATCTTGATTGACGACATTAGTCACTACGCGATAAAGCGTGGTAATCAGTGGATAGCTGATGAGGAAAACTACTCAAAACGCCTAGAGGAAGATCGAAAATTACAAGTAGAGGGATGGAAGATTTTTAGAGTGAGTAATTGGGAAGTCAGGCAGAATAAAGTGAGTCAAATAGTTATTGACTTACAAAAATTCATCGGATTTTAAGCGGTCTGAAGAGTATCCTAATAACGATTATAGCGTTTCCCAATAAGGTGCGGTACGGCAAAACCCTTGCTATGATTGGGATTCGCACCAGGCGATCGTACCTCATGTTTTTGAGGATTGCTATATCACTCTCAAAAAACTGAGAGCCCCTCACCAGGTATGAGGAGTCTTCATGTCGAAAATCGGTTGAAATTGGCTGGTTAATCAACTAGAAAGAACTCGAGCTTTGGGGATAAGGATGCTCAGCAGAAAAATCGCCAGCTGAACGGCGACAATGCTGGGGCCGGAGGGTAAATCGAAAAGGGCAGATACCATCATGCCGATCGCCGCACTTAACGCACCTAAACCTGCGGAGATCGCAATGTAGTGGGTGAATTTCTGACTCAGCAGGCGGGCGGCGCAGGCGGGAATTACCACAAAGGCACTGATGAGTAAGACCCCGATCGCCTTAATAGAAATACCGACAACCAGAGAGAGTAGCACAATGAAGGCGGTGCGTTGGGCGGAGACAGATACGCCACGAGCGATCGCCATTGGTTCGTGTAGGGTCATGAGAATTTGCGATCGCAGCGTCAAGCCAATAAACGCCGCACATACGGCCAACAACAGAGCGCTGAAAATCAGATCGGCGGTTTGTACGGCCAGAATATCACCAAAGAGTAGGTTCGTAATGCCGCCCTGGTACTCGTCTCGAAAACTGAGCAGAATAACGCCGATCGCCAAGGAAGACGAGTAGATGATATTCAACAGGGCATCAGTCCAGAGGTGAGTCCGTTCTAAAAAATAAGTGACGGCTAAGGCAAACAGAACCGCAAAAGGCAGCAGCACCCAAGCAGGATTGAAGC
>CAKZMO010000336.1 GCA_937128595.1 uncultured cyanobacterium | reverse complement strand
GTTCTTCAACAAATAGTTCTTCAACAAATAAGCAGCGCCAGCTTTGTAGCTTTATCCTGACGCGACAACCCGACCAAAAGATTTTAGCGAGAGCCGTGGACATATTAAAAGACTGGCTGGTTTACCTCCTTGGGGTCGGCATCATCACAGTCACATTGGCAGACGTTTTTATGACTGTGCTGTTCCCTCGGAGCAGCAACCGCACCCTCAGCCGCCTATTGAGCAAAGGAACATGGCGCTTGTTCTGTGGAGCTTCGAAACTACCCGTCGTTGGCAGCGGTGTACTGTCTTATTGCGGTTCCGCCATATTAATTGTGATCGTAGTGTTTTGGGTTTGTGCCCTGACTCTTGGGTTTGCCGTATTGGTATGGCCCACATTGGGTAGCGGCATCCAATCTAGCCAAGGCGATACACCGACTGACTTTGCCACAGCTCTTTACTACAGCGGCTATACCATCACAACGCTGGGTATCGGAGATCTCGTCCCAACGTCAACCTGGTGGCGCATGATGACTGTTTTGGAAGCCGCGCTAGGGTTTTCGGTGATCACAGCAACCATTACTTATTTGCTATCCGTTTACAATGCGTTGACACGCCGAAACGCCTTTGCCCTGAGCCTATATCATCGTTCCACAAACGGAGCAGACGCCGTACATTTGCTGGTGCAGATGAAAGGCTTTGGACAGTTCGAAATGGCCACTCAAAACATCTCAGACATCACGCGCGATTTGCTGTTTTTGTTAGAGTCTTACCACGCCTATCCTGTTATTCACTACTTTAGGTTTCGAGAAGCAAAATACTCTCTGGCACGGATTGCTCTCATTAGTTTGGATTTAGCAACTCTGATTAATACAGCACTGGCTCCCAAGCCATATCAACCTCTGATTGGCTCGTCGGCAGTCACAGAGTTAGAAAACGGTGGTTTAAACTTACTCAACCAGATTACGAACTCTTTTTTGGGCCAAGGCGTTTTAGAACAATCGAGCTGTAAACCCGATTGGCGCAAGCGATATTTCAACGCTATTGAGTACTTACAAAAACACGGTATTGAAGTCGTCGATGATCTGGAATCGGGAGCTGATCAATACGTTGCCTATCGTGAGCAGTGGGATCAAATTGTTGTGGGGTTGGCTAAATACATGAAATATTCTTGGCACCAGATCAACTCAAGCAATGAATAAGTTAAATTACTAGGCCACCATTTTAGTAGTGGTGGAGAAAGGCTGGCGATCGCTTACTGTGAATAAACGGGGGTAACGGTATGCCCCAAATCAGAACGAATACTCAACGGAACGTTATCGGGTGTCTTCTTCCTCATCTCCCTCCCTCGGAGCCAATTTGGTTTTGTTGGGTTCAGTCTTTTTGGCGCTGCAAAATGTCATTCTCCGCATCGTCTTCGTCTCAAGTCCCATTTTCGGTCAAGGGTCGGTGGGAGGCTGGCTCAAACCGGGTTTTAGCAACGCGTTGTTGTTATTGTGGCTGCGCACCTTGCTGATGACTGTGCTGTTGGTGGCGATCGCCCCTCGACTTTACCCCGCTGTTTGGACTGACCTGAAGCGCCTGACCCAGCAGCATCGGCTGCTGAGCTGGTCTGTGCTGAGTGGGGTGCTGTTGGCGATCGCCCTGACGCTGCTCAATCTATCCATTAGTCAGGTAGAGACAGGCATTGCCATTGGCGTATTCTTCACTCATCCAGCTTGGACTGTGCTGCTGGCTTGGTGGGTTTGGGGCGATCGCCCGACGCGGCTGCGGCTGTGGCTGATGGTCGGAATTTTGGGTGGGGTGTTGTTGACAACGTTTCCACCCTTGAATGGAAATCCGTGGCCGTTGCTGAAAGGGGGGGGAGTGGCGATCGCGGCGGCTGGAGTTTATTCCGCCTATAGCCTCACGACTCAGGTTTGCTTACGGCCTCGTCAATCCGAAAAGTCCTCTCCCTACATGCACCCCGTACCGTTTTCTCTAATCAACTTTTTGATTACGGTGGTGTTCACCAGTTTCGGCTTAGTGGGCCGTTCTCTACAAGAGTTTGAGGCCACTGGACAAGAACTATTCACGGCTGGACTGGCAGCAGCAGCGGCAGCATTGCTGGCCTATGTCTTGCTCAATTTTGGCGTATCGATGGTGGGAGCGGCGCTAGCCAACTTAGTCAGTGCCGTCACCCCTGTGCTCAGCGCCATATTTGCTTGGATTTTCCTAGGCGAAACCTTGCGTCTCTGGCAATGTGCAGGTGTGTTGCTAGTGGCGATCGGGGTTGGACTGCTGGGATGGTCGATGAGGGCGAAATTACCAATTCCCAAATCCAAATAAACTCAAATTCAAATAGGCGAATAGAGTCCCACTTCAAAGGAGCATGTCAGGTTTTCCAACGATAAATGTCGCCTTTATATAGCAATGCGCAGATAGGTTAGGACAGATATTGATGGAGAAGCCGCGCACTGCGCGGCTTCTCCATCAACTATTGGTTTTATATCAGCGCGTAGCACTATAGCAAGAGGCAGAATTCAGTATTCGGGATTCAGTATGGAATGCTTGCTGCGCAAGAGGGTTAACCCTTTAGGTTGCCTCAACCTAACTGCGATTTGCTATATCAAGAGCGCACTCGGCAGTTCATCCTCCAAGCGCCGTTGACCCAGAAGACAGTCTGAACACTCATGTTGTTGAATGTGTCGATGCGTCAGTCCTGGTCAACCCAGATAAAAACTCACACAATACAAAGAGCTAACTACGCTTGAGTTTTACGTCATGTCGGCGTGGAGGACGCCGAGCTAAGCGAACCGTATGAGGAAAGACACCTACCAGCCGAGCAAACGCATCATCTGGAATGTTGGCAATTGTCTCTCGGTCAAAATAGTTCTCAAACTGATTCATAATCATTTGTGCTCGCTTCAGCGGAGTTTCTTGCTGCGTAAACTGGTACGTCAGACGAATCCACTGTCGCCGAATCAAAAATGCTTTCTGGCGTTCCTCATGGGACTGGGGCAGAAGTAATGACAGCGTCCCTACAGGATACACATGCTCACAGTCGCGATCGAGGGATGCACCAACTGCCGCCCCAGGCCCTGCAAATTCGGCATGATACTTCTTAAACAAGATCAAACCGTTTCTCCGTCTGCTGTTGATCATCAGAAGGTCGTTTTGACGAATTTGCTCCAAAACTTTCAGGCTATTTGAACGATCCGAATCTGCGCTACGCTTCATGTCGCTGCCGATAGGGCTTTCGTATCGTCTATTTTCGTACAAATAGCCTACTCGCAGCGTGCTCTTCTCAGCTCGAACTGCATGGGTCATTCTAAATGCTGGAGGTACGCGACTAGACGAAGTCTGCTGGCATTGCTTCAATTTTTCCATGTCCATAATTTGGATAAGGAAGAGTTAATGTCATAGTTCCCACCAGATCACGATGTAGGTTCATAAGCCTCATGTAGATCAATGACATTAATGCCTGATCCCCATGGACAGATAGCAAAGAACCAGGGAGTCTTAGGTTAAAGTTACCCTTCCACAAAAGCATCAAACCCCATGTGGAAAGTCATCCCAATAAAGTGAACACTTCAAAGTGAAAATTTCACAGACGCACCTCAACACCCAAGGTTGGGTGTAAAGCTCAACTGTCACATTTTCGAACCTTAATCGTCAACAGGTTGTTGTCCTAGTTTTGAGAACGCTTAGCCTTGCCACTATGAATCTGAGCCTCCAAGTCTTTCATCCCTTCCTAAAAACAATGTTGAAGACAGCCGTTAAGAACAAAAATCCCCTACTGTGCTGTCAACAACCGCGACGGACTGGATCAGCCTTGGAAGACCTGAATAACGAACTCTTGTTAGAGCAACAGTCCAATCAGAGGAAACACGGTTTTATTCTAAGCGATCAGAAGTTGTAGAAGGGGGTCGTTAGACCGAAGAAGTTTGAAGGCTCGATGAAGATTTGAAGAGAATTCATCTTTTTATTTCTTCTACTCATGTCCATATTTTATTTCGCCAAATGTACAGCTCCTCCTCTCACTTAGCAGTTCACAAGCGATTTAGTATCGCTGTATATTTGGAAATGACCAACATTACTGAGGTTTGCCCAGTGTTGTGATGTAAAGAACAGCTTCCTCAGCAGGAATGCCCAAAACATCATTCACAGCGTCGTCAAAAAATCCACCGATGCCACTGACTCCTAATCCCAGATGGGTTGCTGCGACGTTGAGACGCTGCCCCAAATGCGCTGCATCCAGATGGAGATAGCGATAAGCGCGATCGCCATACTGACTCACAGCCTGTTTCAAATCTGCCGTGTGAAAGATAACCGCTGAGGCATCTCGTCCTAATTCTTGTCCTAGGCAAAGATAGTGCAGATCCTCACGAAAGTTTCTGAATCGAATCTGACGTAGCTCTTGGGCATGGGGAGCGTAGTAGTAACACCCCTCATCTAAGTCCTCAATCCCGGAAACAACAATAAAGGTTTCGACCAGCTCAGGAGCAAAATAGTCCGGCTTTGGATCCAGTCCTTGTTCAATGTAGTGTTGAGCCTGATAGGTAAAATCAAACAGCAATTTCAAATCGTCTAATGTCAGGTTATGTCCCGTATATTTGCGAGTTGAGCGCCGCTTGAGCAATGTCGATTCTAATGCCAGCAGGTCGGTTCCCCACTGGATGGGAGGAGTGATAGATGTCTCAACTTTGAGGCAGAAGGGGAAATTATATTTATCTTGAATGACGGCGGAGGAAGGAGATAGTTCCTTTGTTTCAGGGAGCTTAGCCGAAGAAGAAGCGTTTTGAGAAGTACTGTGTTTGGCGATCGCCTTCCAGTTCACATCGCGTTTTGGAGAAATGCTACTAGCTTGATGCAGTTGTGAAAGCAGCTCATCATCAGCTAGGCCAGGATATTGAGTACGAGTTTTCGATGGGAGCGCCGTAGGTGCCAGAGGCAGATTTTCGCGAATGTCGAGCCGATTTGCAAGTGCCAAAATGGCGATCGCCCCTTCTTGCTCGGCATCAAGATATAGCATCTGGTTGACGGCCTCATCAGCAAAGCCTCCGATGAGATGAGGACGATATCCATTAATGGCACAGGCCATCTCCACGTTACCCAGCACATGTCCTGTGTCTAGCAAAATGCGTCGATAAGCGCGAGCACGATATCGCCAAGCTGAGCGATGATAGATTGCCGTTGTCACTAACGCGAGCTGGGTGTCGTCTAGATTGGGATGCCAGAAACAAGACATCTGCAAAGCTCGCCATACATCGCTGTCCCAAAACCGCTTGAGTGAATGATCTTTCGGCTGGTAGTGATACAGACCAGCAGGCAAAAAAGGAGTTCCTCGCGAGACCAAATAAACTTCAACAGGATATAAGCCTCCCGCAGAAGGTGCAGCTCTCAGGAAGAGTGACTCCCCGCTGCGCGTCAACACCTTCACCGTCAGACCGTAGCTACACAACAAGAGGCGAGAGAGCCGTTTTCGCTGCTGCTTAACTTCAGGGTCGAGATTGTCAACGTCTTCGTTGTTCGGCTCTTCGAGATAAGGCCTGAGGGGATACGTCATCCCGATTTTGTAGTCCTTAAACAGTTCGGGTTGACTGGCCCAGTCAATGGGGCGAGTCCTCTGCCTCAGAGATTCAGGCGTATATTTTGTGCGCTGATGATAGTGTCGCGAGAGAGGAAGGGGTTGGGTTGACATGATTTTCTGTGATGCGGTCCAGAAAGTTCGCCACAGGCATGAATGAAGGGGCAGTGCTTAGTAAACACTCTCGATCTACTTCTAGTGTGGCTCAAGAAAATGCGATCGCCAGCATTTTTCTTAGGTTTATTGATCGCATCTACAGCCAAAATATGCTGCTCATAGATTACAAGCTCGTCGTTCAAGCATGGGAAAAAAGCAAAATCTCGCGGTTCTGGAACTTAATCCACCCCGCGAGATTTGGCGTTGCACATTCGAAGAATGATTTTGGTAGGGGCATCGCATTGCGATGCCCCTACAGCAGGTCATCCATGAGTTGAATCTTTCCGCATCATTCCATGCTGTGCAACGCCCGAGATTTGAACCAAAACGAATAAAAGAGCAGCCGTCTCTATAGTGATACTCAATCGATTGTGAACTGCTAAGTGATGTAATAGGGCGCAGCCCGCCCTGTTACAAATCATTTGAGTATTGCTATAGATAGAACTTGCCTCCATGTCCAGAGACAACAGCAACAATCAAATCGCACAAATCGCATGAACCTCGAAATCTCATCCGAAGCCCAAGGTGACTAAATTTTCGTTCCGCACTCAGGGCAGAACTTATGGGTGCTGGCATTAGACGCTCCACAGCTAGCGCAGAAAACTGTTGCTGACGTTTGCTCAGGCTGAGGCTGCTTAGGCAGTCCCAACATTTGTGCATTGCTACGACCAGGGGCAACCATAGGGTAGCAATTCTCATCTTTCTTGACGTGGACATCCATCAAGACAGGGCCATCATAAGCCAGCATTTCGGCGATCGCATCACACAACTGATCTCGCTCCGTCACCAACATGCCCTTGACCCCAAAGGCCTTAGCCAGCAGCTCAAAGTCAGGCATTCCTGTCTGCATATTGGAAGACGAATAGCGCTCACCATAAAAAGTCTGCTGCCATTGACGTACCATGCCCTGCCAACCGTTGTTGATAATCACAGTCTTAGCTCCAATACCATATTGGGCTAGGGTCGCCAATTCCTGGAGATTCATTTGAAAACTGGCATCACCGCTAATGCAGATCACCTGCTCGTCCGGCAAGGCAACCTTGACGCCTAATGCAGCAGGCATCCCATAACCCATCGTGCCTAAACCAGCACTCGAAATCCACTGTCGAGGGCCATTTTTGAGAAACTGAGCCGCCCACATCTGATGCTGTCCAACGTCAGTGGTGTAATACGCATAAGGAGCCTGATGAGCTAGTTCTGAAATCACCTCCTGAGGGGCGATCGCATCGGGATAGCGAGGCACCTCCAGCGGATAGTCACGCCGCCAGCGGTTAACACGAGCTAGCCACTCCTGAGTTTGATGAGGATCAACGGTCGGACTCTGCTCATCATCTCGATAGAGCAGATCAGTTAGCACTCGTCGGACATCTCCTACAATTGGAACCTGCGGAGCCCGATTTTTCCCGACCTCTGCGGGATCAATGTCAATATGAATGACCTTGGCACGGGAAGCAAATTCGTCCAACTTGCCCGTCACTCGGTCATCAAACCGAGCCCCCACGGCAATCAGCAAATCGCATTCTGTTACGGCAAAGTTAGCATAGGCCGTACCATGCATTCCCAACATCCCCAAAGCAAGAGGATGATGCTCATCAAATGAGCCTTTGCCCATCAGCGTCGTTGTAACCGGAATACTGTAGCGCTCCGCCAAAGTTTTCAGTTCAGCGTGAGCCCCAGACGTAATCGCACCGCCCCCGACATACAGCAGCGGACGCTGCGCTGCTCGAATTAACTTCAACGCCTGATTGAGCTGGCGGGGATTCCCCTTGACTGTAGGCCGATATCCCGGCAGCTTAGCTGTTCCCGGCTCCACCGGAACATAGTCAAACTCTTCTAGCCCCACATCTTTGGGGACATCGATCAGCACTGGCCCAGGTCGTCCAGTTTGGGCAATGTAAAACGCCTCTGCCACAACTCGTCCCATCTCTTGAGGATCGCGAACCACGTAGGAGTGCTTCACAATGGGTAGGGTGATGCCAAAGATGTCGGTCTCTTGAAACGCGTCACTACCAATCGAGGCTCGACCCACCTGCCCTGTAATAACAACAAGGGGAATAGAGTCCATCTGAGCTGTGGCAATTCCTGTCACAAGGTTGGTGGCACCAGGGCCTGAGGTGCCAAAGCAGACCCCGACATTGCCCGTTGCCCGCGCATATCCATCTGCCGCGTGGGAAGCTCCCTGCTCGTGGCGCACCAGAATATGCTGAATGTCGCCAGAGGCTTCAGCCTGGTAGAGAGCATCGTAAATCGGGAGAATTGCTCCACCAGGATAGCCAAAAATATGCTTGACACCATGACGCTTGAGGCTGTCAATCAGCGCATGAGCCCCCGTGACCCGCATGGGTGCTTGGGTCACTTGAGTCGAGGTGCCATTTTGAAGCGATACGCTAGTGACAGTGGAATTGGAATTATTAGCAGATGAAGAACGACTAGGCAGAACGTCTCGCATGATGTCTACTGTTGTGGATGCTATGGCTGGACTGTAAAGGTAATCAGAATTAAACGTTGACCTTCAAGGGGATAAACGAAATCGTTTGAGCTTTCCCAACGGAAGGCTATGAAACAGAATTCAAGACAACAGCGTCCGTATTGCTTTTCGGCGAGATACAGCGCGAACGCCCTGAATTCTATAGACTAGATCAATTTCATTCATATTGACAGCAATCCATCCATAGGAGCTGAACCATCCATACAATCGAGTTAAGGTTCTAGATTGAGTAAAGTCAGACTCAGTCAATACTTAGACTCAATCGATCGTTACGGGTTGATCACTAAACGTTTGCCAATCAGCGATAGAAGCCCTGGCTAAGATCCTAGACTTTGGGTTCATAGCTGCGCTCCACCTTAGCCGCTAGCACGTTGTTTGCAATTCCGATCGAGGCTTCGTTTAGGTTCCATGCTACTCCCTCTGGACAGGAGAACAATTAGAAAAATCGCAATGAATAAAGATTGTAATGAATAACGACAATTTGAAACTCATCCTATACAGCAAGCCCGGTTGTCATCTCTGTGAAGGACTAGAGGAAAAACTAGATCAAATTATTGGTTTAGCGTTCGAGCTAGAAATTCGCGATATTACCACTCAACAGGAGTGGATGAATGCCTACCAATATGAGATTCCAGTATTGTTTTGTATCTCTCCAGGAGCCGACACCGCGATCGCCATTCCACGATTTTCTCCTCGTGCGCCTATCGCTCAGGTTGAGCGAGTTCTCCGCCGCTATATCTGAGCCAGAATGATGCATCACTTGGGTAGTTGGCTGACGCAACTGACTAGAGATGGACTGAGTTTGCGTGATAAATCTGGACGCGACTCTAGCAAAGGACTCCTAGAATAGGGCACAATAATCGCAATTTAGGGAATTCCGAGAGTTCCTAATTTCTCAAATCGAACATATTGGATCGGAACCGACTTCAAACAGTTTCCATAGGAGAGGTGTGAGATGAACCTGCGCGAGTTGTTAATGAGTCTGCCGTCCGTAACCGAAGTCCATGCTGAGCTGCCACCTCATGCCACATTGGACATGGAGGTGAAAGGACTTTCGACGAACTCCCACGCCTGCCAGCCCGGAGATTTGTTCATCGGCATGCCCGGCACTCGCGTCGATGGCGGCGAGTTTTGGCCCAGCGCGATCGCGTCAGGGGCGATCGCCGCTCTCTTATCACCGGAAGCTGCCGCCAAAACCCAAGATAGACCTGCCCATGCAGAGACCTGCTTGATTACTTTGCCAGACATGCCGAAAGTTTGTGCAGAAGCCGCGATCGCTTTCTATCAGCATCCAGCCCGCCGTCTAAAGCTCGTTGGTGTCACTGGAACCAACGGCAAAACCACAACGACTCACTTGATTGAGTTTCTACTTGACCAGGCGGCGGTAGAAAACGATCACAAAACAGCTCTTTTCGGAACCCTTTACACTCGCTGGCCTGGGTTTAGCCAAACTGCATTGCACACCACTCCCTTTGCGGTGGAGCTACAACACCAGCTTGCTGAGGCCGTCGATGCGGGCGCAACCTTTGGGGTCATGGAAGTGAGTTCCCATGCACTGGCTCAAAAGCGGGTTCTGGGCTGTGCATTTGAAGTCGCGGTGTTTACCAATCTGACTCAGGATCATCTTGATTTCCACAAGGATCTGGATGATTATTTTGCTGCAAAAGCACTGCTGTTTGGAGACAACTACCTGACAGGCCGCGCTGTTGTAAACCTTGACGATTCTTACGGAAAGCAACTTCTTGCCCAGATTCAAAAATCTGAGACAGCCAGCGATCGCCCCTGGACTTACAGTGCCGCAGGCAACCAAGATGCTGACTTCTACACCCGCGACTTGACCTACCAATCCAACGGAGTGCGGGGCTGGATTTGCACTCCTAGAGGGGAAGCAGAATTCTTTTCACCACTGGTGGGCCAGTTTAATCTAGCCAATCTCTTAGCCGCGATCGCTGCCGGTCTACATCTGGGTCTGACTTTGGAATCAATGGTTGCAGCGTTACCGGATTTCACAGGCGTTCCAGGACGCGTGGAGCGGGTGCAAGTATCCGATGAGCAAGACATCAGTGTCATTGTGGACTATGCTCACACGCCCGACAGCTTGGAGAATTTGCTCAACGCTGCTCGGCCTTTTGTCAAGGGACAAATGATCTGCGTCTTTGGCTGTGGGGGCGATCGCGACCGCACCAAGCGTCCCAAAATGGGGGCGATCGCCGCTCAGCTTGCCGATCAGGTCATCGTTACCTCCGACAATCCTCGAACGGAGGATCCTCAACAAATTTTGAATGACGTCGTAGCGGGCATTCCAGACGATCTCAATCCAACAGTCATTGGCGATCGGGCAGCGGCCATTCGCACGGCAATCCTCAACGCACAACCTGGTGATAGCGTTCTAATAGCTGGAAAAGGTCACGAAGATTACCAAATCTTGGGCACTGAGAAAATTCATTTTGACGACCGCGAACAAGCCGGAGAAGCTTTACACAATCGATATAGTAGCCGTGCATCAACGCCTTCAAAAGGACTTTTATAAACCTCTTGTGATGGATGTCACACGGAATGTCGTAATGCAAATGCTGGATGCAAATGGTCACCCCAGGAGAAGTGCTAGACCTTCGCCTATTCGAAATCGATTGGAATCCAGCAAGAACGTCTGATGTGAATAGATCTGCATTAAGCGACAGGCGACAAGACTGTTCCAACTGAAATTCGGCGCACCAAATCAATCGCTGTCGTGAGACGCTCGACCCGCAAAATGAGACTGTCATTTCAGCAAATGGTGATTGCTCATCAACTGCCATTTGCTGAATGAACATATCGTCGATTATCGTAAATCGTAGATCGTCAACAAAGCGTCTACACTAGAGCAACTGAACATCAGAATCATAATTAGACGCCAAGCTCGACGAGCCATCTGCTCTATGTTTGAGAATACATTCAGAAATTTGAAGAATTGGAAAGATCAGTGCAACCTTCTCCAGAATCAGTAGTATTAGGTGAATAGCAGGGTCTGATATGTATTGTGAGTGAAGTTGACGGACGGCTCTCGGGTCAGTCCTTCGGACAGCATAAGCCGTTGGCGATCGCAGCAAGAGACCCCTTGTTGACCTGATGCACTGCTATTCCTTCGAACAATATGAACTGAAGAGATGATCCTCAAGATCGTAGTCTCCGAAATTACTGATCCAGTGTTGTCCCTTTAGTAATAATCAGAACAGCATTTGCCTTCTTCCAGATCAACCATGATGTGGCCTCTATGACTTCCAATTTGAAAGATGTCTCTTTGTATGAGCTTGCTCTAGCGTCTGAGCAGGCTCCTCAGCCCCTGAAGATTAGCCCTTCTACGTTTAAGGTCATGATTGAGACCGTGGTGGACATGCTAGTCCACCACGATATTTCAGCCACGATTTGGATAAAACTTCCGCGCGGGCAGGCATGGCAGACCCTGTTTGACCACTACTGTCGAACCGTGAGTACTCCGCCCAATCTCTACATTCTCCAGCGTCAACCCTCTAAGTCGACTTTATCTAAATCTACAAGTACAAACGAGGCTCGCAGCAGCTCCGCAACAACGGCTCAATTGTCAGACACTGGCTTATCGGCCAGCCCCAACTCTTCCCCATCTCGGCTTGATCATCCGTCCATCTTGACAGACGATGATGACGAAGATTCCTCTTCCTTTGAAAGCAGCGATGGCATGGGGGGAACGACGCTGCCCTTAGCCTCAGACAGTCGCATCAGAAGAGAATACTTCGTCTTTGTCATGGCTTCTCAGTTTCAGGCTCTGATACTAGCCCATCGACCTCGTTCGGCTCGCCAAACAAACTCAGAAGCAGGGGCATCTCTGGCCAACACGACGCTGCGATCGTCCAGTAGTGTCGCAGAAGATGAGCCAGAGCGGAAAAATCCGCTCTTGGGCGTGTGCGCATTTGACCAAACCACACTTGGAAATGTCTTGGGAGGAATCCAAAAGGCACTAGACGTTGTCCAACAAAAAGGCCAGGGAACACCAGAACTTGTCTCGCTGTATGAGCGCTGGGACGAACAGGAAAATTTGCTGTCCCAAACTACTCTCAGTCCGCATCTTTTGAACAGTCTCTGGAACCGACAGACTCAGATCCATGAAGACCTCTACAACAGTAACAACAGTGCGCGGCGTCAGGCTGAACGGGCATCGTCCCTACAGCTTGAGAACGAAGAATTGCTGAATGCGATCAGGATTAAAAATGAGTTCTTGCAAAGTGTAGGGCAAGAGCTAAGAACCCCTCTCTCAGCCATGAAAACAGCGCTGACCCTACTCGAATCTCCCAACATTCGCCCGCCTCAGCGACAGCGCTATATGGAGTTGCTGAAGCAAGAGTGCGATCGCCAAGGCGCTTTGATCACCAGTGTGCTCGATCTGCTCCAGCTCGAAACATTCGAAGAACAACCTACTATTCAGCCCTTGAGAATGGTCGATGTTGTGCCAGGAGTCGTTAGTACCTACCAGCCTTTAGCTCAAGAGAAAGGAGTGATGCTGGCTTACACCATTCCTGAAAACTTGCCTGCGGTATCGTGCTTGAATTCGTGGCTTCGCCAAATTGTGATCAATCTCTTGCACAATGGCATCAAGTTTACTCAAAAGGGCGGCCAAGTCTGGGTTAGAGGACGCGCTCAGGGCGACTATGTGCAGCTAGAATTCCGGGATACAGGGATCGGAATTGCACCAACTGATATTCCTCGCATTTTTGATCGGTTCTATCGAGTGCGTCATTCTCCTGACCTTCAATATGCCAGCGGAGCAGGATTGGGGTTGTCCATCGTTCAGCAGCTCTTACTCCGATGTGGCGGTTCTATTTCAGTCCAAAGCCGCCAAGGAGAAGGGACAGTATTCAACGTTCTACTCCCCGTTTACCGTTGAAAACCTTGGCAGGAGAGCCTTGGCAAGAGAGCCTTGGCAAGAAAAATTTTGTTAGGCAAACATCAAGTGCCTTTCACTCCGTCTTGAGTCAGCCGAAAAACAACGATTGCTGATATCGATTACTCAGCAAGTTCAACGAAAGAATATCCTGAGTTTGCCGTTGTCCGGTATACTCCGTGTTGCAGCAGATGTATAGTGTCCAGCCATGGTAGCAGTAGCAATTTTGGCAGCAGGCCGGGGAACGCGCATGAAATCTAGCGTTCCTAAGGTGCTCCATTCTTTAGGAGGGCGATCGCTCGTAGAGCGGGTGTTGTTTAGCTTAGAGGAGATCAAACCAGAGCGCATTTTCTTGATTGTGGGCTATCAGGGGGAAGAAGTTGCCGAAACTTTGCGATCGCGCTATGAACATATGGAAATGGACGCCTCTCTGGAATTCGTTACCCAATCGCAGCAGTTGGGAACGGGGCATGCTGTTCAGCAAGTGATTCCCCACCTCCAAGATTTTGACGGAGACTTGCTAGTGCTCAATGGAGATGTGCCGCTGTTGCGTCCAGGCACGTTGAAAGACTTGCTCACCACCCATCAAGAACAGCGCAATACGGCGACGCTGCTAACAGCAAATTTGTCGAATCCCAAAGGATATGGACGGGTCTTCTGCGGCACCAACAATGTCGTTACCCAAATTGTGGAACATCGCGACTGCACCACAGCTCAACGACAAAATCGGCGAGTCAACGCTGGAGTCTACTGCTTTCGATGGGGCGAATTATCCACCATTCTGCCTCAGCTCGAAGCCAACAACGATCAGCAAGAATATTATCTAACAGATGTGATCACCATGATGCAGCCTGTGATGGCTGTGGATGTGGAAGATCCTCAAGAAATTTTGGGAATTAACGACCGCAAGCAACTTGCAACTGCCTACGAGATTCTGCAGGCTCGCATCAAAGACCACTGGATGATGGAAGGGGTCACAATGCTAGACCCCGGCAGCATTACAATCGATGATTCTGTCATACTCGAACCTGACACGGTGATCGAGCCTCAAACTCATCTGCGCGGCAACACCATTGTTCGTAGTGGCAGCCAAGTTGGCCCTGGAAGCTTGATTGAGAACAGCGAAATTGGAGCCAACTCGCGGATACTTACCTCTGTGATCAGCGATAGTCAGATCGGGGCAGGCTCCCGCATTGGCCCCTATGCTCATCTCAGAGGACATGCTCAAGTTGGAGCAAATTGCCGAGTTGGCAATTTTGTGGAACTGAAAAACGCGACCTTAGGCGATCGCACCAATGTCGCCCATCTCTCATATTTAGGAGATGCCACTCTGGGACAGCATGTTAATGTTGGCGCGGGAACGATTACTGCGAATTATGACGGCGAGAAAAAGCACCATACGACCATTGGCGATCGCACAAAAACCGGCTCGAACAGTGTTCTGGTCGCGCCGATTACGATTGGGGCTGATGTCACCATTGCAGCAGGTTCAACCGTCACCGAAGATGTAGATAGTGATGCACTGGTCATTGCGCGATCGCGACAAGTCGTCAAACCTCGATGGCGATTGAATCAGTCATAGTCTACTCAGCCATAACTCCGCATCCCGTTCCATCGACTCGTTTCGGTTCATCTGATAGGTCTAGCTGGTGGCTCAAGTTGTTTTAGAAAAAATCTACAAAACATTTCCTCACCGCTTGAAAGCGGCTGTGCGCACTTCAACGCCAGCGGAGGAGACTGTACCCTCTTCCTCTCTGCGGCCTCCGGCTGACTCACCCGCGATCGCAGAGCAAATGGGAGAAGCTCATTATCCAGCTCCTGTCTCCCGGCGAGAACGTCCTTCCCAATCTGCTCTGCCGAACTCCAGTTCGACCGTCTTGCGGGACATCAATCTCACAGTTCATGATGGGGAGTTTCTGGTCTTAGTTGGCCCGTCGGGTTGTGGAAAAAGTACGCTCCTGCGTCTTATTGCAGGACTTGAGTCATTGACGGGAGGAAACATTTGGGTGGGCGATCGCCGCATTACCGATCTCCCTCCAAAACAGCGCGACATCGCGATGGTGTTCCAAAACTATGCGCTCTACCCTCATCTGACGGTTTACAACAATCTTGCCTTTGGGTTGAGGCGCATGGGGCAAGAGAACTCACCTGATGACGACCAGACGCTGCCAGAGGAGGAGAGCAAACCTTCCAGTAAAAATTCTGAGCAAATGTCAGCTCTGCAGCAGAAACTACAGCGATGGGGAGAAGAGTTTTTAACTCGGATAACTCGAGCCTTTCCTGACAAACTGCGCTATTGGTCTGAGCAAGAACGCCAGGTGGATCAGCGCGTCAAAGCAGTAGCACAGACTCTTCAGATCGAAGCCTTGCTCGATCGGCTCCCCCGCCAGCTTTCGGGGGGGCAAAAGCAGCGCGTTGCACTCGGTCGCGCCATGGCTCGCAATCCTCAAGCGTTTTTGATGGATGAACCGCTGTCAAATTTGGATGCCAAGTTGCGCACCGAAACCCGCACCCAGATTGTGAACCTACAGCGAAAGCTCAAAACAACCACAATCTACGTCACCCACGATCAAACCGAAGCCATGACCATGGGCGATCGCATTGTCGTTCTCAATGGCGGTCAAATTCAGCAAATTGCGACGCCTATTGAGCTATACACTCGCCCGGTCAATCGCTTCGTGGCAGAATTCATTGGCACCTTGCCCATGAATTTCCTTGAGGTCGAGGTCAAAGCACCCTGCGTCGTCGTTCACCCTGCTTTTCGCCTAACGCTACCCGACACTTGGACGGTTCCCCTGCGACGTTACGACGGGCGATCGCTCATTCTTGGAATTCGGCCTGAGCATCTCAGCCTCAGCGTTCCGGCTCCCAAAAACATTCCTGTTCGAGTTGAGCGTATTGAGACTTTAGGAAGCGACACGCATTTGACCGTTCGAGTCAGCGACGAATCTTCCCTAGGCCAATCCCCGATTCGGCTTCAGATTCGAGTCTCACCTGACCAGTCAACATTCGTTGACGAAAAGCTCTGGATTTCCTTAACCCCTCAAAAAGTCCATCTCTTCGATCCCACCACCCACAACGCCATTCTGCCCACCGCTCTGGAACCAGATTCGCATCCGTCCTGGTAATACCGTCACGGCACTCTTTTTGAGGTATTCATGAACTTCCTCTCTTCTGGCGGCGAAATTCACGAGTCGCACGGTAAGCACCGTTACATTTAATACAATTCTTAACGCTCACCCCCTTTCATTACTCGGACGCAGTCCCATAGTCTGGTTAAGTGTTAGTTAAGCCATTTCAGGCTTGAGAACCTGCTCTTTTTCACTCATTTTCAGTTGTGACCATACGACGCTGTGCCCTATGCGACTCAAAATCGTAGAATCTTTTGACCAAACATTTACTCTTACTCATACAGCAAGAGATGCACTCTATGAATTGTTGACTGGAGAGGCGTTTTGTCAGCAAATTTGTGGTCAAGCTCAGTGCGATCGCGTCGAGTTTACTCAAATGCTATTTCAGCCCACTCCATATACGTCCATAGAGACGAAAGGAATGCCTGTCGAGTTTGAGCAATATCACGAGTCGCCAGACTATGTGATTATCAACGTCCCACCCAATTTCATGTTTCAGGCCAAAATCTTCAATCCCAATCGTCTCTGCGCTGTCTACAAGAAAGCCTACGATAGCTAGAGCTAAGTGCTCCAAGTCCGTCGCTCTAACTTTGCCTTCACAATCTTTTCTCACGACTCTCCTCACCTTATTGCGTCTGTCCTCTTTTCTCTGCGGTATATGGTCTCCTCAGTTTCCTCGGAACATCCATTTCCTTCCCTCAGCAGCCTTGAATCAATTTCGTATATCGACGCAAAAGGACTGCTCCCTGAGCAGTTTGCGGGCAAGGTCGGCCTTTACGCAATTTTCGATGAAGCTCAAACCCTGCAATTTGTTGGCTATTCCCGCGATATTGTTCTCAGCCTCAAGCAGCATCTCGTGCGGTGTCCCCACCAATGTATCTGGCTCAAAGTCAACACGGTCGAGCGCCCCAATCGCACCCTGCTAGAACAAATCAAAACCCATTGGATTGAAGAGCAAGGGACAATGCCTCCGGGCAACGATCAGCAAGAGGATCAATGGACACAGCCAATTGATGCCAAAGCTCTGATGACAGCAGACGAACAAGAGGCGATCGCCACTGTCCATACAGATTTCGAGCGCAGCAAGCTTCTCAAAAAAGTTGCTCGTCGGATCGAAGCCGATATCTTAGCCACGCTGGAGAGCAGAGGTCTTCGTACTCCCCTCCGCTTCGATCCGAAAATGAAAGAACAAGGACTTCTCAATATCAAGCCTGAATAATCGAGGCCAAGACAACGCGTATCAATTAACAGAGTCAATGAATACACTCACAAAGATATAGCAATGCGCAGATAGGTTAGGACAGATATTGATGGAGAAGCCGCACACCGCGCGGCTTCTCCATCAACTATTGGTTTTATATCAGCGCGTAGCACTATATCAATCTAGGAAATATACGTAAAGCTTCAATCGTCATGAGCTTGGCGGAAAATCGGATTTACCCAACCTCTGCCTATCACTCAACTTATGAAAATTGAGCTGCGAACAATCTAGGGTATTCTTCGGATTTGAACGATTGCACTCCAGAAACTGAATCTTGCACGAAACAACAAGCCTTGCACGAAACAAGAGGGTTCGTTAGGATGTTACCCATTCAAGCATCCTGCGATTCTCATCTGATTCAACCTTCAATCATTTCGGATATCGCAGCCTATCAGGTGTAGTAAGGTCTAAGTCGTCGGGTCAAGCACAAGCGATCCAGAAACCGACGCCAGAAACCAACAGCGTCCACCTTACGCTTGGCATCATGCGACGCAGATAGCTGAGGAATCCATGTTATGAGCCCACAACAGCGAGACTCGCGCCAAGCTGCCGAGAGTGCCTTTGTTGAGTCATTGGCACAGCTAGAAGAGCAATTAATGGCTGACGAAGCCGAGAATTGCCAAAAGACTCTCGGATCAAGAGAGGATGGCTCTCTGCCTCAGGCTTTGACAAATTCGTCGTCGGCACCACAGAACTCGCCCTGCACCTCGGAATCACGACAGCACGCTTCAAAATCCACTACTGCCCGCTCTTTCTCAAAATCGCCTGAGAAAACATCAAATCGTCAACCCACCCATCACTCTTTACCGCAATCGAAGCCTTCAAAGTCGTCTGCGCCTCAATACGACAGCTTACAAGCCTTTGAAGATGCCGCAGCAGATATTGAGCGCTTCATGGCTTCCCGAAAATAGCCTGTAGAGACCACAGGGTATGGACTTAAGAAGCTTGTCACGCCTCCAGGCTGCTGATGCGTCCTTCGTCAAGCATTGGATTTAGGCGGCGAACTTGACGGCCCAACTTGCAAATACCCACAGGACTTTCCTCCTCAAAGTACCCTGCGAGGTACTGTTGCCCCTGCGCGCGTTTCGAGACAATATAGGCAGGTCTTTCGTCTCATGCTGTCTTTTGTCATCTACCCAGCATTGAGTCATAGACCTAACTCGCTGCCTTGTACCGTTGAGAGGAATACGCACGAGCTGAGTCATGAGGGGACGAGACCTTCAATAGGCTCTACCTGACACAGCGAAGCGCGAAGATTCGTCTCTCGGACAAAGCAGTCACAACTGAATGCAATTCACTGGCTTAACAAAGGCACGGACTCCCAAGAGTAGCGTGCCTTTTTCTAACGCGTCTAGAAATGCATCGGTATGTGGGCGATCGCCAGACACAACGTTGCTCTCAGCTCAATTTGACCTTGGTATCAAGCACAGCGTTGGTATAGCAATGCGCAGATAGGTTAGGACAGATATTGATGGAGAAGCCGCGCACCGCGCGGCTTCTCCATCAACTATTGGTTTATATCAGCGCGTAGCACTATATCAAGCACAGCGGTACGGTCGGCAGACCTAACCGTCAAGCAACTCAATTGTGAATAAACTCACAGATACTCCCGATACAACCCATTTGGCTAGAGAAATGCCTCGGGAGAGAAAATCAATCCGCTAAGGCAGCTATAGCAATCTCAAACAATTTGTGAGAGGAGGGGCGGACGCAGCCCGCCCCTCCTCTCACTTAGCAGTTCACAAGCAATTTAGTATCGCTATATTTTCCGAAAAAGCATCTGATCAGTAGCATACAAAACTTGTGACAATCTTAAGCAAACCTATTCTTTCAGTAAAGTTTAGATGAAGCTCAACAAGGGTAATAAATGCCTAATAAAAGGCTCAAGCTCTTTTCTGAAGGGAGTTCGAGGTCTAAAAGTCATATAAAGTTGTCGTGAAGTTGTGCGGCTTTTCTATGCTCTACCGATTCACTTTACGAAACCTTCGTGCTACTTTGTAACAGTTCAAAAAAGGGAATCAAACTCGTAACGACTACGAGTTGTCCAGAATGCAAGGGTTCACAGGGTTCATCGATCCCTTCTCTTAAAAGCCCTTCGTTCTTGATAATTTAAGGAAGCTTTATGAATCAACGACTATTCAGCGGTCTAGCCGCTACTCTGTTGGCATCGACGATTGGGGTTGCTCCATCGAGCACCGCAAGCGAGCTTGTTCTCAGAGACGAACAGTTGGAAAGTTCTGTTCCCGCAGCTGACTCTTCTTCGGAACAAGCCGTTGAAGCTGAGCAACAGGCAACTCAAAGCAACACGACCGATCCTCAAGCGATCGCCTCAGAGTCAGCATCTTCTTCGAGTGCTCAGCCTCAAACCGAAGTCAGCCCATCTGCTACCGAGGAGGTGGTCAAGGTTGGAGAATATCAGTCTCAAGCCGAATCCGTTCCGACACCTTCTGTTGCTGAAATCTATGCTCACGAAATAGATGGACGACCAGCAGCAACCGTCTATGTCAGTGGGATTCCAGTTTTGACGTTTGTGGGAGATGCAGAAACCGCAGATCCTAGCTCTAGTGAATCATCTGCCGATGATACTGACTCTGACAGCGCTCCAGTATCATCTGAAGAATCAGACGCTGACATCAAATCCATGCCGTCAGGTTCAGGCATCAAAATGGCTACAGACGCGGTCAAATCCTCTGAGCCTACCCCCGCTCAAGAGTCAGCCTCTCAACCGGAGAGCGACTCAAATCGCACAGCCCGCAACGAACCGCCCAATGCGACTTCAGCGGATGCTGTTGCAGATGAATCAGACCCGGTGTGGCGAGCAACGGCGATCGCCGCTCAAATCAATCAGCTCTACCTCAACGGTGTTGACGCTGAAGAAATTGTTGCTGAATGGGACGAAGAGCTTGAGTCTTACGTCATCACCATTGAGGATGATGTCTTGCTTGAGTTTGACGACGGCATCATGCTGCCAGACACCACGGAAAATACATCCCAGGATGTGCTCCAAGCGGCTAATCGGATGCGCCGATTGCTAGGCGGTGCTGATCCACTCGCGTCGGTAGAAGGTGAGCCCCAGATTGCGAGAGCACCTCAAGTTTCGTTCGGCGGAGTCGAGTTCACCTTTTCTGGACTGGCCTCCTGGTATGGCCCCGGATTCCACGGTCGTCGTAGCGCCAGCGGTGAAGTGTTCAATCAAAATGCTCTAACCGCTGCCCATCGCTCGCTGCCATTTGGCACGTTGGTACGAGTGACCAACCTCAACACAGGCTCTAGTGTCGTCGTTCGAATCAACGATCGCGGCCCTTACAGTTATGGACGCGTCATCGATCTCTCAGCGGCAGCGGCTCAAGCCATTGGCTTGATGCGCGCTGGAGTTGCTCAAGTCCAGGTGGATGTCGTCAACTCGAATCGCACTCCCCGCTAGTCCCTCCGTTTGGGCTAATTGACCTGGAAAGCCTTACTTTCATCAAGTTTTCTCCGCTAAATTAATGAGGGGGCGATCGCGCTCCCTCGTTTTTTTGCCTAGGATTTGAGGTTGTATTTTGGGGATGTCGGTCAGTGACAATATGCTCACCAATGCCGCTCAAAGACACCCGTAAGAGTTGGCAGTGATCAAATATAAAAACATCAACAAAAACATCAACCGTGCATTGTCTGAGAGCTTGAGCCGTCTAAACTCAGGAATGATGGTGTAAGTCAAACAAAAGCTCAACCTTGTTGGTTATAGATGGGATGGCCTTGTGCGTTTATTTACGACAACAGCTGGATTACGTCGATATCTAGAGGGAATTCGCCGCGTGCGAAACTCTGAAGGACGAGCGATCGCCTCCTCTTCAGGTAGCGTAGGTCTTGTACCGACAATGGGCTCTCTTCACAGTGGGCATCTCAGCCTAATCCGCAGAGCCCGCCAGGAAAACGATCAGGTTGTCGTCAGCATTTTTGTCAATCCGCTACAGTTTGGCCCCCAAGAAGATCTGCAACAGTATCCCCAAGCGCTGGAAAACGACAGCCAGAGATGCCAACAGCTCGGCGTCGATGTCATTTTTGCGCCCTCCGCCAGCGAACTTTACGACGCATCTCACGTCCCAGAAGATTCGTCTCAGACGTTTGTCACGCGCGTCATTCCCCCGCCCGAAATGGTGCAAGTTCTCTGTGGCAAAACTCGAATAGGTCATTTCGAAGGGGTTGCAACGATTGTCACAAAGCTGCTAAGCCTGGTGCAACCGGATCGAGCTTACTTTGGGCAAAAGGATGCTCAGCAACTGGCGATTCTCAAACGGCTCACCGCAGATTTGAACCTTCCCGTGCATCTCGTCGGTTGCCCAACAGTTAGAGATTCGGGAGGTCTCGCACTGAGTTCGCGTAACCAATATCTCAATCTCGACCAGCAGCGGCAAGCCCGTGCTATTTTTGTTAGTTTGAAACAGGCAAAAACTCTATTCCAAGCTGGGCAAGTCGATCGCGCATCTTTGCTAAAAGCTGTCAAATCTCATTTGGAGACTGTGCCCCATCTCCGTATAGAATATGTCGAGCTTGTTCATCCAGATACTATGACACCTTTAGAGCAAATTGAAGACGCAGGATTGTTGGCGATCGCCGCTCACATGGGCAGCACCCGTCTGATTGACAACGTGGTACTGAGAAACCGTCAGGCCATCATTGCGATTGACGGCCCAGCAGGAGCGGGCAAGTCCACCGTGGCTCGCCAAGTTGCCCAGCAGTTGGACTTGCTCTATCTCGACACCGGAGCGATGTATCGAGCCGTCACCTGGAAAGTATTACACTCAGATGTTGCCCTCAATGATGAGCCTGCTATTGCAGAACTGCTGAGCCAGTGCAACATTGAGTTGACCGCTGGAACTGAGGTCGGCTCTCCTTGTCAAGTTTGGGTCAACGGAGAGGAAGTGAGTCAAGCTATCCGATCTGCAGAAGTGACCGCGAATGTTTCGACTATTGCGGCTCAGCCTTCGGTACGGGAGGCATTGGTCAAACAGCAACGCTCCTACGGCAAAAAAGGCGGTGTCGTTATGGATGGTCGCGATATCGGTACTCATGTCTTTCCCCATGCAGAACTTAAGATTTTTCTGACGGCTTCTGTACAAGAGCGAGCCAAACGGCGACAGCAAGACCTGAAAAACCAGGGACAGCAGAGCATGAATCTCGAAGACCTTGAGCAAACCATTCACGAACGAGACGTAAAAGACAGCACCCGTGCGATCGCCCCCCTCCAAAAGGCTGACGATGCCATTGAGATTCATACGGATAGTCTCACCATCGAAGACGTGACCGCAAAAATCATTGATCTGTATCACGAAATCTCCGCCCGTTCACCGAACTAAGCCCATTAGACCCAGCGACGCTACTACAATGGATGCCGACACTTTGCCCCACAAACCCGAGCCAATGTCTTCGGAAGATTCGCCAAACGACAGTTCCGATGAACTAAGCACTGATGCATCGGCTGCGCTCGAAGCTACTCCGCTCGAATCAAATGACGTCGCCAAGTCCAATGATGACGTTGAAAGCCGTGACGCCATCCAAGAGGCAAGCATTCAAGATGCAAGCATTCAAGAATGTGAGGATGCTGCTCCATTCCTAATTCCAGAAGCCCCCGCAGATTTTCGATCGGGATTTGTCGGCATTATTGGTCGTCCCAACGTCGGCAAATCAACATTGATGAATGCTCTGGTTGGGCAAAAAATCGCAATTACCTCTCCAGTTGCACAAACGACGCGCAATCGGCTCCAGGGCATTCTCACCACGCCTAAGGCTCAGCTCATTTTTGTCGATACTCCAGGTATCCACAAGCCTCATCATCAATTGGGCGAAGTGCTGGTGCACAATGCAAAAGTTGCGATTCAGTCTGTCGATGTCGTGCTGTTTGTCGTCGATGGCTCGGTGCCACTGGGCAAGGGCGATCGCTACATTGGCGAATTGCTAAAGCATACAAAAACTCCAGTCATTCTTGGCCTCAACAAAATCGACCAGCAGACTGAAGATTCTACTGCAGTCGAACAAAGCTACGTTCAATGGGCTGCTGAAAATCAGTGGACAGTTAGCAGATTTTCGGCTCTCCAAGAAACAGCGTTGGACACCCTGCTAGAACAGTTGGCAGAGCGGCTCGACCCTGGCCCTTACTACTATCCGCCCGACTTGGTGACCGACCAACCCGAACGGTTCATTATGGGAGAGCTGATTCGAGAACAGATTCTGCTACACACTCGACAAGAAGTGCCTCATTCTGTGGCGATCGCCATCGACAAGGTGGAGGAAGAGCCAAAGATTACTCGCATCATGGCGACAATTCACGTAGAGCGCTCGTCTCAGAAGGGAATTCTCATCGGCAAAAAAGGACAGATGCTGAAGGCGATCGGGACAGAAGCTCGTCAACAGATCCAAAAACTTGTGATGGGAAAAGTGCATTTGGAGCTATTCGTGCGGGTGCAAGCGCGATGGCGACAGTCCCGTCTACGCCTGGCTGAATTTGGCTATCGCCCGGAACAATAGAAAGCTCAAGACTCTATCGCATCTAGAAATCCGAAAAAATTTGGCGGAAAGCAACGCAAGCTTGAGGCGATTTCTCGGCAGTGCTTTGCTTTAGCGTAGCCATACCTAAAAAGTTATGCGGCATCCTACGGAAGGGGTTCACCTGCTCGGAACCCACCTAAGCAACTTGCTCGATGATGTGGCGATCGAATACGAACTCGCTATAGTCCGCTAGATTATCGATGCCGATGAGGGTAAGGATGATCTCAGCGGCGAGCCAGCAGGCGATTTTTGTGACGATCTTGGCTTTAGTCCGTTTCATGATTTTTAGGAAATGTCGAGTGGACTTAATTTAAGTTTTCACTTTGTATTTTTCTGAGAGGTCAGCATCTTTACCGAAATACAGGTCTGACTCGTCTGGTGTAGTTAGTAGAACTGCTTCGGTAGAAGTTCCTATCAAAACTATAGGCAAGGCCACTCCAGAACTGGAGATACCTTGGTCATGGGAAAAAATTGTCCTGTGATTTGGGCGATCGCCGCTGCATTCCCAGCTTTGCCATAAATCCCGAAAACGTTGATCAGAAGAGGAATGCTACCACCATTGACCCTGCTCCTCGATTTCGGAATAGGGCAGACGATTTTTGAGGCGGTTTTCCTGCCTCGACTGGATATGAGAGTTTTTGCACACCATACTTCTGACCTTTGGCGTCGATGGGCCGAACCCTATCACGGTCAAAGTCAGTTTTTGATGAATGCGTTATTATTAAGATAACGTAACAAAAAGTTATGAAGCTTATTAGTAGGTGATTTGTATGATGACTCCCAATTTGATTGATGCAACGCGGGAGTATTGGAAAAAGTTGGATGAGCTAGAAGCGGCATACCAGCGTGATGAAATTTCTATCCAGGAAGTAGACACCAGAGTTCAGAAGCTGATGCAAGACCTGGGGCAGTCGCGACGAGCAGCCCTGCGCTCGTTGTGGACGGGAATTCAGCGCAACCTGAACCAATCGTGGGAAACCGTTGCAGGCTTAGTCTGCATCACAGGATTGACCTATGCTTGGTTCGTCATGAGCTAGAACCAATAGCATCAAAGCTTTTGGGGTAGGGAAAGCAGTGCTTACCCATCCCGACTGAATAGGCGATCGCCCCTCAACACTACAGAGCGGGCGATCGCTTTTTTTGTAAACGAACGTCTCGTAGTCGCGTAGGGTGGGTAAAGCAACGCGTACCCACCACATCGAATATTCAACAGCCAAACATAATAAAACCCAAAGCCAGAACCGCATTGCGAAAACGTTGCCGGATGCGGCTAAGTTTGTGCGCGCAATGAATCGCTGTGTTCCATCGATCGCCAACCTTTTTGTTCTGTAGACAGAGCCTTTCGAGAGGTAATTTCTAGGTCAAACTGGCGATCGCCACTGACTCTGGCAACACCTCAACACACTCATCCACCGGAGCACGGCGGTTCATTGCTTCGACAAGGGCATCATATTCGTCGCGATGAGACTCCAAGATAGTCTTTGCCTTCAGCGCAGCCCAGCGACTCTTCACCTCGCACTCTGCTTGAGGACGCTGAAACTGTTGCCATAGAATACGCAGAGATTGGCGATCGTCGAAGCCCCCTTCCGCTCTGCCATAGACCAGTTGCTCCGCAGCAATTCCAGCCATCCAGACGGTGCAGTAGGTTTCAACTGTTTCAGCCGCAAGAGCCCCCTGCTGAAGTTGCTCATTCAAATTGTCAGTGCTGAACTGGACTCCACCTCGTCCGGGCTGACCTTTGCGAAACGCTTCCCAGGCACTGAGGCTGTAGTCTGTGACCGGGATACCTAAACAGTGAGCAATGAAGAAATGTCCGGCCTCGTGGTGCAAAACACGCTGACGATGGTCTTCAGAAAATTGTGAGAATCCGTCTGTGAGTAACGTGCCCATGCGCCCTTCTAGAGCCAGGGTGTCTACCGTCGCAATGCCCATCAATCCGAACGTGATTGCCGCAGGAATTGCAGGAGAAAGCCCGAAGATGCCTCCAAAAAGACTCATCATCGTAATAGAAAAGATGGCGATCGCCACTATGTTCAGCGTCACTGGACTCATTTCTACTGCCCTCATCACGTCGTCACAACATCAGCTTGGGTTAGGTCATCGACTCAGCTTCACCGCTCGCTATCCATATAGATAAGGTAGAAGACGGAGACGCAACGAACTCCTAGCATGACCTCAACCCCTATTCTATTGTTAACGCATGTTGAGTTCTGTGCAGAACTTTAACCCCAAATATTCGCTAGAGAAATTCTGGCTCAGGTTTAAATCCAACACATGGAACAGTCTATGGGGCTGGCTGCCCGACACATCTTATTTCGTAGTCAGAGCCTCTAATGCTGTAGGTTGCGGTTGAGCTTGCGAAACCCAACACAGTCAGATTTTCACAGCATTGTTGGGTTTCCTTACGTCAACCACACCCTACGAATTTTGCTCATTTCAGGAGATGTGTCAGGCAATCAGGTCTATGGGGTATTGCCTGCCGCTTCCGATGATGAGGCTTCAGCATCTGTGCCATAGAAGGTTTCTAGACTGTCGCGATCGCCCACAAACCTCCAGTGCCACGGCTCATAGCTGACCCCTGCAGAGTTGTCTCGATTAAATGTCAGCTCAAATCCATAATAGGCAGCATTTTCGCTCAACCATCTAAACGCCGCCGTTCTCTCAAATGATTCCTCAAGGTGAGCATTGGGCTGAGTGCTATCACCAATGTCAATGGCATAGCCCGTATGGTGTTCACTGTAGCCGGGGGGTGCACTCACCGTCGCTCGTTCCTCGGCGCGTTGTCCTCTCTCTGCTTTAATACCAAAGAAAAGATATTGCTGCTCTTGGACGGATCGATACCCAGACAGCGGTACGAGCGAAATTCCATCTGCTCTAGCAGCGGCTGCCATGTCCCGAAATCGAGATGCTGCTGCCGCCCGTAATCGAATGCTGCCATCAGCAACGACAGGAGCTAACGAATCTGGCGAAGCCTCCTCATAAGCGCGATGACCCAGCAAACCCGCTACACCATCAGTCGCGCTATCTCCGTCGGCATCTATACCTTCAGCCGGACGTTGAGCATCTTCAGGAAATTCCATGCCCAAGTTTCCGAAGCTGCTCCGTAAGCTAGGCGACAACGGAGCGGAAGACGCCCCACCCGAAGCAAAACCATCCAATCCCTGAGTTTGCCCCTGCAATAGCAACGCTGTGCCGATGCCGAGGGCGATCGCTCCACTGCCGATGGCAAGCCACAAGAATGGCAGTTTTCGAGATGCGGTGGAGGCAGAAGGCTGATCCCGAGAATCACGTTGAGCCTCTGGAATATCATCAGGAATGTTATTCATGGAAATGGCAAAAGCCTATGGCTCAAGACTAGAGAATGACGATTCAAATACACTTGCATATGCCTGAATCATTCACGGCAAAACAGCAAGCGCGTCATGAGTCCAGCACAATCTTTACCATATTAAACACTATTCCGGATTATCACTCTTTCAATCAAGCGATGGTTTGTGAGAGAAAATCTCTATTATCCAGTCCAGCTCACATCATTGCCTTCCTGAGCAACAGAAGGAAGCGGTTTGGAGATAGGAGCATCTTTTCGCTTTATGGAGGAGTTAGTCGGTTCATGTTCCAATTTGGAAGAAGGCTTTGCTTTAGTGAGTGAACGCGCCTGGTCAGCAACGACCGTCGAAGTCTTTCCAGGATGAGGTTTAGCGGCAACCTTTCGCTGTTCTTCCACAAACTTTTGCTTTTTTCGTTCTATTGCTCGACGTTCTGGAGCCACGACTTTGCGCATGATGAATTCAACCGTTTGTTGCTTCACCCAACCCCGAGTAGACAACACCTCGCCAAACTTCATCCCTGTTGCAGCCTGATCATTAAGAGCAACTTTGATTTGCGCGTCAGTAATCAACCCAGCTTCAACAAGATACGTTCCCAATCGCTTCGGTTTGACCAGAGTTGGAACCGTTTGCACTTGAAAGCGTCCGCCACTGTCTCGATGCATAATTAGAACCCTAATAGACGTTATTTCTGAACTTCGGAGCCTCCAAAAGCTGAATCATGGTCTTCTTCTCTGAAGAGCTTCCGGCCTTGCACAGTCAAGCAAAGAAAGTAGAAATGCGTAGTTCTGATCTCACAACTCTAATTCTCAGAGCTAACTCTCAAGAAGGCCTACGCAAGTCCAATACTGTTCAAGGACTCGCCAAAAAACAACTGCAATCCAAACAAATTCCACCTACTTATATATAGGTTAACAAGTTAGTTCCATAAGTCAGGTCAGGATGAATGCAGATCAGGCTCAATCGTCAGACGGGTAGAGTTGCAAATTTGCGATCGCCCCCGGATGTGAACCCCAGAAAAAAACGATACCAATGCCCGCTTACGAGCCCAAAAGAGCAGTCCAAGTTTCGGTGCCAACCACGCCATCTGGACTCAGTCCAAACTGACGCTGAGCAGCCTTGACAGCAGCTTCTGTTTGAGGGCCAAAAATCCCATCAACTCCCCCAGAAAACAGCCCCAAGACTTGCAATCTTTCTTGCAGAGCTACAACGGCTGAGCCCCGCATTCCCTGCCTCAAAATCGGTAATCCCACATTAGCAGATTCATCAGATGGTGGAGATGATTCGGTTGAAGTCGAAGAGCGATCGCCTTCTGAAGCTTGAGGTGAACCAGTGGAAGATGACGACTCTGTTGCGTTGTCCGAGTCTTGAGGCTCCAGTTCAGCGATATTCTGTCCGGTCAACGACTCAGGAACCGGGAAAGCAGAGCCCAATGGATCAGGGGTAGAAGTCGATTCCTCTTCCGCAGATGCTGCTGACTCCATAGATTCTGTATGGGTCTCAGCTACGCGTTCTGGAGTAGGCAAAAGACGACTCCAAGTTCCAGGCCCGACAATGCCATCTGCCAATAGTCCCGCAGCGGTTTGAAACGCAGTCACAGCGATCGCCGTGCTAGCCCCAAACTGACCGTCCACCGGATCAGAATAAAATCCCAGCAGCCTCAGCATGGCCTGCACTTCTACCACCGCCGAGCCCGTGCTGCCGAGCTGAAGGAGAGGCTGGTCGGGACGCTGAGAAGTTTCTGGCGTTTCAGAAGTAGATTCGTCTGATGCCTCCGAACTCGTGGATGTAGAGGACTGGGCGATCGCCCCCGTCTCAACCCAGCTGAATCCAACCAACCCAAAGCAGACAAGACCGCCCGCGAGAGTACCTGTAGCGATCGCTCGGCAAATCATGTTGTGCCAAAGGGGCGCTCGATTGGAACTCAATCGGTATTGGGGCAAGACATCTACAACCTTCAATCTCAACTTGGACATTCTGAACCTGCCTGGGTTGGAACGTATCGCCGCATTTTACTCCAAAGCGATCGCTCGATCGAATGCAACGGTGTCAGTAGCAACGAGACTCGACGCTTCCATTTCGTCCATATTTCGCCGCCCGTTTCCCGATCAGTTTTGAATCTCAGTCGTAATCTCTGTGCAACTTTGTCGATATTGACCTATACTTGGAAAGGCGACGCGGGGTAGAGCAGTCTGGTAGCTCGTCGGGCTCATAACCCGAAGGTCAGTGGTTCAAATCCGCTCCCCGCCACCTTCAAAAAAACAATATGCTTTTCAAGGGAATCAAGGAATGTCTTTGGTTCTCTTGTTTTTTTATGGGGGTTATCCTCCAATCAACTCTACAAGCAGGACGCTGAATTCTAGTGATGAAGCGGTTTGCCCTTGTGAATTGCTGAAGGACGGTTCCCACTCAAACCGAATGCCCACAAGGGTCGGTAAGATAGAGAGGGAAGTCTGAGCAAGGCGTAGTTCTAATCGACCTGGGAATGCATAGGCTCATTTACCGAGTTTTTCCAAAACCATCCCGCCAGATACGCCATGCAACAGCCCAACATGTCCAGAGAGGAAAGATTCATGGCGATGAAGCTAAAGCGTCCTGTTTTGGTTGGAGGAATTGGGTTAACCTGTGGAGCCTGGTTGTGGAGCGAGATGTCTCCTTCAGTCTTTGACATCGCTGGAACTAGCCTATGGGGAGCGATCGCCGTCGGTTCTGGGCTGTGGTGGGTGAAGCGGCTCTCATCAGATCAGCCTGACATCAAGCCGATTCCCTCGATTAAGCCCGTTTCAACAGAACAGATTGAGAAAATACTAGGCAAGGCAAAGACGCTAGTTGAGCAGTTTGTCACCGAAGCAGAAGCAGCGCAGCAGGATGCCGAGCAGATAGACACTGTCGTTGCACAGCTACAGAACAGCATTGACCAGATTCGCGATCGCACGGTTCGCTCCGATCTTCACCTCACGATCATGGGCGATCGCAAAGTGGGCAAAAGTACCCTCTATCGCTGGCTCAGCAATTTCCAGACCGATGCAGATACAGCTTGGTCAGGCGTTACTCTAGCTGACATAAACAGCCAATCCGACTCAAATAAATCAGACTCCACCAGCGAAGTCCAAGCTGAAGCACTAAAAAGCTCTGATTTAGTCGTTATGGTGACATCTGGTGACTTGACTGATACAGTTTTTCGTCGCATTCAGTCCTTAGTGCAACAGCGCCACCGAGTTTTGTTGGTGCTAAATCAGCAGGATCGCTACTTGCCCGATGAGCGAGATCAGCTTGTGCAGCATCTGCGTCAGCGTCTAGACGGTCTGGTACAGCCCCAAGATGTTGTATCAGCAGCGATCGCCCCTGCGCCAATCAAGGTGCGCCAACATCACGAAGACGGTTCCGTGCAAGAGCGGATGGAAGAGGTGCAACCTGAAGGCGCAGCGCTCACCCAGCGTTTAGAAGCCCTTCTTACTCAAGAGCGCCAGCAGCTATGTCTGATGACAGCTCTGCGTCAATCTCACGAGTTGACTCACGAAATTCAGCACCAGATCAATGAAGTCCGTCGCGCTCGTGCCCTGCCCGTCATCGAAGAATATCAGTGGATTTCAGCCGCTGCTGCCTTTGCAAATCCAGTGCCAACACTCGATTTGATGGCGATCGCAGCAATCAACGCTCAGATGGTCATCGATTTAGGACAGTTTTACAACCTTGAGTTTTCGGCGGCTCAGGCAAAGGCGATCGCTGGAACGTTGGCTGAGGTCATGATCAAACTTGGATTGGTCGAACTTGCGAGTCAAGCTCTCAGTCCTCTACTGAAAAGCCATTTGCTAACCTTTGCCGCTGGGGGCATGATTCAGGGAATCAGCGCCGCCTACCTAACGCGAATTGCCGGATTAAGCCTGATCGAATTCCTAGAGCAGCAAGCTTTCAAAGATGAAGAGATATCTGCGTCGAGCTTTTCGCTAGAGTCTTTTGCACCGTATCTCAAAGCTGTTTTCCAGCAAAACCAGCGTACCGATTTTCTTAAGTCTTTAGTTCAGAAAGGTACTGCAAAGCTTGTCCCTGCTGCTAGTCGTTAAGCAATAATCAGGCGACTCGCAGCTTGCCCCAAGGCCAATCCAGCTAAAGAAATCACCGTCAAAAAAAACAGAGAATGGACACGGTTGAACCCTGCATTTTGCAGGTCAAGTCTTGCTAACATTTCCGCTGCGACCACAACCAAAATGTAGCTGAAAACTCGAATCCAAACAAATGCAACCGCGACAAGCAAGGCTGCAATGACGACTGACGTAAAGTAGCCCAAATCAGAGCGCAACCATTTGTCAATGATGGACTTTAGCGAATCGGCAAAAGCTGTAAGCAATAAGGCTTCAAACAATGCCAACACAATGATTAACGCCCAAACAGTCCAGTTCAGAGTTAGAGAATATAAGAACCAGCTAAATGTGCTGTAGGCTGCTAGCAACAGCCCAAACGAAATCCAGGGAATCCTTTGCACGGAATCAGTCCAACACCGTAGTACTGCACAAGCAAACCAGGCTCACCCCAAGATTTTATAGCAGCTTTGGGGCGATCGCCCGCTGTCAACTGACCTCTAACGACCACTACTCAACCTTCGACCCCCATCATGAGCGATTGAGAAGCGGCACGAAATCTCGCAGGCGCTGCCAAATCGACCGCGACGAAGGAGTTTCGGGGAGTGACTGTTTCGGCGTTTCCTCACGAAGGTAGCGGTAATGTTCCCAAATGTCCCAATAGGGGCAACCGGGTTGAATTCGAATCCCCGCCCAGTGGATGTATTGCAAGGGCTGATTGTGGATTGGGTCAAACAAGCGATCGCCCCGACGGACAAACTGAGGACTCCCCCCCCAACTGCCGGGAGCACCGCCAGGACGACGCACCACGTTGAATCGGCGAGGAACTCGCTTCAAAAGCATGTAGTTGATGATGGGCTGGTCGGAAGTTTTCTGGGAAAAGTCGAAGTATTCGGGGTGAGCCGCACATTCCTGAAAGGTCTCATACAGATCAGCTTCAGAAATCAGCCCCCGCTTCGCTCCCCAAAATCCGCCGTTAAAGATATCTTGAAGCTCTAACTCTGAAAAAACACCTTGCTCAATCACCGCTGGAGTGAAGACATTGGTGATGCCTCCTTTATGCTGATAGTCGCCACAGATAAAGTCGTAGCGTGAAAAATAGTCGAGATTGTCGATAATTTTTTCGAAAACAACAATATCAGTATCGATATAGACAAATTCCTCAAACGGCCCAAACCAGCAGGCTTGCTTACGAAACTGATTGGGACGGGCGAAGAAGCGATCGCCAAAGGTCTGCTGCAAGTTCACCGACAGCCGCTGGATGAACTCAAGATCCTCATAAACCGTAACCCCAAACCGCTGATTGAGAACCTGAGCCGCGTGATGATAAGACTCATCGTAGGGAATCAGAACAATTGGTGTTTCCGAATCTCTTAACCGAATGCTGTTGAGTAGGGCGATCGCCTGGTCGATCACTCGGTCATTCGCTGTGATGTAGATTCCGCGAGTCATAGCTGACGATGCCTGAAACTTTTTGTAGCAAGAAAATCAAGAACTTGACGCAGCTTCCGCATTAATTTTGTGGTCAAACGAGGTGGTGCATCATAGGGCTTGGATCGATACCTGTATTGAGGCTGTTGCTCAGGCGCGTGCAAAAACCGATAGAAGAGAAAGGTATCCCGATAGGGAAATGTAACATTTGATCCTGCCGAGACTTGGCGAAAGATTGTTGAGGGCAGACCAATATAGTGTAGGTACATCAAGGGCTTGCCGTGGTCATAAACTTGGCGATCGCGCTCTTCAAAGTGAGACGACGTAACCGAATTGCCCGTACGACGGTCGCCAGACCAGTGCAGAGCCAGATTGAGACTAGCAATGTGCGATCGCATCACCATATAATTCAAAATCGACTGATCGGGAGCATTTCCATAAAGCAACGCGGCTTCTCCTTGACACAGCCTCTCCAGCAAGTCCTCCAGTTGAGCATCACTGAACAACCCACGTTTAGAAGCAAACATTCCTGCACAGAAGATTTCTTTCTCTAATCGTTCTGGCGAAAACACTTCTCGGAGCTTAGGCGAGTCGTGCTGAAACACATGAGTCAAATCTTTATGCTGAAAGTCGTAGACGACGAAATCATGATCAGCCAAACTTTGAAAAATTGGCTCTAAGGAGTCAAGCACCAGGGTATCAGCATCGAGGTAAATAAAGCGCTCGAATGGCCCCTCAAACCCGCAAAAGCGACGGTGCATTCCCAGCCGATTCACCACAAACCCTGCTTCTGTTGTCCATGCCTCTCGCAAAGTTGGATGAGATTGCCAAATCTGAATCGAAAAGTCTTCCCATTTCTGAATGCACTGGATGTCTTCGAACAGAGTCACATCGCGCCAAGTCTTCAGGAGCGATCGCACCTCATCAATATTGTTGTCGTACGGCAAAATGCAAATAGGAATCTCGCCCGCATTAGCGCGAATGCTGTTGACCAGAGCAATCAGCTGATCAGCCACCACGTCATTCGCCAAAATATAAATACCGTCTGCCATAAAATGCTTCCGAGCAACAAATCACGCAAAGTTCTGGGTGTAGGACGAAAGCCACTCCATCAAATTTAGCTTGTGCAAAATGATTTGACGGGCTTCGGCGATCGCCTCTTTCGCGTCATACCAAGCATCAGCAGAGGCCGTCACTTCTTGGATAAACTGAATGCCTTTTTCATCCAGACTCGGCAACCTTAGAAAACTACCCGGCGGCAACAGCTTATCTGCAGCCGTTCCTCCATAGTAAATCGGCAAACACCAAGCTAATAGAGCATCCCACAACTTTTCGCTGACATACCACTCATTGTCCGCGTAGTTTTCAATGGACAAGTTGTAGTAGTAGGGAGCCATGCCACGAAGTTTGTTGGATAACTCACCTTGGGGCTGGGCGGAGTCAGGCAACCCTCGTCCATACAGATCGAAATCTAGATGCGAGTCTCGGAGCTGATGCAGAAACGCCAGTCGCTTGCGATGATTTTCAGTGCGGGCAATCCCCGACGTAATCCAACTACACGAGCGCTGCTTGGAAGGGGGAGGCATTTCATTCAGGTCTTGAAATGAGGCTTTCACATACCAAATCGCAGGCATGTAGTCAGGAGTCGGAGCATCGTTGTCTGGCCCTGAGACGTAGGCACAATAATTCTCTGCTTGCTGATAAAACCAGCGATTCTTGGCAACCACCTCATCTAAAGGAGGCTCTCGCAGCAAAAACAATATCCTTTCTTTGGGCACCCCGCGAAGTTTTTGCGGCATGGCAGTCAAACCTGCCTGATATTGAGCCTGTTGCTTACGGTAGCGAAACCAATTGAGTCGATGCGGAGGAGGAACTGGAAATGACGTAAAGTTGTACATCAGCAACATATCAGGCTGGGGCGATCGCGCCTGAAGCTGGATGTTCTTCCACTGCCCAAATGGATTGGGAGTCTGATGCCAGAGCCAATCGACCGGACAGGGATTCAGCCCTACATAAGAACTCATCATGCCGACGGTATATGTCCCTGATGTCATGCGTAGCCCATACTCGTAAATAGCAATAGATCAGCAAATGATGAGTCTTAAGCTTGAGCAAAAGACGCCTGTATAGTACCCAGAATTCAACACCTTTTTACAGCACGATTGAACATTGAACACAGTGAGTCTTTAACAAAAACAATCGCTTACACACATTCTTCTGTATAAAAACTTTTCACGAAGCGGATTTAACTCTTTTTTGTGACTCAATATGTAATGAAATGAACAATGGTGCTGAGTAATGTGTCAAGGCTCTGAAGATTGAAAATTAACTGCCGACTTTAAATTGAGTATTATCCATTCTGTTGAATCTTCGCAATTCATCATATGAGGGAACGATAAGCGCGTCATCTTTATTTTGCACACCCACGGAACATGCGTTCACCATGATGCAAGAGTTTGAACATTTGCCAGATGGCTTTATTGCCCTAGATGCAAACTTGCACATTGCGTTTATCAATGCCCGTGCGGCTCAGAGTCTTTGCTGCAATCGGCAAGAGGTGCTGCATTGTTTTTTGTGGGATGCCTTACCCGGTTTATTTTCCCTCTCGTTTCGAGCTGAATGTCAGCAGGCGATCGCCCAATCTAGAGAGCTTAGATTTGAGAAAGCATACGAGCCTTGTGGTGTCGTTCTAGAAATTCTCGTGATGCCTCACGATGAAGATATCTGGATCTTTTTGCGCGATGTCACAGCTCGAAAACAGAGCACCAAAACTCTTCAAGAATATACGGCTCTTTTTGCTCTCAGCACTGCTGTAAGCACCGTCATTCAGCAGAATAGCAACCTCGATCAAATGCTCTATCGAGTGGCGCAAACCATGCTTGAGCAGCTGCCTGAGATGGAATGGGTCGGTATCTGGATTAAGGATCGAGAGAGTGGCTTGCTCAATATAGCTGCGACAGCGACCAGCTTGGAGAACCCACCAGAGTTTCCCAAACGCGTTTCATCTGGCATTTCTATTATTGGGCTCATTGCTCAGTTGCAAACTCCCTATATCACCAATGATTTAGCTCACGATATTTGTGTCGGAATACAGCAATCAGCGCAGGTTAATCAGCTCCAATCCTTTGCCGGATTTCCCCTAGTGCTCCACGATCGCCTCGTTGGAATCTTGGCCTGTGCCGGTCGCGATCGCCTCTCCAAAACCGTTCACGATACCCTAGCGCGTTTGACTCAAGTGGTGGCGATCGCCATCGACCGGACTATGGCAAGGGCAGAACTCCTCAGCCGTCGCGAATCTCTGATGTTTCGTCTGACCAATCAAATCCGCAACTCCCTCGATCTCGACACGATTCTCAAAACAGCGGTACAGGAAATTCACCAACTTCTGCAAATTGATCGATGTCACTTTCTGTGGTGCTACTACAACTCAGATTTAACAGCTACAGGGGCTCATGCCTTGCCGACTTTGGAGGTCACCCATGAGGCAAAACTGGCTTCCGTTTCTAGTCTTCTAGGGCGATGTGATCCCGATATCAACACCATCTTGGCAGAGCAAGTTCTGCATTTACGAGTCATTCAACTCAGTGGCAAAGATGGCATGACGCAAGTCGCAAAAAATTTTGAGCCTGTTTTGCAAGACTGGAACATCCAATCACTCCTAATCGTGCCTCTAGAGACTCGTCTGGGTCAGTTGGGAGCGATTGTCTGTAGCCACTGCAATGGCGATCGCCATTGGAGCCAAGACGAAGTAGAGCTTTTGCAATCGGTCACCAATCAGTTGGCGATCGCTATGGAGCAAGCCGAACTCTATGCTCAGACGAAGGAAGCAGCCTTGACCGCTCAGACCCAAGCTCAGCAGCTCAACCATGCATTGCAAACGATCCAAAAGGCTCAGGCACAACTAATCCACAGTGAAAAGATGTCGAGTTTAGGACAGCTCGTTGCAGGCATTGCTCACGAAATCAACAATCCGGTCAATTTCATCAGCGGCAACTTAGTCTATGCAGAGGAATATTTTTCAGACTTGGTCAAGCTTCTCAAACTCTATCAGACTCACTATCCTCAACCTGCGGCTGAAATTCAAGCTTGCATCCAAAACATTGAGCTGGAGTTTCTGCTAGGAGACTTCGCTCATCTACTCAAGTCCATGAGAATTGGCTCCGATCGCATTTGTCAAATCGTCTTGTCCCTACGCAATTTTTCGCGACTAGACGAAGCAGACATGAAAGCTGTTGACATTCACGAAGGGCTGGATAGTACACTGCTTATCCTTCACAATCGACTCAAACCTCACGGCGCAACTTTTGGGATCGAAGTTATCAAGAATTATGGGCAACTACCACTGCTCAACTGCTACGCCAGTCAGCTCAATCAAGTATTTATGAATCTCTTGAGTAACGCGATTGACGCCTTCGAAGACATCCCTCCTCCCCATCAGATCACGATTACCACAACGATCTGCGACGATGGCAGTATTACAACTTTAGACTCGACTTTAGACCAAAACTTAACCTGGATTCTCATTCATATTCAGGACAACGGTAAAGGCATCAGTGATGCTCAAATATCAAGTATTTTCAATCCCTTTTTCACAACAAAGTCTGTAGGTCAAGGAACCGGACTAGGACTATCGATTAGCCATCAAATCGTCGTAGAAAAACATCATGGATGGCTCGGATGTACCTCTGCCCCCAATCAAGGAACAACGTTTACGGTTGCAATTCCGGTTTTGCCTGTTCCTTCAAGTCTTGTTTACGACGGAGAAAACAAACAACAAGGCAACGTAGAGACTACGCTTCTCAAAGATATCTTTTAGCTATCTCGTAGCTGTCTCGATAGTTTCAAGTGTAGAGAAATTTTCTCTCGTAACGGTTTGTCGAGCTTGCTCGACCTCTTATAGCAATGCGCAGATAGGTTAGGACAGA
>CAKZMO010000335.1 GCA_937128595.1 uncultured cyanobacterium | reverse complement strand
GCCTCTAAGATCACCGCAGCGGCACTTTCGCCACAAAGCGTTTTGATTTCCGCATTCACTTTGGGGCCATCTTGCTGCAAGACACTTGCCAATGCCGTTTCAAACTCGACGTATTGCTCTATAGGGGTGCGGCGATCGCACACATGTAGCAGCGTTACCTCAGCCTGATTGGCGCTGGCAAACAGTTGGGCAAAGCGCACCGTACGAATTGACTGGGGCGTAATGCTCTTCAGCGGCACGAGGATGCGGTGAATGTTGACCGGAGCCTCCAACAATCGCGTTACTGCAACTGGACAGTGCGCCGACCAAAACACACTGTCGATGACATTACCAAACAACCGCGCTCGAATGCCCGTAGTTTCGCTCCATCCCATGACGATTAGGTCAGCAGATTTCTCTCTAGCCGTGCGGCTAATGCCTTCCGCCACATCATCATCAATTCGAATCTCTGGACTCATCGCAAGGCCAAATTCCTCACCCTGGGCGATCGCCTTGTCGAGCAGCCGATGACCATGCTTCAGATCATCGACCAGTTGCGGTTCGTCCATGTGAACATTGGCTTTCACAATGGCAAGAGGAATCGCCATACCAGACGTATAGCTTGCCATTAGAGCTGCCATCTCAATGAGATAGCGCTCCGTCAACGGATTGTAGACCGGCACAACAATCGTGAACGGCTTCAAACGAGGCAGTGTGGAAACGGGTTGAACACCTGAGGAAGAGTCGGGTTCTTCGTCCGCTTCCATCTCACCATCAACCGTCAGCCACTTTTGCTGACGGCTTGATTCGATAGGAGCCTGTGGTTGTTCGAGCTTAGGAGCAAATCGTTCTGTCACTAGCGGCCCGACCAGTGACGTGACCAGCATTAGCACAATCACGGTGTTGAATACCGCATCATTGATGAGCCCCACCTGTAAGGCAGCCAACGCTGCTGCTAGAGTCGCCGCAACTTGAGGCATCGACAGCGACCACATGGTTAGCGTCTCGTTCCAGCTATAGCGAAAAATCCCTTTGGTGGCGATCGCCGCCAACAGCTTAGAACCTATCAACCCAGCTACAATCGACAGGGTCAGTCCCAGGTTTGTGGTCAAGTTTTCAATAAAAGCAGGCACATCGAGCAGCAACCCCGTCCCGACAAAAAAGAAGGGAATAAACAGAGTGCTGCCCACAAACTCGATTTTTTCCTCTACAGGGCCACGCCCCACCACATCGTTGATGGCTAAGCCCGCTAAAAATGCCCCAACAATCTTATCGACGTTGATGGCCTCAGCCCCCACCGACGCAAGGAAAACAGCCAGCAACACAAACAAAAACTGGTTACTCTCTTCATCTCCCGTGCGACGGAAATATTCTTTACCCGCCCAGTCAAACCCAAACAGCACCACCACCGCATAGATAGCCAGCACAGAAAGCTGGATGATCAGAGACGTGGTAGAAAATTCGCCCGCATGGATGGAGATGCAAATCGCGAGAACCAGCAGTGCCGCGATGTCGGTAAAAATGGTCGCACCGATGGTCACAGTCACGGCCTCATTTTTGACAACTCCCAAGCGTTGCACAATGGGATAGCCCAGCAGGGTATGAGACGCCAGTAATGACCCAATCAAAACAGAAGTATTGATGCCATAGCCAAAGATTTGACCGATCGTGATCCCCGTGATGAGCGGCACCAAAAATGTGGCAACGCCGAAGGTGAGCGATCGATTACGGGTCTGGCGAAACTGCTCTAGGTCAATCTCCAACCCTGCCACAAACATGAGATAAATTTTGCCGATATCGGTCAGCAGCTTCATCGCCTCATCATCGGCACTGAGAACCTGCAGACCATTACCTCCCAAGAAAACGCCTGCGACTATCAACCCAACCAACCCCGGCAATCGTAACCGTTCGAAAATCGGAGGGATCGTCAGAGTAACAAGAAGCAGGACGGTGAACGCCAGGATAGGACTGGCAGATAACTCGGTGAGAATGTTGCCCATAGAGGAGAGCTAGGTAATTTAAGGAAAAGGATAAAAAACCATTAATTCGTCATGACCAAGCATCGAAACACTGCAACGGGAGGAGAGCTGGCTTACGGTTAGATTCCAACGGTTAAGTTTTTGGGTTTGGGATTCCATTCAAAACCTTTCCCCAAGAAATTCTGAACCTGAGGAATCAGCAGCATCTCTCAGAACGTAGCGCCTTTGGAATCAAGAAATCCCAAGATTACCCATTTTGTATTGCTCACAAAATGGACAACATTAGTATCTCACTATTCTCTTTAAGATTTTCGGCGCAATCGAGCAGCTTGAAACGCAGCCTGGGTTTCAGCATCGAGTAAACCCAACAATCCTAAAATGCCTAAGGGCAGAAAAATACTGGTCAGATAAAGCGCAGAAATCACAATAGCCGTTACCCAAGCCCAATAGCGAAGCTGTTTCAAATACCAGACAACGACTTCGACTCCGATCGCAATCCCGATCGAAACTAGCCCAAAGATGAGGCCGAAAATCACGAAAATTCCTGCGACTGCGGCTTCCTCTGGAGGCAGTGAAGGAATGAGGAACGTTGGCCCTACTATGGCGAACAGCCCCAATAGAATGTAAAGTACGGTGCTGATTCGAAAGCATACAACGACTAGCCGCAACCGTCCCGGTAGCTTAGCCATACCATTCTGCTCCTCAGTGTCAGCTTGAATAAGAGGCGATCGCCAAAAATCCAACCCTCTCTCTTCGTGACTTCAGCTCCCACCTCCACTTTTCCTCAAAATTTTGAGGGCGACGAATCTGAACCACGATGAAACGATCGAATACGGGGCAAATATTGAATTAGATATTGATAAGTATCACAAGGGATTAAGAATTCTTGCGTCCAACAGATGCAGATCTATCTATCTGAACCTGCCTAACGGATTGCTGAGCCTATGCTCTGGCGATCGCACTCTGGCCGATTAGAGCTAAAACTGGTAATGGGGCGATCGCTCATAAGCTCACCATGTTTGCGAGAATCAGAATCAGCCTTCGCCTTTGACCTTTTAACCTTCGACCCTCATCGGAACTGTTGCACTCAATTCACGGAGATTTACGGTATGAAATTGGCCTACTGGATGTATGCAGGCCCCGCCCACATTGGGACATTGAGAATTGCCAGTTCCTTCCAAAACGTTCACGCCATCATGCATGCGCCCCTAGGCGATGACTATTTCAACGTCATGCGCTCCATGCTGTCGCGGGAACGCAACTACACTCCTGTAACCGCCAGCATCGTCGATCGCAACGTTCTCGCTCGCGGCTCCCAAGAAAAAGTTGTAGACAATATTGTCCGAAAAGACAAAGAAGAACATCCTGATCTGATTGTCTTGACGCCGACCTGTACCTCCAGCATTTTGCAGGAAGATTTGGCAAACTTTGTCGAACGAGCCCAAATGGACTCCGCAGGCGATGTGATGTTGGCCGATGTTAACCACTACCGCTACAACGAACTCCAGGCTGCCGATCGCACCTTTCAGCAAATCGTTGAGTTTTACATCAACAAAGCCCGCAAAAAAGGCGAGCTACCAGAGGGCAAAACCGAAAAGCCCTCCGTCAACATTATCGGCATCTCGACTCTAGGCTTTCACAACAACCACGACTGCACCGAGTTGAAAAAGCTGATGGAAGAACTGGGCATCGAAGTCAACGCTGTCGTGCCCGAAAACTACTCTGTCCATGAGCTGAAAAATCTGTCTCGCGCTTGGTTTAACCTCGTGCCTTATCGCGAGTTAGGCGTCACCACCGCCACCTACCTCAAAGAGCAGTTCGGTACGCCCTTCGTAGATATCACCCCGATGGGCATTGTCGAAACAGCACGCTGCATCCGCGCCATTCAGAAAACTCTGAACGAGCAAGGCGTAGATGTCGATTACGAATCCTTCATTGACGAGCAAACCCGGTTTGTCTCTCAGGCTGCTTGGTTTTCTCGATCAATCGACTGCCAAAACCTGACGGGCAAGAAAGCTGTGGTGTTCGGCGACAACACCCACGCCGCAGCGATGACAAAGATTCTGGCCCGTGAGATGGGTATCCATGTCGTCATGGCAGGCACCTACTGCAAATATGATGAGGATTGGTTCAGAGAGCAGGTCAGCGAATATTGCGACGAAGTGCTGATCAGCGAAGACAATGGTGAAATTGCCGATGCGATCGCCCGCATTGAACCCTCAGCCATCTTCGGAACTCAGATGGAGCGTCACGTTGGCAAGCGACTCGACATCCCCTGCGGCGTCATCGCCTCCCCCATTCATATCCAAAACTTTCCGGTCGGCTACACACCCTACGTCGGCTATGAAGGAGCCAACCAACTCGTTGACTTGGTCTACAACTCCTTCACTCTAGGAATGGAAGACCATCTGCTAGAGATTTTTGGCGGCCACGATACCAAAGAAAGTATTACCAAGGGCATGTCAGCAGATTCTGACTTAGGCTGGACGAAAGACGGTCTAGCTGAGTTGAATAAGATCCCTGGTTTTGTGCGAGGTAAAATCAAGCGCAACACTGAAAAATTTGCCCGAGAGCGAGGCATTGGAGCAATCAGTGCCGAAGTCCTCTATGCGGCTAAGGAAGCTGTCGGCGCATAGATCTCTCACCAGTTCCAGCAATACACTTACTTGAGTAGGCCAGAACCATTCAGTTGTTCTGGCCGATTTTGAGTATGCAGAAATCCGTCCGCTCAAACTCATAGTGATATGCGATTGAGTTATGTTGCTGCGCGCTGATATAAAACCAATAGTTGATGGAGAAGCCGCGCGGTGCGCGGCTTCTCCATCAATATCTGTCCGAACCTATCTGCGCATTGCTTAAGTATGGTGGGGCGCGGCGCATCCCACACCACCATTTCCGTACTTGATGCAATTGAAAATTGCTACACAGCAATCTCAAATGATTTGTGAGAGGAGGGGCGGGCTGTGCCCGCTCCTCCTCTCATTTAGCAGTTCACGAGCGATTTAGTATCGCTATAGGAGAGATTTCAAGTCTCTAAACAACGATGACTTGAAGTCGAGCAACGCTAAGAATTTTTCTTTCCCTTTTTGTCGATAATGACCCGATAGACAAAAACAACTCCAGAAAGAACTATAGAGACCTCGCACAAACTGATGGGTTCTGCATCTCGTCTTCTTAGGTAATAGCCAACCGCAAGTCAACCAACCGCGAGTCTCTTAGCAATAGCGAAACAGCCAATCGTCTACCAGTAACAGTCGTGACTGCAATCAGCAGCATCTTTCGAATTCAGCATCGCTGTCTACGATAGTTCGTGCTGCCACCTTGACCATCATGTTGCTTTTATCGCGATTGAGAGCGCACATTCCAAATCTCGCTCGCCCGCTTTCACGTAAGAATCCTCAGACCTTGATCAGGGTTCATTTTTTGTTGCAGACGCTATTGCGAAACATCTCAACAACCTGTCCAATCCACCTTGAATTAGAGAATAGACGTGGGTATCAGTCGTATTGAACAGTTTGAAAAAAGTCATTTTGGGTATTACGTGAGAATCACCCGCTCAGGTCGGCAATACGCCAAATTTTTCTCCGATGCTCGCTACGGAGGACAACAACGAGCCTTTGAATTTGCCCAGCGTTATTTTGACGAACTGTCTGCAAAACTACCGCTTCAGTCTCAAGCTGGCCGAAAAAGTGTCCGAAACCGAAGCGGCATCGTTGGAGTCAATCGCTCAAAATCGACTCGAAAAGGATATACCTACGAATATTGGCAAGCCTGGTGGGGCAGTGGAAGCTATCGCAAAAGTGCAAAATTTTCCATTAAAAAATACGGTACAGAAAAAGCGAAAGAACTCGCGATTCAGGCTCGAAAAACTTGGGAAGCAGAAGCTAATCAAGTGCATAGGCTCTAGGCTCCCCATCCTCAACGAGGCAACGACTCAGAATACGTCTGTTGTCTTGTAAAACGTTTATCCTCAACAGTTTCGACATCAGCATTGGATGCATAATCCAGGCACGATTAGATTACATTGCTTCACACCCAATAATCATTCTTCTAGAAGCAACATCGCTAGAACATACGAACGAAAAGTAGACTTCATCGTCGAGTAGGATGCTCTCGATTCATGTCACGTCGTTATCGATAGTGAAGTTCACGCTTCTCTATCTAACGCAATTTTGCTACCTGAGCATGCAACCTTATCCACAAGCGATCGCTATCCTTATGCGTCTGCTTTTTAGATTTTTTTAGTCTATTAATGAATTCATTCAGTATTGTTTTGAATATGATTGATTTATTGATAAGTTTGAGTATGATCTACGGTGACAAATCTTGAGAGAAGGGGGAAAGGCTAAGACTAGGCTGAATAAGTAATCCGTTCACACTCGAACAGTAGGCTTTTTAGCATTTATTCCTTACTACGACAGCATTATGTGTTCTGCCTCTCAGATGACTCAAAGCTTTAAACTAGCATTTTCAGAAGATCGCACAGCACAGGCTATTTACACCGCAAATGTCAGCTCTATCGAAAATGTTCTAGCAGAGTTGCACTTGACTTCAAGCCAGCCTGTTTTAGTCATCGTAGGAGGAGCCAGCAAGCTATGTGAAAAAGACTATGCTCGCCTACAGTCCTTTTTTATCCAGGTCGTTGCCCCTTTAGCCGAATCCCTCAACATGGCTATCGTAGATGGCGGCACGGATGCTGGGGTGATGCGACTCATCGGTAAGGCTCGACAAGGACTTAATGCCTCCTTTCCCCTGATTGGCGTTGTGCCTGTCGGACTCATCAATTTTCCTGGCAATCCTTACCCCATGGATCCAGATGCTGCTTTGCCCGAACCCAACCATACCCACATGATTCTGGTTCCTGGCAGCACTTGGGGAGACGAGTCATCTTGGATCGCAAAGGTAGCGACTGCGATCGCCCAAGATAAACCATCGATCGCCATTTTGGCGAATGGAGGCGAAATCACCTGGACTGATGCTCAGCAAAACGTTGCCGCAGATCGCCCCGTTGTCGTCGTCGAAGGGAGCGGTCGAACAGCAGACATTCTAGCGCAAGCACTACATGGCGACATCTTGGATCAGCGGGCAGAACCTCTAGTCGACTCTCATCTCCTTCGCTCCATTGAAATGGCTGACGAATTCGATGAGATCGAGCAAATTTTGCGCTCTATTCTTTTGCAAGAAGCGAAGGAGAACGAAGCTCGCTGATTTTCCGATCAATGCAATCCACTAAGTTTCACATAGTCGCGGAATCAACTTTGCAAAATTGCAAGGTCGATGGGACGAATTGAGCTGATCCTTGAGAATTTTTTCCCAAGCTGTGCGGCATGCACCTGATGAACCGGGCAAGCAAAAAATATACGTTCCGTTTGCTAGCCCCGCAAATGCCCTGGACTGGACAGTAGATGTTCCTATCTCTGAATAAGAAATCATCCGAAAGAGTTCGCCAAATCCTTCAATCGATTTGTCAAAAAGAGGCTGCATTGCTTCTGGAGTCACGTCGCGCCCTGTCACCCCTGTTCCTCCAGTGGTCAACACAATGTCGATCTGCTCATCCGCAATCCAGCGAGAGGCGATCGCCCGGATTTGATAGCGATTGTCCGGCACAATTGTCTTCTCAGCTAGATTGTGCTCCGCATTACGCAGCTGTTCAACCAAGTATTGTCCAGAGGTATCCGTCTCGTCCGTGCGCGTATCCGAGACGGTCATAATTGCCGCATTGAGAGTCAGAGAGGCATTCAGCATAGTGTCAGCGATTCAATTCGAATATAAAGAGCCTGCGAATTGATTCTAAGCGAAGAGAGGGAGCTAGGTACTGTCTGGGTTCAAGTAACCGTTACGCTTGGCAACAGACAAAACTTACTCAAGAGCTGATGTTCAAAACTTGTTGACAATCCAGGCTGACTGATGTTGATTTCGTAGGGACTTTCAGAACCATCTGACTGGCGGCGCATGCTAATTTTGCCGCCAATTTTTTTCATCGTCTCCAACAGCTGTTGATATTCTTGGTCAGTTAGTAGTCCTTCTGCAGGTCGTAGCCCAATTCCATCATGAGACGCTGTGAAGTTGAGATAAGCACCGCCAACTGGAGCCGGAGGCATACTCATCATCCAAGTTTTTAAGTGGTCAGATCGCCCCTGCATCAGTGCCTTGAGCACCAGAGGAGGCAAGCTGAAGTTATAGATCATGTGCGCTTCATTGCGATTGCCAAGGTAGCTGAGATTCTCCTGATTCGGCACATTGGTTTCGGTGATGATAGCGATATCAGGATTAACCAGTTGCAGCAACTCACGCAGGAGACGAATCAGCGCATGGGTCTGGGATAGATGAATGCAGGGCGTTCTAGTTCTTTCCAGAGATAACCGATCGCATCCAAGCGCACATATTTGGCACCTGCCTGAACGTAGAACCGAATGACTCGAACGAATTCGAGCAGTACGTCAGGATTAGCAAAATTGACATCGATCTGATCAGCACTAAATGTAGCCCAAACCTGTTGAATGCCATTGACCGTTTCGGTTGCGACCAGTAGGTGCGTACTGCGAGGACGCACAACACCAGACACATCAGTACCCGGATCGACCGTAATGAAATAGTCGCATCCTGGCTTTTGGCCTTGCCTAAACTGTTGAAACCATGAATGTTGGCTGGAGATATGGTTGATCACCATATCAACCATCAGATCGAAGTCTTGGGCGATCGCCTCAATATCCTTCCAGTCTCCTAACTTAGGATTGACCTGCATGTAATCTTGTACAGCAAACCCATCGTCTGAGGTGAACGGAGTAAACGGCAGAATATGGACTCCCGTGATTACGTCATTCAAAGACTTTGACAAAAAGCGTGCAAGCGTCTTGAGCGGCTTTTCTTCCTGGGCGTTACAGATGCTGTCGCCGTAGGTGATCAGCAAGATGTTCTCCTGACTCCATTTGCCGAAATTTTCGCTGATATCATCGGCGATCATGCCCTCTACTAGACCAAACAACTGCTCTAGCAAAGTTGGAACAATGACGGGTTCATAGACCCTCTTCAAAAGAGGCGATATTCGCTGGTCGAATAACTCTCTTCGAACACCTGAGGTCATAGCAGCGGACGAAGGCATGGAGGGGCGATCGCCCAACTTTTTTTTATTGCACTCATAAGTTCTTTGGTAAATTCTCTAGAACAGTTGTCTACACATGCTCATAGGGAGGAAGCTTCTAGCTGCGCAGACGCAGGCTGACTTAGAGAGGATGCAGTTTAATGTTTCAGAAACAAAGCCATGCGCTATGTCGTCAGGCATCTTGTTAGGCCAAATAATTCTGCGCGAATGCATGAGGCAGGCTCACCGTGCAGCAAATCCCATGCCCTATCAGTAATCCAGCATTGACCAAAATTTCATCGAAGTCTGTCGTTTTCTTTGCAAAAAAGCGCAGCTTGCGAACATCCACTCCGAAATTGCAGCGTATCGTGGCAGAATTCGCTTTGCCTCGTCCTACACCCCTAACCCCACACCCCTAAAAGGAAATAGAGGATCTGTTTCTAGGCTGCCTGCGATCGCCAAAAACACCTCAGTGGGTTCAGAAACACGCCTCTCTAGGGCTGTACAAAAAAGTTTGTGCGATTGCTGTGAGCGATCGCAATTTTCTTCTCCCGAAATGACCCATCTCAGGTTGTGAATCTGATCTCAACAGCAACCTTGTCAAGCTTTGGAACTGCCAGCAAAGTTTTTGCCAATGAAAAGACAATTTCGCTGATCATTAGTTCGGGTATAGCTTAGGTCATCTGCAATTTGCCGAATCAACCCAAGTCCACGCCCACCTTCCGCCGTTGTATCTGCCTTGACCGGGCGATGGTCAAAGTAATGATCGAGGTCAAACCCTGGGCCAGAGTCCCAAATCCGTATTTCGAGCCGCCCGCTGTGGATCTGTATTTCAAGATCGACTGGCGTTTCAGGAGGCTTATTATAGTGGGCATGTCGCACTGCATTGGTAAAGCCCTCGGCTAAAGCAAGCTGACATTGTAGCCACACATCATAGGGAATCGGGGGAATCTGAAACTGGTCAAACCAAGACAAGACATCAACTAACGCGTTGATGTCTGTCGTAACCTTTAGTAATGCCCTTTTCAACAACTGTAATTCCACTGAATTTTTGTTGAGCTCTTGCAGTTTACTTAAAAGTCGCTCTAATAACACTGCCTTGTGACTTGAACTTGTGTTTGATGACATGAGTCCTATCCGGGAGGCGGAGTTTTGCTCTAGGCAGACTAAGCATCCATACACCTTAACCAAGCTGAATCAGGATGACACCTAATCTGAAGAAACTTATCTAAAAGTTTTTCGAGGAAGAATTTAGAAGCGTAACTATTTCGAAACAGTTTAACAATTCACATCTACAGCAAGATAGAAGACACCACCATAGAGAATATGCTGGTAGCGTCTTTTTACTGTTTCTGATCACGACTTCAGTTGATATTGTGATTGAATATCATGAATCGACGCTTGAATTAGGCAGTTAATTTTCTTGCTGTTTACCATGGTGGAGTTCTGTATCAAACAATTTTTTCTAGAAGCAAAACGCGAAACGCCCTGACTCTCTGTCCAAGTTGGGAACTTTAGAAAGTAGACTAAAAAGTCCAGCCTATCGTCGCACAACTTGTCTATATTGACGTTGTAGCCTAATCAAGCTGGACGATGCAATAGGAACCGTTAGCACATTTTTGGGATTCTCCATGCCCACGATCCTGGTTATTGACGATGATCCACTGATCAGAATGACCCTCACAAAAGCTCTAAGCGGCCCAGACTGCGACGTAGAGGTGGCGAGCGGAGGCATTGAAGGTCTGGAAAAGGCGCATTCCCTTGTGCCTGATCTCATCGTTTGCGACTGGATTATGCCTGATTTAGACGGGATGTCAGTCTGCAAACAAGTGAAAGCCGATTCGGAACTGGCAACAACTTTCTTCGTGCTGTTGTCAGCCAAGGGAGCCGTGGCTGATCGCATTCGTGGGCTAGATGCTGGAGCTGATGATTTTCTAGCAAAGCCTGTCGATCTGAGCGAGATAAAGGCCAAAGTTCGCGCAGGGCTACGGATCCGACAGCTCAGTCGCGATTTACAAGAACAAAAGCAGATTCTAGAGCTAGAGCTTGCCGAAGCCGCTGACTATGTGCGATCGCTCTTACCACCTCCTTTGGTGGGCACTGTCTCTATCGACTCTCGCTTTATCCCCTCCCGCGAACTAGGAGGCGATTGTTTTGACTATTACTGGCTCGATCCTGACTATCTTGTCTTTTATTTGCTGGACGTTTCAGGACACGGGTTGGGGTCAGCTCTGCCCTCGATTTCAGTTCAAAATGTGCTGCGATCGCAATCATTGCCCGATGTGAACTTTTACCAGCCTGCAGCCGTTCTGAAAGCTCTCAACGAAACCTTTCAGATGAACGACCAGAATGAAAAATATTTCACCATGTGGTACGGGATTTATAACTGTTCTCGACGATTGTTGACCTATGCTAGTGCCGGTCATCCCCCTGCGATTCTGATATCTCCTGACGGCGATCGCTACCAGGCTAAGCCCCTCAGGACTCCTAACTTGCCAGTCGGAATGATGCCAGACGTCACTTACGAAATTGGTCGCTGCGTTGTTCCCCAAAAAAGCCAAATTTATGTGTTTAGCGATGGCGTATACGAATCCTTCGACCCGGCGCAACCCTCAGCCCCAGAAATACCTTGGGGGCTGGATGAGTTTGTCGAAATGCTGGTTGACCATGCCGACAATCTCGACTTAGACCAGCTATTGAAGGAAATTCAAGCTGCGCGGGGCACCATGCTATTCCCTGATGATGTGTCGCTCCTTCGGATCATGTTTTCTTGATTGAGGACTATCAACTTCAGCCAATCGCTCTGCGACTGTTGAGCGAATCTGCGCGATCGCCTTTTCAAGCTCCGTCAGATGGTTAGCAACATACTCGTCGCTAGACATCTCGCTTGAAGCTGAAGGGTTTGAATCTGAAGAATTTGAAGACGAAACTAACAGATCAGGTTCAGGCACATCACATCTTGACGCACTAGACGCACCATGGGACTGCAAGTACAGATCCAGCCGCGTGACGATCGCTTCTACCTGAAGCGCTCCCACGTTAGCGCTAGATCCTTTGATTTGGTGAGTGTGGTGATGCGCTTTTTGATAGTCTCCCTCGGCAATGACCTGACGTAGTTCAGCGATTTGGCGATCGCCATCGGCCAAAAAGGAGCTGAGCAGCGCCAGCGCAAAGTGCTCGTCTCCATCAGCAAGAGTATGAAGATGAGGCCAGTGAATACAGGGCAACGTAGGCTGATGTCGATTCTGGCGAGGCATGAGAGTTACTACGATACTTGAGTCAGAAAAACCAGAGAACTTGTTACACCCTGACTTCGAGGCAAAAAGAAATAAGGGAAACATCTCAGGTTTGCAAATTTATCTCTATCCATGTTTGCCGTGCGTTTTACCTGCGGCAAGGCTACGGAATCGTTTGAGTTGAAATGGTGAGGTCTGTTTGTCCGTGTTGAACACAGGGTTTGGCCGATGAACAGATGAGCTAATATTCCAGCGACACAGGGATAATAGCGTTCCTGCCATCGACATCTGTTCAGCTTCAATCTCTACAAAGTCCCGTCATCGTCATCCCACTCATCAGTATCCTGCATCTCGGCATTCACAATATGTTCCTTAATCATCGACCAATCTGCCTGGTGTGCGGGTTGGTCTAAGTAAATTCGCCCTTCTTGCAGCACCAACACTCGGTTACACCACGTTTGGGCATGATGAAGCTGATGATTAGCCATGATCATCGTAATCTGCTGTTCCTGTGAACAGGTGTTGAGCACACGCACTAAAAACTGTCCCCGTCCTTCATCAAGGGATGAAGTAGGCTCATCCAATAACAACAGTTCAGGTTCCAACATCAGCGCTCGGGCGATCGCCACCCATTGCCGTTGTCCTACAGAAAGATTGAGTTCTGTACGATCAAGCCACTCTATCGGCATCGACAGACGGCGCATCCAGGTTTGGAGCCGCTTTTCAATCGCTGACGCATCCAGATGCCGCAACTTGAGCGGATAGACCAAAGCATCATGAACAGATTCATCCAGCAAACTCGACTCTTGCATAACCAGAGGCGCTCGTTGCCTGATGGCGATCGCCGACTCTTTTCGGGTGTCCTTCCCTGCCAGAAGAATCGTCCCTCTTGATGGATCGTGCAGGCGGTTAATCAAACGCAGTAGAGAAGTTTTGCCCGAGCCAGACGACCCTACCAGTGCAAGGCGATCGCCTCGGTGTATCTCGAATGAGATGTCTTGCAAAATTTGTCCCGAGCCAATGGTGGCGTCAAGACTGACATGCTCAAACACTAGAAATGGGGCATCTGTCGCGTGGGTCAAGCGATCGCTCTCCTAAGGGTGATCGAGGTTTTGATGGTCAGGGCTGTGACTGAGAGACAGCCATCCATAAAGTCCAAGAATCGGTCAACCAGAGAAACCCCGTAAAGGTTAGCAGAATAAAATACATCCACGGCTGAGATAGAGGACGAACATCCTGGGTATCGATGCCTGTCTTGGCCTCGACATAACGCACCAACCGAGCAAAACCAGCCACGCGCATGGGTAGTAAAAAGGCTTGCCCTTGCTGACTTAGGAAGTAGTACACAATTCCACCCTGCCCTGTAGAGCGAGGCTTGAGAGCTTGAATCTCTGACCAAGACAGCGACCAACCCCGTCGCCAAAATTGCGGCACCCACCTCGGGTAGCTGACAGCAATCCCCTGTTGATCAACCATCACTCGCTCTGACAAAGCAGCATAGAGCGAAACCCAACCCAATAGAATACCAATGACCAGCAGCAGAGGCGGCATAGGAGCGTGCGTTACCGTTGCAAGCACAGGCAAGGGCAGCAGCAACGACCCATACAAACTTTGCAATGTCAGACGAATCAGAGGAGAAATGCGAAAGCGATCGCTTTCAGGTAAATCGCTCCCAGGTTCTACACCCTGTACGTCTTCTCGATGTTGAGCAACTGCGTTGGATTCAGAGGCCGGACTCATAGACATTCATCAAGTATAAAGACTTCACTATCACCAGTCGGCATTTGTTCCATGACTGATCTAGCTATGAACTTTAACACTTCCTGATGATTTCACCAGAGCCTCTCGCACCTAGACACCCTGAGCTTGCTTGGGCCTGAAGTCTATCCCTTTCAAAAAATAGTGACCTCAGGGTAAATATTTTTGAACCACCGTCCAGCCCGACAAAGAAACTGCGCAGAATCCGAGCAGCAGCAGAGCATTGAGTGTCACATGGAGCGATCGCGCCTTATCCCACCGACCAATTCGAGTCGCACTCCAGGCAGACAAAAGCGTTAACGTTACCACGATTAACCCAGCAGGAAGATGAATCGAATGCCCTAGGTTGCCATAGTAGCCAAGCGTCCCCACAAGGCCAATGGCTAGCAAAAGCAGCACCAATATTACCAAGAATATCCCAATCGTCAGGTGCAAGGGACGCAACCAACCCGGCCGAGGGCGCTTGGCATGGCGATTCCACAGCATCCATCCACCCGTAACGGCCAAAATACTATAGCCAGCCAGCGACAATCCCATCGACCAAGCAGCTATTTTCCAAAGCCAGAGAAAGGAAGGCAAATTCAAGGCTTTATCCGCAATCATTGCGCCTCTATTATGCCTTGCATCGTTCCCTTGTTCAGATTCGCCTTTGCATAAAAAAGCGTTTGCCAGTTTTGAGTCCAGCAAACGCTAATGTTTTCATGGTTGAGAGACGCTGCTTATAGCGTTCACGTGTCTTCGTAAAACATATACGCGGATTCAATTCACTGCTCTTACCGTATCAACTAAAAATCAAAACAATGATCTTAAAAAAAGCAATGGCAGTTAGCTCGTCGCTGCCGCAACGACGACTTGCGTTCCGCGTAGGGCAGACATGCTCACACCCGAAGATTTGACAACCCCTTCGCTAGGCGTGTGAGAGGCGCTGAGAGCAGGTTGACCATGAGAGTTAGCGTCTACATGAGTCTCATGAGCATCACTGCTTTCCTGAGAGCCGTCATCCACCGTCTCTTCTTCATCCGGAATTCTAAGGCGATCGCATGGAATGGTATCCGACAAAATAGCACTTGCCATCATGCCGCAGTGAATCTCAAGCTGTGCTGTAGAGACAGCTTCAAAAATAAGTCTTTGACCAGGGAAAACGACTCGTTCGAAATACCAGTTCTGTACATTTGTGATGCGCGCAATTTGCATCTTACTTGTTGCGTTGACATAGCAGCAGAGAATAGATGCGGGAGTGTTAGATGGAACGGGATCAATAATTTGAGCCATAACAAATGAGGAGCCTTACGCGTTGATGTAGATTCATATCAGAAAGTTAACATTGCGTGATCCCTGGTCGTTGTAAACCCGACTACCAATACGAAAGCTACTGAGGCTAGCAGTGTCTTGGTCAATCGGCTGTCGCACTCGCCCGATAAAGATTTCAGGGATCGCATTAATTTCTTATAAGATTGATCGTAAAGAAAAAGTTAACTTTAAGCATATTTCCTGAGACATAGAAGCATATTTCCTGAGACATAGTCTGTTGTTTTGTTTTCATTCTGTCACTTTTGGGTTATCCGAAACTACGCCTAAAGACGAGTCAAAACAATCAAGAGTTCAGGTGTTTTGCTCTTGATTTCGGGCAAAAATTAATGATGAGCCAAGGCTCCAGGAATTTTGACAAGTTTTTAAGTAGCATCACGCAAAGTATTGGACGATCTTCTAAGATCTCAAATACGACTTTTTAGAGCATTGCCAAAGAGAAAACCTGAAAGCTACATGGAAAGCTCTTCAGAAATTATCAAAATCGGCTCTATCCACTGATCATTTTTGTGACTGTTCCATGCAGATGAGAAGCGTGGGTGGTATCGTAAAGATATGTGAACATTCTCATGAACACTATCGTGGGAATGGCTCAACCGACTTAAAAGCTCTACGCAAACGTATCAAAAGCGACACAATTCCTATGGTGTCCTCTAATCAGTCTCACCAAAAGCCAACGACGGTAGCAAACGCAGGCATCGGGCAACGTTCAACCTTAAATCAGGCCAGCCGCATTCTGTATGTTCGGCTTCCTTGCAACCCCATCTTCCCGATTGGTGTGGTCTATCTCGCTGATCACATTCACAAGTGCCTACCTCATGTTCAACAGAGAATCTTCGATCTAGGGACGGTTCCCCCTCTAGACTTTTCGACTGCACTGAAGAATTGCATTGATCAGTTCAAACCAACCCACTTAATTTTCTCCTGGCGAGACATTCAAATCTATGCCCCGGTCGGCGGACGTGGAGGCAATCCTTTACAGCACGCCTTTGAGTTCTATTACGCTCGAAACCCTCTGATTAAGCTGAGAGGAGCACTCGGTGGACTGCGAGTGACGTTAGCCTACTATGGGGAGCTATGGAGGAATGCCCGACTGATCAAGCAGGGGATTCGTCAGGCTCAACGCTATGTTTCTAATGTCACGACTGTCGTGGGCGGCGGCGCAGTCAGCGTCTTCTACGAGCAGATGGACTCCATTATGCCGAAGGGAACCATTATCTCGGTCGGGGAAGGGGAACAGCTCTTAGAGAAGATGCTCAAGGGGCAGAGCTTTTCGGATGAACGTTGTTACGTTGCAGGGATGACGCAACCGCGCGATCGCATGATTCACGAATCTCCAACTCCCTTGGAAAAGTCAGCCTGCGACTACGATTACATCAGCACGATCTGGCCTGAGTTTGAATATTACCTGCAAGAGCAAGACTTTTACGTCGGCGTTCAAACCAAGCGCGGCTGCCCTCACAACTGCTGCTATTGCATCTACACCGTTGTTGAAGGCAAGCAAGTGCGGATCAATCCCGCAGACGAAGTTGTAGCGGAAATGCAGCAGCTCTACCGTCGGGGAATCCGAAATTTTTGGTTTACAGATGCTCAATTTATCCCAGCCCGACGCTATATCGAAGACGTGAATCAGCTTCTTCGCAAGCTGCTAGATGCTGGAATGGACGACATCAACTGGGCTGCTTATATCCGAGCGGATAACTTGACTCCCGAGTTATGCGACCTGATGGTGAAAACCGGGATGAACTACTTTGAGATCGGTATTACCAGCGGATCTCAAGAGCTAGTTCGGAAGATGCGTATGGGCTACAATCTGCGTACCGTCCTTAAAAACTGTCGCGATCTCAAGGCAGCAGGCTTCAACGCCACTGTCTCGGTGAACTACTCCTTTAACGTTATTGATGAACGACCTGAAACGATTCGTCAAACGATCGCCTATCACCGAGAGCTAGAGTCGATTTTTGGGGCCGACAAGGTTGAGCCAGCCATCTTCTTCATTGGGTTGCAGCCTCACACTCATCTAGAAGACTACGCTCTCAAGAAAGAAATTCTCAAGCCAGATTACAACCCCATGAGTCTAATGCCCTGGACAGCTAAAAAGCTGCTCTGGAATCCTGAACCTCTGGGATCGTTTTTTGGAGAGGTTTGTCTGGAAGCATGGCGCACTAACCCCAACGACTTCGGTCGCGAAGTGATGACCATTTTAGAACGTCGGCTAGGGCGAGCCGAGCTAGAGGAAGCACTGTCTGCCCCTCTCAGCTCAGCCTCTCGTGAACTTGTTGCGGTTTCGTAAGATAACAAGGAAGACTTATGATTGAAGGTTCAATTTTAAAGATGCTTGATGACCAGCATCGTCAAGGAGTAGAAGGCAAGCGCCCTCTCAACTTTGGCGTCTACTACAAGAACACGCTGGTCGCACTGTGTCATGCTTTAGAAGACTCCATCCTTAGCTCAGACTGTGTCCCTGTTGTGATCACGGCCTTTCAGCAAGGGAAATGGTATCTACAAGAAGCCGACCGCTATGGCGACATCGCGCAAGAGGCACAGCACATCGTGATTATGGCTAGACCGGATGCTGGATTTGCTGAGCACCCTACCAGTCAACAGTCAAACGTTGATCTGGTGAGCCTCGCCCCCGACGATCCGGTAGCTCAAGAATGGCATCTCATCATTGTTTCGCCTGAATATACCGCGATGGTGCTGTGCCAGGAGCTTTCAGACCAGGACTACGGCTTTCAGGGGAGACCCCAAGCAGACATTGAGCGCAAGTTCTATGGGTTCTGGACGTTCGAACCGCGCCTCGTAATGGAGACAGCAGAGTTGGCGATCGCCAAAATCGGAGAGTATGATTCTGCTCTTCAGCAGCAGCTAACCACTCAGATCGAATCCATTAAGCAAGCGATTCAACGAGGCGGTGAAGCTTGTCTACCGATGGCCGATCGTCTGAGCGACATTGTGTTACGGGTGATTGATTATTTGCAGCTTCATAGCGGAGACAGTCCTCAGAGTAGCCCTTCCATTGTTGAAGAGTCTGCCCACTCATCCCGCAAACTAGACACCAACCTACTCTCGAATGAGCTTCAAGCGTTTTTGAGAGTAGCTCAGCTCATGGATCAGGCTGACATGAACAACCCTTTGGCGGGAGCAGAGGTTGCTGCACTTGCTGAAGCGTTAGGGCAACTTGTCGATCTGCCAGGTTGGCAACTCCATCGGCTGCGGTTGGCTGGAATTTTGCATCGACTTGCATTTTTGCAAAACGCTGAAAGTATTCTCAATCCCCAAACCTCCTCTCGTCCTGCAGCTGAAGTCACTACATTAGAAGCCGACGTGCCTCCATCTTGCCCCTTGATTATGGGCACTCAAGTACTGCGAACGATGCCCCGACTCCGGGCAATCGCCACGATCATTACCCATCAATCTGAGTGGTGGAATGGGCAAGGGGAACCGGCTCATCTTTCGGGAGACGAAATTCCTCTTGAGTCTCGAATTTTGGGACTAAGCACCTGTTTTCAAGAACACCTCGCACGACTTGACCCTGATAATAATAGTGACGATCGATTTGGCGGAGAAATCCAGCCCGAAATCCTTCAAAGTGCCCTCGCAGAATGTGCTGCTCAGTCAGGAGAGCGATGGGATCCGAAGTTGGTCGAAGTACTGACTTTGCTCGTGAATGGTCTCAGTCAAGGCCTGAGCCTCTCCGTGAGCGTCCCTAAAATTGCTGCTGGCTTATGGATGACAGATTCTCGGATGGAGGCAGCAGCCCTGTCTACGAGTCGCTAAAACTCGACTGATCGCCATTATCAATAGCACTTGTCGCCATTATCAACTAGCACTTGGCAAAACAAGAAAAAGGATAGAGCGATCGCCCCACACTGGTGTACATTGAGGTCACTATGGATATTGACGCGGTTCGTTCTGGAAAAAATAAACATCTGGCAGGAGTTCAGCTCGACGATGAAAATCTTTCGAATGCAGAACTCAACCAAGCTAATCTCTGCGGCTCGACTCTGATCGGGACAAACCTCAGCTACGCTCATCTCAACGGAGCACGGCTCGATGGCGCAAATCTGACCGGATGCAATCTCGCCCATACGGATCTTCGTGCCAATTTGCTAGGCGCAAATCTAATGCAGGCGGATCTGACAGAAGCTGATCTTAGAGGAGCCAATCTGAAAGGTGCCAACCTAATGCAGGCATGTCTCACAGGGACTGTTCTTGCCGCATCTTTTCTAAGTGGAGCAAACTTGATGGGGGTCAACCTTGAAGGAGTTGACCTCAGAGGAGCAGATTTAAGAGGAGCGAATCTCAGTAACGCGAACCTTGGAGGAGCCAACCTCAGTCAGGCCAATCTCCAAGGCGCAATTCTCGCGGAAGCAAATTTGGAAGAAGCTGACTTGAGGAACGCAAACCTCAACGGCGCAAACCTCAACGGCGCAAACCTGCTTTGTGCAGATTTGGGAGGTGCAGACTTTGACGGAGCGAGTCTCGTCAATGTCTGTACCATTGGAACAACTCTCGCTTCGGCCTAGTTGTCAACGATTTGCTGATCAGCGCTACGACCGCAAAGTGACGCCAAATAACTGAGAGAACAATACTTCCATGTTGCGAATGGGATGTTTTCGGGCGGCTACTGTCGGATCAACAATCGGATCAACCAAAATTGTGAACATTCCCAAACGATTCCCTGCCAATACGTCAGTGAGTAGGCGATCGCCTACCATGCCCACTCGATTTTCAGGAAATCCCATGGATTTGACAGCCTGCCGTAACTTGCGACGAGAAGGCTTGAGCGCACCTGCAATGTAGGGTAAGTCAAGCGCCCGCGCAATGTAGCCAATCCGAGATTGACTCACGTTATTGCTCACGAGCCAAATGGAAAAGTGCGCCTTTAGCTCTTCTGCCCACTGATGTAGCTCTTCCGATGCTTCCGAAACACCAGCAGGAACCAGCGTCTCATCGACATCAAATACAAGAGCCTGGAGCTGATACTGGTGCAATAGATCAGGAGTTATCTTGAGCACCGATCCATCAAGGAACAGGTCGGGCTGGAGAAGTTTTCCAAAAGACATTCTGTTTAGTAGTTAGTTCCGATTTTGTTGGGGTGGAGTAGCAAGAAGAACCAGCAGTCGTAAATCATCACATCTGCAAGCAAAGAAGTTTGCACTCAAAACTATTGATTCCTAAATAGTATGCGAAGTTTGCCAGTGCAACGGCAATGAAGTAGAGACGAAAAGGTGTCGAAACGCTTCACCTGAGTATCTAAGAACAGCCCAATGCAGGCATCATGTAGAATTGAGTTTCTGCGTTTAGGCTATCCAGTATAAAAAGGGCTTGCAGAGAGGCAACACGAGAGCGATCGCCATGACGGAACCCATTCTAGACAATCCAAACGCTTGGATGGACTGGGCTGCCATCTGGAGTTATATCGGATTTATGGTGTTTGTCGCTTACCAAGTGTTCACTCGTAGCAAATGAATAGCCGCTGTCGGAGCATAAACCAGTGACAGCGACTCAATCTTTTGACGAAACCTGGGATAGGGAAATTCAAACGACAACGGTTGAAACTGCAATCATAGCGCCAGCAAAGTCTCAAGCTTAATCAAGCGTTTAAACCTCAGCAGCCAACTTACCGCACCTGCATGTACACTGCATCCGATATTGTCGGAATCTCTGCGTACTTGCCTCGAATAGACTGAACAATGGAATAGACGGAGCTGATCATCGTTCCAAGGAACAGAACGTTAAAGACAGTATCTCGTAACAACAGAGATGCCCCTGTCGGATTTTGTAATCCTGGAAGCGCCGTTGCAAAGAACGCCCAAATGAGGCTAAAAATACTCAAAACAATCCCAATCAAAATCGCTTGCATCGTGTTGAAACGGACGAAGTGGCACACTCTCTCATTTCTCACCACGAAAAATAAGAGCGCAACGAAGATAATCAAACCACCCAGACCCAGTGGAACGATAGTCCGAATCAAGTTGTAAACGATGACAAACGGAAAAAGTGGGGTAAAAAGAATCTCTACGAAAGGCAGTTGCCTGAAAAGTGGCCCACTGTAATACAAAAGAGCCTCAACCATCGGAAAAACATAAACCAAGCTTGCAAAAACTCGATCCAGAGGTGTTGTGCTGCCGCGCCACGTCATAGTCTATCTATCCGTACTGTTGTTCCAACATCTTGAAGCAGTACTGCTTGTACCCTTCTTCTCTATTCTATGTTGGCAATTCTAAAACCCATTTGACATTCGTACTGGTCGGGCTGATTTGTTGTTTGTTTGTGGAGCGATCGCCCACATCGGAGCCGCCCACCGACCCATCGAGGCTGACCGTGCTGTGTCGCCATAAGACACGACTGACATACTTGCTCAGGCGCAAGCATTTGTTCATCCATCAGTACAACTAGCATGACGAGTTAACCTTGCCCTTTGCTGCACTACTACCAATTCTACGCGAATCTATAGGAAGAGTCGATTTTTAACGACTTCATGACATAGAGCGTTATAAACTATGCGAAGTTCTGTTGTGATCCAGATTCGTGGTGACAGGTTACTATCCACAACTCTTACAAATCTGTATGAATTGAGCATTCGTTGGAGAAAGTTCAGCAAATATTGAGCCAACACGAACCATGAAGTCGCGATAAGATAGCACCTCATGCAAATTGCTCGCTCAGCTCAGCAGCTTCCTTCAAGCATTCAGGCAAGCCCTGAACATTAAATGACGTTGCAAACACATACCGAGGTAAAGATCAGGAACTACGACGGGTTAGCGAAGTTCACCTATCAGCATATCTGCGTCATGTTCGTGTCTATTCCTTTGTAGAGATCAGTTGACTCTAATACGAACATCAGATATCCCAATCGTTAGAGTGAACACACGGTAGGAATTATTGTCTGATTGTCGTTAACTTCCTCTAATTTTCTCTCTTGTTCACTATTCACTGACTTCCAACTTATAAGATTGCTCTAGGAGATGACTTGTGGCTCAAACAAATCTTGACCTTTTAATGCAAACCGATCCCGCCGTTGCAGAAATGCTGCACGACGAGCTCAAACGTCAACGCACGCATCTTGAGCTGATTGCTAGCGAAAACTTCACTTCCGCAGCCGTCATGGCAGCGCAAGGATCGGTTTTGACCAACAAATATGCGGAAGGACTGCCCCGCAAACGATACTACGGAGGCTGCGAGTTTGTCGATAAGGTCGAACAACTCGCCATCGATCGCGCGAAAGAGCTATTTGGCGCAGACCATGCTAACGTGCAACCTCATTCCGGTGCTCAGGCAAACTTTGCTGTGTTTTTGGCACTCCTGAAGCCCGGAGACACCATTATGGGAATGGATTTGTCCCATGGTGGTCACCTGACTCATGGCTCTCCAGTAAACGTGTCTGGCAAATGGTTCAACGTCTGTCACTATGGAGTAAGCCCCGAAACCGAGCAGATTGACTACGATGCCGTGCGCGAGTTAGCTCTAGAGCATCGGCCCAAACTCATCATTTGCGGATATTCTGCCTATCCTCGCACCATTCACTTCGACAAGTTTCGTGCGATCGCTGACGAAGTCGGTGCTTATCTCCTCGCCGACGTTGCCCATATTGCTGGATTGGTTGCTAGCGGACTTCATCCCAATCCCATTCCTCATTGCGACGTGGTAACCACGACCACTCACAAAACCTTGCGTGGGCCTCGTGGGGGACTCATTCTGACTCGAGATGCAGAACTGGGCAAAAAGTTTGATAAAGCCGTCTTTCCAGGCAGTCAGGGTGGCCCTCTTGAGCATGTCATCGCAGGCAAAGCGGTAGCCTTTGGAGAGGCACTACAACCAGAATTCAAGACCTACTCCGCGTCTGTGATTGACAACGCTAAAGCATTAGTCTCCCAGCTCCAAACCCGAGACTTCAAGGTGGTTTCTGATGGCACTGACAACCACTTGGCTTTAGTAGATTTGCGTTGCATTGGAATGACGGGCAAAGAAGCGGATCGCCTCGTCAGCGAAGTGAATATCACGGCCAACAAAAACACCGTGCCCTTCGATCCTGAGTCGCCCTTTGTCACCAGCGGTCTGCGATTAGGAACTCCAGCAATGACCACCCGAGGCATGGGAACTGCCGAATTTTCGGAGATTGCTGACATCATTGTCGATCGCCTGACGAGCCCCGGTGACACCGACGTGGCTGATTCTTGCCGACAGCGAGTGCTCAATCTGTGCGATCGCTTCCCGCTCTATCCTCATCTTGAGATTCCTATGCCTGCGCTAGTGTAAAGCTCATTTCTCGGAATTTAGCGACACGCTCTTATCGAGGTGAGCATACTCGATGTCCACCTCGATAAAAATAGTGCTGTTGATGGGCTGAGGTGTCTCAGAGCATGTCAGCCCGTCAACAAATACAATCCACTGAAAAAAACCTAACGGGTAAACAAGCACCCATAAATTTCAGGCTGCGCTTTTTAAGTCACACGACCCAGATATCACTTTAGAACCATCAAATTTGATCGTGTCCAACTAAAAAAAGGTCATATAAATATCTCAGCAACCAGTCATTATGTCCTGTTGCGGATTGGATCACCCTGCAAAGAAGAATGGGCAGGAGGTGTGAGAGTGAGTCCGTTCAGTACCATAGTATCTTCATCTTGTTGGATGACTTTGAAATCATTTTCAAGCGGTTTATTGCAGGAATGAACCGCAACGCTGTTAGCTCAGAGTCAATTCATAGAGTAAGGCGATATAGACTCTAGCTCGACATGACTCAAGGCTAAACGCCCAACAGTGCATCAGATCGCTGAAAGAATTTAGTCAAAACAAATTCCGCACAGAGCAGTTTTTACCTTACACTCTCTAATGAACGCGTTTAACGAATTAATACGTTTAGTGACATTAAAGCCCACTCCTGTATCACGGTTTAAAGCTATTTTGCCAAACGATGAACGTATTGGCTTGCCTTAGCCTCTCTTGCTCGTCCAGTATGGTTAGCTCGATGTTCATACTTCGATGTTTAATATATAGTCAATCCTGATGCTCAGATGCCACCCCAGTTTTACCATCTGATTGCTTTTGCAATTTCTGCTGTCGTTGTGTTGGTTAGTACCCCAATTGTCAAAAGGGTTGGCCTTACCAGCGGCAGAGTCGATGTGCCCGATTCTCGCAAGGTTCACCAGCGCCCAATGGTTCGGCTTGGCGGCGTCTCAATTTTTTTGGGTTCTTTGACCGCCTTGCTACTCGTCTGGATGCTCGGAGGATTTGGCATTCTGCCCCCTCACAAAGAGTATGAAATCTGGGGTGTCACCATTGGTGGTCTAGTATTCTTTCTGATCGGGTTAGCAGACGATTTGTTTAGCCTTTCACCGATCGCACGGCTGTTATTGCAAGTCAGTGCTGCGTCCTGTGCTTGGTTTGTAGGAGTACAAATCGACTTTGTTAGCATTCCAGGTCTGGGAATTACTCAGCTTCCCTTACTCATAAGCTGGCTATTTACCATTGTCTGGCTGGTTGGCATGACCAACGCAGTCAACTGGATCGATGGCCTCGATGGTCTAGCGGCTGGGGTCTGTGGTATTGCCGCTGTCGTGATGCTGATTGTCAGTCTTTTCATGAATCAACCAGCCGCCGCTCTAATCGTAGCGGCCATGGCAGGTGGAGCCTTAGGATTTCTTCGCTACAACTTCAACCCGGCTCAAATTTTTATGGGAGACGGCGGCTCCTACTACTTAGGTTTCACTTTGGCCAGCGTTGGAGTCATTGGTCTCCTCAAAAGCGTCACAACGGTAGCCGTGCTACTGCCATTTCTGATTTTGGCAGTTCCAATTTTGGATATGTCCGCAGTCATCATTGATCGCTTGCGAAGCGGAAAATCTCCATTCATTGCTGATAAGAGACATCTTCACCATCGCCTCCTCAAGGCAGGACTCTCCCATCGGCTGACTGTTTTGTTTATCTACTCGCTCACCCTGTGGCTAGGAAGTTTAGCCCTGGCGATCGCCCGCATTCCCAGTGGTGTCGCCTATGCAGTTGCGGCAACAGCTCTGCTGATCTATACCGTTTGGAAAGTGAGAAAACACGCTCAAGTTCCCTAGGCGATCGCACAACAGGGGTGAACAACGTCCGTGAGCAAAATCGTGTTATCTCTGAAACTCTCAACAGACTCTCTCAACACCATCGTATTGGCTCAACCCCTCCATCCGAGTTAATTCCGCTTGATGTTAATTCCGCTTAATATAGACAGGGCAACTCCATCGGTAATGGCTCATGAGCGGGAGCGCTGAAATCATTTGTGTCGGAACAGAACTGCTGCTAGGCGATATTCTCAACAGCAATGCTCAATTCATCGCCCAACAGCTTGCTTCTCTGGGTATTCCCCACTACTACCAGACGGTCGTAGGAGACAACACTAGCCGATTACAAAGGGTGCTAGCACTAGCCTGTGAGCGTTCAAGCTTGATTGTCTTTACGGGCGGATTGGGGCCAACTCCTGACGATTTGACCACGGAGGCGATCGCCTCTTTTTTTGATGTCCCCCTGGTAGAGCGTCCAGAGATTATCGAAGACATCGCTACAAAATATGCCCATCGGGGCAAAAGCATGTCGCCTAGCAATCGAAAACAAGCGCTGATGCCTGAGGATGCAGAAGTACTCTACAATCCCATCGGCAGCGCTCCTGGTATTATTTGGCAGCCTCGGCCAAGTCTAACGATTCTGACATTTCCGGGGGTTCCTCGCGAAATGCAGTGCATGTGGAATGAAATTGCCGTTCCATACCTCAAAAGCCAAGGCTGGGGGCAATCGGTGATCTACAGCCGGATGATACGTTACTGGGGCATTCCAGAGTCAACCTTAGCCGAAAAAGTATCGCATTTCTTTGATTTAGAAAATCCAACTGTGGCACCCTACGCAAGCCAAGGTGAAGTCCGATTACGCATTTCGGCACAGGCAACCTCTCAAGAGAAAGCCGAAAGCCTAATTCAACCTGTCGAAGCTGAACTGCGAGCGTTAACAGCACCGGATTGGTTCGGCACAGACGACGATACGCTGGCATCAACGCTAGGTAATCTTCTCCAACAGGCAGGTGAAACTGTCTCTGTCGCGGAATCCTGCACAGGGGGAGGTCTTGGTCATTTGTTGACAACGGTTCCTGGAAGCTCAAGTTTTTTTCTCGGCGGTATTATTTCCTACGACAATCAGGTCAAAGAAAAAGTATTAGGTGTCGATTCGGGAGCACTGGCTCAACAGGGTGCGGTGAGTGAACTTGTCGCAAAACAGATGGCGGCTGGAGTTCGAGAGGTTCTTGGGACAACGTGGGGAGTCAGCATTACTGGAATTGCTGGCCCCAGCGGAGGGACAGAGGAGAAACCCGTTGGCTTAGTTTATTTCGGAATTGCTAGCCCCGAAGGCGTAGAGTGCCATCGTCGCACCTTTGCAGCCTATCGAGGTCGAGATTGGATACGCTGGCTAAGCGCTTGCACAGCCATCGACTTACTGAGACGCCATCGACTTCGTAACTATTTCTAAAGAAATATTTTTAGAGAAAATTTCTAGCAAAAGCTCTCCCTTCAGCCCTTGATCAAATGATTTGATCCGCTATGATATTAAAAAGGCGCACTATTCGTATTTGACTATACAATCCCTGCTGGTCAACGCAAGCGTCTAGCTGTCACAAAGGGAGCGAAACTGTCAATGGACTTCATTGAAGACATTCTTGATAGGCTAACTGACTGGGCTCGTAAGATTTTAGATGCTCTACTGGGGCCAGAATCGCAGCCTGAGCAGGAAGCCATTCCAGTGCCAGTCGACGATCGATATTGATACGCGCAGCGATCGCTGTAAAGCGTCTGCAAGCGGCCATCAGACATTGTAGTCTTGCTTAGAGTTTGCTTGCTCTATCAGCAAAAGATCTTGATATTACGTTTGCGTAAGTCTAAGCTGATTGAGCATATCTAAGTTCAACTTTGCATGTCTGAATCAAAGAGTATTTTGGTCTTGAACGGGCCGAATCTAAATCTGCTTGGCTCCCGCGAACCGGATGTCTATGGCAAGGTTACCCTTGCAAGTATCGGTGAGTCTCTTGCTGAAGAGTCCGAAGCCTTAGGGTTCTCGGTTGAATGTCAGCAATCGAATCATGAAGGCGAATTGATCGATCGAATCCATCAGGCTGATGGAAGTCATTGTGGTATCTTGATCAATCCTGGTGCTTACACTCATACGAGTGTTGCTATTCGAGATGCGATCGCCGCTGTTGCCCTTCCCACAGTGGAAGTTCATCTCAGCAACATCTATCGGCGCGAAGAATTTCGTCATCACTCTTATATTGCTCCAGTTGCTGTTGGGCAAATCAGCGGTTTTGGAGCAGATAGCTATCGGTTGGGTCTTTATGCTCTAATTGCTCATCTCAACAGCACGACAGCGGTTGTCTAATTGATTATTTTGCCGACTCTCGGTATACATACGCATTGTTCAGAAAAGCTATCACTACGCGCTGCTCTGAGCATATGACCGCGCCGAGACAGTAATGTTTCATGCATTCAACGACGATTGTTCTCTGTCAAAGAGGCTTGATTCTTATCATCATGGGAAGAGTCCGATTCGTTTTTCGGGTGATTCTCATGAGTAGACTACGGTTTGCACAATATGCTTGAAAGTCGTCATAGTGCGCTGTTGACCGGGAAAGTCATTGCTAGAATCATCAGAAAAACTCTTATAAACCAAAAGCACCGCACGGAGATGAGCCAATGGCAGTCGAGCAGAAATTAGAACGTCTACAAATATTGTTCAAAGAGATGGATCGGGCTCTTATTGCCTATTCTGGAGGCGTTGATAGTGCGCTCGTCGCAAAGGTAGCTTTCGATGTTCTGGGCGATCGCGCTTTAGCCATCACAGCAGAATCTCCGTCGCTTTTGCCCGATGATATGGAAGATGCTCGAATTCAGGCAGCGATGATCGGGATTGCCCATGAAGTGGTGCAAACCCACGAAATGGAAAACCCAAACTATACGTCTAATCCCGTCAACCGTTGCTACTTTTGCAAAAGCGAATTGCACGACACCCTCAAACCGCTAGCCCTGAAACGTGGCTATGCTTACGTCATTGATGGCGTCAATGCTGATGATCTGCATGACTATCGCCCTGGAATTCAAGCCGCAAAAGAAAGAGGAGCGCGATCGCCCTTAGCAGAAGTCGGAGTTTCTAAAGCTGAAGTGAGAGAACTTTCCAAGCGGTTGGGTCTGACCTGGTGGAACAAACCTGCTCAGCCTTGCCTCAGCTCCCGCTTTCCCTACGGAGAAGAAATCACAATCTCAAAATTGCGACGGGTCGGACAAGCCGAGCGTCATCTCCGCAAGCTCGGCTGGAGTGAGCTGCGAGTGAGATCTGAAGGTGACACCGCACGCATCGAGCTGCCACCACATCAGATTCAGTCCTTCGTCGAAAAAACAGAGTTGTCGTCCCTGGTAAAAACCTTTCAATCCTTTGGCTTCCTCTATGTCACCCTCGACTTAGAAGGCTATCGCAGCGGAAAACTCAATCAAGTCTTACAGCGACAACCCGTAGAAGTTTAAGTCTTCGGGATTTTTCTTTTTCTCAGAGCGACTCTTGCTTGCCAGAAAAGACAAGCTTTGCAGGCCCTGTCATATAAAGATGCTGATCAGCATCATCCCAACGGATGGTGAGACATCCACCTGGCAGTTCGACCGTAGCTTGGCGATCGCTCAGATCATTTAGCACAGCCGCGACCAACGCAGCACAGGCTCCAGTGCCACAGGCGAGAGTAGCCCCTGCCCCCCGCTCCCATACACGCATCTTCAGATAGTCGCGCCGAATAACTTCAATAAATTCGGTATTGATCCGTTGAGGAAACGCAGAGTGATGCTCAAATTTTGGGCCCAGATCAGCAAGGGCGATCGCTTCTGCATCGTTTACAAAAGTAATGCAGTGAGGGTTGCCCATGCTGACACAGGTCACTTGCCAAGTTTTGTCCTCAACCTCCAGAGCCACATCAATCACTTTCTTGTCAGGCTCCGCCAGAGTTGTGGGAATCTCAGTCGCCAAAAGTTGAGGCAACCCCATATCAACCGTCACCATGCCGCCATCCTGAAGCTGAGGCGAGATTAGACCCGCGAGCGTATGGATGCGATACGTCTTATGGCTATCGAGCGAAATGCCTTCCAAATCGCCCAGAAAACGAGCGAGACAGCGAATGCCGTTGCCACACATCTCTGGCTCCGAGCCATCCGAGTTAAAGATGCGCATGTTGTAATCTGTACCCTCCTGACCCGGCAGAGCAAAGATCACCCCATCTGCCCCAATACCAAAATGGCGATCGCACCACTTCACAGCATCTTCTGGTGTGAGGCAGGGTGTATCCTGATGACGGTTATCAATAAGAATAAAATCGTTTCCCAACCCGTGATACTTTGCAAATTCGATGGTCATCTTGGTCTCACCCGTTACTGTTGTAGATATTAACGCTCTGAAGACAGCCATACTGTAAGCATTTGCTCTTTGAGCCATCAGATTTCAGAAAAAGCTTGTTGAGACAATAGAGTTCAGTAGAGTAAAGGGAGCAGTTGAAAATGATCCTGTGCATTGATGAACTTTGGTAACAGGACTCTGACACAGAGCATCCTCTAAACTGATTTGACACGGAAGACTGACTTAACATCAGCTTCATCCATTTCGTTCGTTGTCCTCCAAAAAAGGAAATGCAAACATGTCCATTGATCTAGAAACGGGACTCCCAAGCGTCCGCCTTATTCAAACTCTGATTCGAGAAGAGCAAGAAGTTGAACTCAAACTGGCAACAGATGATTTGATTGTCGGCAAGCTGAAATGGCAAGACTCAAACTGTCTCTGTGTCGTCGATCACTATGACCAGCAAACCGTTGTCTGGCGGCAGTCCATCGTTTTCTTAAAGCCCAAAATCTAGAACGAACCCAAGGCAGCGATAAAAGCAACTTGCCAATTCTCCCTAGCGTATTGGCAAACGGTGGCTGAAAACTCTATGCATTACACCTTTTTTCAAATCTGGTAACCCGTTTAGCTGAGAAAAACCTTTAAAGAGTTTTAAGATTAGAGAGTTCGTAGACTCACAACTGTATTTTCTTCATTTCCTATGGATGCACTGTTTCCCGACTCGATCAAACCTTGGCTAAATTTCTTTCATCCACTGATGATGTGGGCGCTGTTTGCATTGACCATCTACGCCTTATATTTAGGCATCAAAGTCAAAAAAACGCGCACCGCTGACGCAGAAACTCGCAAAGAACTCATCAAAGGGAAGTTCAACATCAAGCACCACCAGGTAGGTAGCATCATTTTGACGCTGATGGTTTTAGGCACCATTGGCGGCATGGCTGTGACATACATCAACAATGACAAGCTGTTTGTTGGCCCTCACCTGTTAGCTGGATTGGGCATGACCGGATTGATTGCAACATCGGCGTCGCTCACTCCCCTCATGCAAAAGGGCAAAATCTGGGCGAGAAAAACTCATGTTGGCATCAACATACTCTTAGTGAGTCTGTTCGCGTGGCAGGCTGTGACTGGAATGCAAATCGTCAAAAAGATCATCGATTCAATGATGGGAGCATAGGGTCAGCCCTGACGAACGGGGTCTGCTGTGAATCCATCGAAACACAGCAGACCCAAAAGATCCTGTCTTGAGAAAAGTTAACACTGCGGGTAGGCTAGGGTTTCAATCCGCTATCGACTTTCATTCGGTTCTAACGCAGTGAAACACGTGGATTGACAACTTTCGTCCGCATTGGAGTCCATTGGCATGGCAAAACAGCAGATCGGTCTTTTGTTTGGAGGGCAGTCTGGAGAGCACGAGGTCTCTATTCGTTCTGCACAGGCGATCGCCCGTGCATTTGCCACTGAGAAAAATAATGCGCGTTATCAACTGCATCCGTTTTACATTCAGAAAAACGGCCTTTGGCAGAGTACTGACAAGGCTGCATCGGTCTTGTCAGCAGGGTCTCCTCCCTCGGACTCTGACGACCCTGTTGCAAATACGGCCTCTCGCTGGACGTTTCCCGCAAGCGCAGCCAACGTTGATGTTTGGTTTCCAGTGTTGCATGGCCCCAACGGCGAAGATGGAACCCTTCAGGGATTGTTGCAGTTGATGCAGGTGCCCTATGTTGGTGCTGGTGTCTTGGCGTCTTCTGCGGGCATGGATAAAATTGCCACAAAAATGATGTTTGCCGAAGCCGGACTGCCGCAAGTCCCCTACATTGCGGTCAACCGAGCAGAAGTGTGGTCTAATCCCTGTGTGTTTCCTGAGCTATGCGATCGCATTGAAAAAAAGCTGGGATATCCCTGTTTTGTAAAGCCTGCTAATTTAGGCTCATCGGTTGGCATTCACAAAGTGCGATCGCGCGACGAGCTTGAAGCCGCCCTCGACAATGCGGCTAGCTTCGACCGTCGATTAGTCGTGGAATCGGGTGTTGAGGCCAGAGAAGTGGAATGTGCTGTGTTGGGCAATGACACCCCCAAGGTCTCAGTGGTTGGTGAAATCACATTTGACAGCGACTTCTACGACTACGAAACAAAATATACTGAGGGGCTTTCTCAAGTTCACATTCCCGCAGATTTGCCAGAAGCGATCGCCCGCAAAATTCAAGAGATGGCGATTCAAGCATTTCAGGCTGTGGACGGCTCAGGCATTTCTAGAGTGGACTTTTTCTATGTTGAGTCCACAGGAGAAGTTTTCATCAACGAGATCAACACCCTGCCTGGATTCACAGCGACGAGTATGTATCCCATGCTGTGGGAATCCAGCGGAGTCGATTTTGAAGATTTAGTCGATCGGTTGGTGAAGCTAGCGATCGAGCGCCACGCGCCTCAATCGCGCTAGAACCGACAGCCTTGATGCCATTTAGCGCGATCGCCCTCAGCTCCATCATCCTCAACCCTACTGAGGACGAATCTGAGTCAAGAGTTGCCACTCTTGGATGGTTGCCTCAGTCCATAACCAGCTTTGAGCCAGTGCTTCAGGGGAAAATCCTGCCGGATCACTCTGTAGCACCACCTGCTGAATCTGAATCGCACGACTCAGAGCATCATGGGGTTGACTTTCGGAGGAGACTGAAAGTTGTGCCAGAGCGAGCGCAATCCCGGCATAAGCCGTCAGAGCCTCAGGGTTGGACACAGTTCCATTTGGCAAATCCTCAGAGTACGACACCTCTGTGCCCGTCTTTGGATTCGGCATCACCGCCTCTCCCTGAACTTCCAGAGTTTCCAGCGCCTCTTGCCATGCGATGATCGCATCGTGAAACCGATTTTGACGGTAATGAGCAAAGCCTAGGGCGTTGTAATAGAGAGGGTTGTCCGCCTGACTCGCTGCAAACGTCCAGTAGCTACTAACATCTTGAATCGCTGCGTCTGTCTCGCCTTGGTTGAGGTTTTCCCAAACTAAGCGTCCCTGCAAAAAGGTGACAAGAGGATCGCTAATCTGATCATCAGGCACTGTCTCCAATGCACTCTTGGCTTCATCAACAGAACCTCGCTTCAACAACTCTTCTACTGCTGCCTGTCCAGCAGGTAAGTCGCTCTGACTAAAACTTACATTGGCAAATCTGACAACATCGCTGGTGCTAGCTTGAGGTAAATCTTCCAATTCCACATTGGACTGGCTGACTTCAGTCGGCGAATTGACGGCGTCAAGAGTGGGGAAGAGGTTATGTCCCAACACTACGATCACCGCTCCGGCCACACCTGCAAGCGGCAACAACAGCACCTTTTTCAAATTTCGTCGAGGCCGCTGATGATGCACTTCTTCTTCGTCATCCGTCCCAGCGGGCACTAAGGCGCTCGACGACACCACTTGTAGCTGGTGATTTCCGGATTCCGCCGATCCAGTATCCTCATCCGCTGACATATCCTCATCCGCTTCAACCGAGACATGATCGTTTGTCCAACCACCCTCTGCCGCTGAATCAGAGGAAAGCTGACTTTCGCTGTCTTGAAGCATCTCAGTCAGGTTCTGGGAGTTCGAACTATTGCCCACAGATGCAAACGAATCAGAACCATTGAGGCCCTCAACGTTTTCCTCCGATCCGTTGCCAGACATTTCATGGGTGAAAGCATCGTCTTGCAATGCAGGGTTTGCCGAAGCATTGGAGCCATTGTCAACAGCACGGATATCTGACCCTTTCAGCTCTTCAACCAAACTCCAGGTACTGACTTCCTCATCTAGTTCAGCCTCAGTCGCTGCCTCTTCCTCTGTCGCGAGACCTTCATCAAAGACCTTCAAATCATCTTCAGGCAGGAAAAAATCGTCAGTTGCGACTTCACCATTTCCAGAAGAAGTGTCGTTGAACGAATGAACTGACGAGCCGAGATCAAGCTCGGCAGCAGAAACTTCATCAGTTACTGCTTCGACGTCCTCAAAACTTCGAGTTGGCTCCGGCTCTTGTTGTTGCTCAGAGAGATTTTCTACACCATGCTGGTCTTCAGTAGAATAGGAGAAGTGATTTAAATCTCCCGATGACGAGGCTTCTTCTGCTACCTCATCGGTGGCCTGAGTCCAATTCTCAGCCTGCCCTAACTCCTCAGCAGGAGCTGCCAATTCTCCAGCGCTTAATTCTTCAGTACTTTGACAGTCTGCCTCACCATCTTGAATATCAGGAGACATGACTGCATCGGCATTAGCGAGCGCCTCACGATTGACCGCAGCAATATCAGAATTCTCAATGCCCTGCTCAGTAAAATGTTCTGCTCTAGAAACATTCGCTTCGGTCTGGTCAGAAGTATTCAGCGATTGGATTAGAGGGGCTTGCTGTCCCAAATGTGACGCTGATATCGGAGACACAATAGATGACTGGGGGCTGCGAATCAGAGAATCGGCAGGATTTTCTAACGCGCGATCGCCCGATGTCAAGTACCCATCAAACTCTGGGTGCATGTAGAGAATGGGTAACGCCCAGTAAAGCTGCTGAGAGCTATAGGCCGAGACCAGGCCCTGTCGTGCCCGACTCAGACTCAGATCAACTGGATAGTCCTGCTTGAGATTGCGATAAAACAGACGAGCCAAGGTGAGTGCCACATCGTCTGGGATTTGCTCTGCCATGGCAAGCACAGCAGGCACGCCTTGGCTCACCAACGCTTCAGTCAAGCTGCGATCATCGGTGCTGTTCTCAGGTGACATGTTGGCGGTGTACGCTCCTCGACAGGAGTTAAACACAGCCATTTGAATGCCGTTGTTCACCAACAGGCCAGCTAGATCATCGCCACTCATCAGTTCGCTCAGACCTGTCTGACGATTGACAAGATAGAGCTGACCTCCAGCAGAACTCAGCTCGCTGTGACCCGCAAAATGAAAGATTTGATAATTCCCTTGCTCCAGTGCCTGAGCCAGTTGCTCTCGTCCAGGCTGCTCTAGAATCGTGACCTGGATGTCGGGCAAGGTTCCGATCATTGCACTGTTTTGCAACAGTTCTGTCTGTAGCTTGAGTTCCTGCTGTAGGTGCTCGGCTTCTTGCTTTAGCTGCAAGCGTTGCTGATCGTTGGGTGCTGCGATCGCCATCAGCAGCCGTAGGGTTTGCCTAGGCTTGGGAGCCGTTGGATGAGCGATCGCCCCCAACATACCCATTCCTGGCTGATAGCGAGAAAATAAGATGTCTGTCCCCGTTGCTAAGGGACGAGAAGAACCCGCATAGAGACGATGTCCACCATTGAGGACTTCCCAAGGTAATCGCGGCAGATAAGAGCCTTTTAGCCCCAACCGCAACCGCAGGACTTCACCTCGATGCTGCGCGATGCCCTGGGCTGTCATCCAGCTATCGCGTAGCCGTCCTTGAAATAGAGCTTCATAGAGCAACCGCCCCAGATCAACCAAGCTTTTGGCGGACGGTTCGTTAGATGATCCAGATAGAGCGCGATCGCCCGCTGACGAGTCTCCCATCCGACTTGGAGGACTCCCCTGCAACAACCCCACCAGAGGGTCATTCATCAAATGTCGTGCCTGTTCGAGCCAGTCTTGAACGGGCCAAACAAACTGCTCATCGGCCAAGGGAACACCCGGTGCGACATGTTCCGTTCGCACCCAATATTCGTTGTCCCGTACTGGGGTTACCGAGATATGAAATTCTTGGGTCACTACTCCAGCACCCTCCCTAAGTGATTTGCCTCATCAATATCGAAGGTGAAGCCATGAACGCTAAACAGCCTCAGCAAATTGGAAGACTGATTAGTCATTCATCTTCTATGGGTTTGCGCAAAAGTGCAGGCAGCATATCCACGGTAACAACATCACCATGTCAAACTGTCATCACACTTCCAGCCGCGTCTGGTAGTAGCACTAAGCCTGTCGCGTTTCCCAACGGTCTTATCTTTTGAAGCTTGGTTTAGTGATCAAACCAAGTCACGCTTCGAGTTGAGTCGAGTTGATCACAGACTTCAATCTTGCGATCGCCTCATCCGACAATTTTCAAAAGATTGCCGCTAGTCTCAACAAATAGAAATCATTTGCCTCGCCTCATTTCATCGCATGAATGCGTCAGCGATTTCTAATGACCGTCGGTAACAGCGAAAGTAGTTATTTCAAATCCTGATTCTAGGTTTATTTTAACGCGCAAATTTAGCGCCTGGATCAGTATTGTGACAGTGATCACTCTGGCGCAGTGTCGTGATCGGAATCACATGAATCATGATCCTCGCGATCGCCACACAATTCAGACTGCCTGGCGATCGCGAACTCTATCTGTGCCCTATCTACGTGGTGTAGTCCGCGTTAATTCTCACGTAGTCGTAGCTGAGATCACATCCCCAGGCCGTTCCTGATCCCCCACCAGAACCGACGCTAATGGTGATCAAGACAGTATCTTCACCGGACAGGTAAGCGCCTTCAGCAGCTTGCTTGAGATACTGACTCGCGGCTTGCCGATCAAACTCTAGGGGTTGCCCCTGACGCATCAATGCAAACGAGCCTAAATCAATATCGAGCTGTGCCATGTCGAATGAGACTCCAGCTCGCCCAGCAGCGGCAGCAATCCGGCCCCAGTTGGGATCACGGCCAAACACCGCAGACTTCACTAGAGACGACCCAGCCACCGTGCGGGCGATCCGTCGCGCGGCCTGATCGTCTGCCGCTCCTGTAACCTGAACTTCGATGAGGCAAGTTGCTCCTTCGCCATCGCGGGCGATCGCCTTCGCGAGGTGAATACACACCTCTGTCAGCATCGCTTCTAAGCGATCGGCATCGGAGCCAGGTTCCATAATCGCAGGTGTTCGAGACTGACCGTTGGACAGGGCAAATAGAGAATCGTTCGTACTGGTATCTCCATCCACCGTAATCTGGTTGAAGCTCTTGTCCGCAGCCCGCGCCAGCATGTCTTGCCAGAGATGAGAAGAGACCGCCGCATCGCACGTCACAAACGCTAGCATCGTCGCCATATTGGGGTGAATCATGCCTGAGCCTTTAGACATGCCACCAATGCGAACGGGGCGATCGTGGAGACGAGTTTCGAGGGCGATCGCCTTGGGCACCAAATCAGTCGTCAAAATCGACTGAGCCGCAATCTCACCATTTTCAGCAGACGCTTGCTTCACGACTTCGGGAATTCCTGTGCGCATCGCGTCCATCCGAATTCGCTGGCCGATCACTCCTGTAGAAGCAACCAGCACCTGATCGGATTCAACGCCTAGCGCTTGGGCAACTAAGGAAGCACTTTCCTGCGCATCCTCCCAGCCTTTTTCTCCAGTACCCGCGTTGGCCTGTCCAGCATTCACCAAAATGGCGCGGGCTGAGGGCTTGGCTGCGAGGCGTTGGCGGCAGTAATCGACGCAAGCAGCTCGAACCTGACTTGTTGTAAAGACTCCAGCGGCGATCGCATCAACATCTGACACCACAATCGTCAGGTCGTTTGAGCCAGAAGGTTTCAGCCCTGCTGCAATGCCAGCGGCTCGATAGCCTTTGGGTGCCGTAATCCCTCCCGAAACTGCCCACCAATCTGCCATAGTCTGCTCCCTTATTCCTGTCTCTGAACTACTCTTCGATTTTGACTGAGAGAATTTTATCGCCCTTGCGAATGGCATTCACCACATCCATGTCTTCCGTCTTGCCAAAAACCGTATGCATCCCATCCAAATGAGGTTGGGGCGCGTGGCAGATGAAAAACTGGCTACCGCCTGTATCCCTTCCAGCATGGGCCATTGACAACGATCCAGCCAAGTGTTTGTTGGAATTAATTTCGCACTTGATCTGATAGCCAGGGCCTCCTGTCCCTGTTCCTGTAGGACATCCGCCCTGAATCATAAAGTTGTCGATCACGCGGTGAAAGTTCAGCCCATCATAAAACCCTTCTTTCGATAGCTTCACGAAGTTTTGAACCGTGTTCGGAGCGTCCTGTTCAAACAAATCCAGCGTAATGGTTCCTTTTTCAGTTTCCATAATCGCGCTAGTCATACTTTCAATCCTCAACAATGAACAATGCCTGCAAAACAACAACCCGTAAATCAACAAGACTGTTGTTATGCCCTCAGTCATTATGACGTTAGACGATATCGTCTTCGTCTTGACTCGCTATTTTCTGCAAAAACAAATCTCTGAAAATATAGCAATGCGCAGATAGGTTAGGACAGATATTGATGGAGAAGCCGCGCGGTGCACGGCTTCTCCATCAACTATTGGTTTTATCTCAGCGCGTAGCACTATACAAAAAAT
>CAKZMO010000334.1 GCA_937128595.1 uncultured cyanobacterium | reverse complement strand
TTACAGATGGGGTAGCCATCCGTCGTTACAGATGGGGTAGCCATCCGCCCTTACATACGGATCATCATGCCCCTTGCACGCAGGATCAGATTTTTTCGAGGGTTTTGCCCATCTGTTTACGGAACTCTAGCATGGCGGTGTAGGTGGGCAAGACGTAGATGGTATCGCCATTTTGAGCACGATCAAAGGATTGGGCGATCGCCTGTTTGATGTTTTCCTCTACGTGAGTGCGATCGCTGACTGCTGCATCGTCGAAGGCATATTTCAGCCGCACCTGCATGTCTTTGGCGCGGATACCCGTGCAGAAAATCCAGGCGATCGCGGCCTGGTTCAGGTACTCAAGATGACTGTCCCAGAGCCATGACACATCTTTGCTATCGGCGGTGTTGTCGTTGATGGCAAACATCACTTTGAGATTGGGAACGGTCTTGATCAGATCCAAACTAAGACTAAAACTGGCCGGATTTTTTACCAGCAAAACTCGATAGTTGACCTGCTTACCAGCCTGTTCGCGCACGATCACCTCGCCTCGACCAAAGGCCGGATTGAATTGCTGAAACCCGTGACGAATTTGGTTGTCGCTCACGTCGAGCAGCTTGGCAATGGTGAGAGTTGTTAGAGCGTTGTAGACGTGGAAAAAGCCGGGTGATTTGACGTTGAGGTGAATAGGGTCAAGGGTCGTACCGTCTACATCTCCAACAGCGACTAAATCCGTTGTCAGATCGGAATTGATCTGAATCTCTTCTGCCCGCAGCACATTTTGAGAGAGGTGCTGACTTCCTCGAAATGTGCCCTCGTACGGGAGTGACTTAGCGTAGGCTTCTGGCAGAGACACGTAATGAGTTGAGTTGGGCAGTCCTTGGGTGAGTCGAGAGGTACGCGGGTCATCGCCATTGACCACGACTCGGGCCGTCGGACATTGGGCAATGCCATCGCGAATCAGCTTCTCAGTCATGTCTGTTTCGCCGTAGGCATCGAGCTGGTCGCGGTAGAGGTTGGTAACTGCTATGACGGTGGGACGCAATAGGGTGGCGATGCGAGGTAAGGTCGCCTCTTCGACTTCCAAAATGGCGTGGGTAAAATCGAGATTGCCGAAGAGATCCGCTTGCTTGATCAACTCCGATAAAATGCCTTGGCTGAGGTTGGCTCCAGCACTGTTGCGCAAGATCTTGACCCCATCAGACTCACTCAAAACTGCATTGAGCATGGTCTGGCTGGTGGTTTTGCCGTTGGTTCCCGTGATGGTGATGATATTGGGAATCTGGCGGATCAGCAGCTTGAAGATGAAGGGAAAATATTTGCCCACCAAATACCCAGGAAGCGCTGTACCTGAACCGCGCTTGCTCGCCTTGAGGATCGCAATGAGGCTTTTTGCCAGGAGCAGAATCGGAATCAGCAGCAGTTTGTTCATAGGAGTGTCAAGCGTCTAATCTGCCTGGTCTTTTTGGTAGCTGAGGAGCCAATTCACCATCGTGGCGCGGCGGGTTTTGCGCGGCACAAGCTGATCGACGCTGTAGCCCTTAAAGCCGAGCTGTTCTTTCAACAGTTGTTTGTTCGGCTTTGGGATAGAACGGGTCAGCTTTACGGTAGCCGGACGGCTTTCAATAAAGTCAGGGGGATCGGGGTACGCCTCGACCCAATCTGGATCGACCGCGTCGGTGTTCCAAGATTGAGTATCTTCATCAAAACGGTAGCCTAAATAGTGCCACATGAGCTGATTCACGATCGCATCTTCGATTTCGTCCTTGAGAATTGCCCAGTAGGTTGCTTCGCTCAAAGGCGGCAAGTTGTTTGGAGATGAGTCAGCCATGATGATTCCGATGGGGTATCGTCTCTGCAACATTTGGCATTATAGGCAATTCCTTAGACGCAATGATGAGAAAAGCGCACCCTTTCCACCATCCTCTAATCAGAATGAAAATCTTATACGGAAATGGCGATCGCCCCACCTCGACGGCGATCGCCCGCCCCAGCAAAGCTTCCGTCTGAATTTCGGACTACAGCATGGACTCCGCCAAAGAACATGTTTTCAGTGTCCCAAGGTTTCAAGATGGAGTCGAAGGGAAAGGTATCGGACTCAATTTCTTGTTCAATCTGCCTTCGATCAAAGCTAGGCTCCCAATTGAATACATCGTTTTCCCAGTGAATGCGGGGAGCTTCAACGGCTGCATCAACAGGCATCTGGAAATCTAGCAGATTCGAGATGACCTGAAGCACCGCTGTGCGAATGCGATTGGAACCACCAGAACCGAGAACAATTTCTGGAGCGCCGTCCCGCAAGACAATGGTAGGAGCCATCATCGAAGAAATGCGCATGTTCTCGCGCCACTGATGAAAGCCCATCGGATGCAGATCAGCCTCGCCCAGCATATTGTTCGTCATGATGCCAGTGCCTGGAATCACATAAGAAGAACCCTCTCCATTCGAGGCGGTGACGCTGGCGGCATTTCCCTCATCATCAATGGCGCTGATGTGCGTCGTGCTGCCCAACTTGTTGAGAGAATGGGTGTTGCAAAGCGCTTGAAGTTGCTCTTGATAGTAGTCCAGATGTTCGTCAGAGAGGAACGTTTCGAGAATGTCAGGTGCATAGAGACGGCGATCGAACGAGTTGGTGCGCGCTTGGTTGGTGAGACGCATCGCCTGAGCCAGCACTCGCAGGTGAGCAGTCGAGCCAAACCCTGCGGCTTCCAGATCCAAACGGCTGAGCAGCGACAGAGTAAACGCAATCAAAGCCCCCCCGGAGCTAGGAGGTGGATTAGTCAGCAAAATGTCGTCTCGATAGAAGGTGCGGAGCGGCTCTCGCTCAATCACGCGATAGTGCAACAAATCATCACGGGTGAGAAACCCGCCATGAGCTTGACAGTCCTGGACAAGGAGCTTGCCGATATCACCTGCATAAAAGGCTTCAGCCCCTTCTGTTGCCAGATAGTCGAGGGTATCCGCCAAATCGGGAATGACAATGCGATCGCCCGCCTTCACCAACTCTCCTGTCGGAGCCAACACGGCTCGCATCTCTTTCGACTTCAGTAAGATGGGGCGCAGGATATGAAAGCAGTATGCCTGAAAATCATTCACCTCAGCTCCAGTTTTCGCCAAATGAACAGCCGGAGCCACCACTTCTTTGAACGGCAACTTTCCTAGCTGCTCGTGAACTCGGAACACGCCCGCAATCGTTCCTGGAGTGGCGATCGCCCCCAAGCCCACATGAAACTGCTGCACCGCAGGCCCAAAATTCACATCCACAGAGTAGAAGTCTATTTCGTCTCGCGGGCGCTTGTGGTGAGGCGTTTGGGAAAAAAAATCGAACAGGGTATCTGCGCCATCACTTGTGTGAGCGAGGAGAAATCCGCCTCCCGCGACAGACGTGAGGGCAGGTTCGGCAACGAAGGACGCCAGCATAGCCGCGATGGTAGCGTCAAACGCATTCCCACCCAAATGAAACATTTCGATTCCAGCGGCAACCGTTTGGGGGTGTCCGGCGGCGATCGCGCCGCGTGTTTTCTGAGTCATAGAAGCTGTACCTGATGATTAAACGGCAAAGTCAGTGGCAAGCATATTGATGACACTCAGCGAGGCATCGGTTCTAGATCTAAGTTTTGGGGTTTGAAGCGGGTTCTGAGTTGGACACTCGACACCCAGCCTTCAGTCAATATGAAAAATTCAAACCTTAAAACGGATCAAACAAACAGATTAGATTCCAAACCTCAAACGAGGTAAACCCCAACAGGCTCAAACCGATAGCGAGATTGAACTAAAACCAGTTGCCCCCGCAGGGACTCCACAACAGATCCCCAGAGCGATCATCTCATCTCCTGGAAGCACAGCGCCCTGTCAGTCGATCAGGGACTTTCGTCATCGCCACAGCTCGAAGCTTCGTGTCTCAGGAAAAAATACAGAGCTGAAATACTCAAAACGGAAAATTTCTAAAAAAACTCCAAAATTCACCCTACTGTTTGGGCATGTTTTGATAGCTTCGCAGATCCTCCGCCGAAGCCATCGTCGGAAAGATCAGCGTATTCGTCATATCCGTTTGAGTAGCGCACCAGGTGGCGCGAAACTTCACTGAAACTCAACCGCGAGTGTCCGTTTTTTTGCCCTCACTGGCACGGAGCCATATTGCACATCTTGAGTTGTCATACTACAATTATGTTACATAAATAATACAATTATCGACGCTTGCCTAAAGTCAGGCGCTTCAGATGCAAAGCTCTGGCTCCATCTTGAAGCGTTCCAGCTCCAAAAGCCCCATCGGAGAAATGAAGAATGGCAACATTCAAAGATATCCTGAACTACTTTCGTCCCTACTGGGCGATCGCACTGTTGAGCATTGCCGCCAGTAGTCTGTTCGAAATCATCGATTTGGTGGTGCCCTATGCCACCGGACAAATTCTCAATGTGCTATCAACAGGCACCGTTGATCCTCTAAGTGAACGGGCGATCGCCATCGTTGCCGCTTGGGGTGGGTGGGAGCTAAACCGCAACACCCTGATTGGCGTTTTGCTAGCCGTTATTTTTATTGTCACAGTGGTGCGGGCTCCTCTTCAGCCGTGGATTGGTGCTTGGTTTCACTGGGTTGTGCCGTTGCGATCGCGCCGTGACCAAGCCGGAAGCGTGATGGGGAAAATCTTATCGCTGCCCCTGGAATTCTATGACGAAAATAACCCTGGACGCATTGCTGGACGAGTCGCCCGAGGGCTGGCAAACCACACCTGGACGTATCCCGAAATTGCCGGACAGTTGATTCCAAAGCTGGTTCGAGTCTTCGGGATTTTCATCGTCATCAGCCTGATTGAATGGCGAATTGCGCTGCTGTTCCTGGCCTCCTTCGTTCTGATTTTGGGCTTCACCCTCCGCAAGCTGAAGCGCCTGATCGACTGTGAAGATGTGCTGGATCGGTATATGGAAAACACCGAGAGCCACACCTCCGAGATCGTCACCAACATCAAAACCGTGAAAGCATTCGCCACCGAAGCGACCGAACTAAAGCGGCAAACGCAGCGCCTAGAGCGCGAATATAAATTCGTGGTATATCGGATTCATCGAGGCTATGTGTACTTGTTCACCTGGCAGCGATCGGTGATTCAGTCCTGTGTGTTTGGAGTGCTAGGACTGACCCTGTGGGCGACGCTACAAGGTCAAATTTCCCTGGGACATTTCATCACCACTCTGACGATTTCCAGCATGGCCTATTCGGAACTGGAGCCTATCAGCGTCATTGCCGAGGTGTTTGCCCGTCGCTATGCCTCCATGCTGCGATTCCACGAGTTCATGAAGCAGCCCATTGGGGTTGATGCCGCATCCCTGGCTCTGTCCTCCGATGCCGTTCGCGACTACCAGTTCACGGGCAAGGTGCATTTCTCGAATATGACCTTTGGCTACGAGAGCGATCGCCCCGTTTTACAAGACATTGATTTGCTAATTGAACCCAATCAAACCGTTGCTTTGGTCGGGCGATCGGGGTCTGGTAAGTCAACCCTGGTAAAGCTGCTATTTCGCTACTTTGAGCCGAATTCTGGCCAGATCCTCGTGGATGGTCAAGACATTCGAAGTTTGGATGTGACGGGCTATCGACGACGATTGGCGATCGTGCACCAAGAGGTAGATGTGTTTAACGGAACGCTGCTCGACAACCTCACCTACGGCAATCCTAAAGCGACATTCGAGGAGGTCGAGTCTGCCTGTCACATTGCGCGGGTGGATGAATTCATTCACCAACTACCAGGAGGATATCGAACAGTGGTGGGGGAGCGCGGTGTGCGGCTCTCCGGAGGTCAGCGTCAGCGCCTCGGCATTGCTCGTGCCTTGCTGATGAATCCCGATGTACTTGTGTTTGACGAAGCAACCTCTAGCCTCGACTACGAATCGGAACGATCGATTCAGCTTGCCATGCGGAGCATCTTAGGAACTCGCACGACGCTAATCATCGCTCACCGTCTCAGCACCGTGCGCGAGGCCGACAAGATTGTGGTGCTCGATCAGGGACGTATTGCCGAGGTCGGCTCTCATGAGGAACTGCTGCGACATGGCGGCATCTATCATCGCCTCCATGCCCTCCAGGAAACCGGGGAGTTGATTGCGTGATCTGTGCGTAAGGGCAAACGGCCGTTTGCCCTTACAACGATGTTGCTGTTTGACTCTGCGACGTTGTTGCTTTTTGCCTCTATGACGATGCTGCTGTTTGCCCTTACGACGATGTTGCTGTTTGCCTCTACGACGTTGTTTTTGGGGTTATTTTGGCAGTACGAATCCACTGTGCTAGGACAATACCCGTAATCAACGCCCCACTGCATGGGTTACTCAGGACAACGCACGACCAGCATTTCATTGCCACCCTTCTGAAATTCATACTCGGTGCGCTCAATCGACACGTGGTAGCCTGCATTCGTGAGTTCATTCATCAGCGGATCGAGGTAGGGCGATCGCTCTAGCATCAGGGTCAGTAGGGGAAAAATCCGAACTTCAGGACTGATGTTCAGCAGGGCAAAAACAGCATCTCGGTGCAAGCTGTAGCCCACATGGTCGGAGTAGAGAAATCTAAGACCGAATGGATACCAAGTCAATACCGAAGAGACTTGAGACGCGCCGTTCTGAGGTCGCAGCTGGTGCGATTTGTTAACAAAAACTCTCGTTCCATAAAATCCCATAAAATGATTGGAGAAGAGCGATCGCCTATCGCAGCTCACGACAGGGTAACCCATTGAACGTACTCGGCAATGGATAAACTTCTACTCCCTAAAATTTTTAACACCCTTTTTGCTGCTCGCCTGTCGCGAAAGATTGTGCTGTGGGTGTTTGCCAGCATCGTGCTGATCGAAGCGATTATTCTCGTGCCCTCGGTCTATCGACGCGAACGAGAACTGCTGCAATATATCAGCAGTCTCTCAGCAGCCAAAGCGTCCGGCATTTTAGAGTCGCTGCTTCCGTCTCAGCTCGAAGAAAGAGACGTTCTAGACGCAGTATCTGCTGCACAGAGCAGCTCAGTAGTATTGGGTGGCACACTCTATCGAGCCGATGGCGAAGCGGTCGGCAGCTTTGGAGAGCCCCCTGAACTGACTTACGAACAGGTCAGGCAGCAAAACCGCGATGAATATTTCAATCGTCAGGCGGTTCGCTATGACTCTGTCTGGAAAATGTCACCTTTGGATGGACAATACATTCTCATCATTCGCCACGATGCGACCTGGGTCAGGGAGGAATTTTTCAGCTTTATTCGACGCATCACGGGTTTAGTCGTCATCATTTCAATCTTTGTGACGACCGCGACCTTAATTGTGCTCAATCGTCTTCTGATCAATCCAGTATTGACCTTGCGCAAAGATCTGCTCGCCGCAGGCCAAAAGCTAAGTCAAGATGGCTACTGCGACACTCTGCCTGACTTTAAATCCGTTCAGATACACCGACGGGACGAGTTAGGCGATGTCAATAGTGCGTTTGCACAAATGGTGCAGCAGATTACCAGCGCCAATGCAAGACGAAAGCAGGCTGAGGAAGAACTGCGTCACTCTGAAGAAAAATTTTCTAAAGCGTTTCGCTCTAGTCCCAATCCGATCACGCTTAGCACGATGGCGGATGGTCAATTCGTCGATGCGAACATGAGTTTCCTGAGCCTGTTTGGCATGACCTCCGAACAGACCCTTGAACATACAGCGAGGTCTATTGGCCTCTGGGTGAATGCGGGCGATCGCGACGAGATGATTCAAGAGTTGCAGCGTCAGGGATTTGTGCGAAACCGAGAGTACGAATTCTACACTTGCACCCGCCAAATTCGCAGCGTCCTCTACTCTGCGGAAAAAGTCAGAATCGATGGACAAGATTGCTTACTGTCTGTCTACAACGACATTACCGAACGCAAGCAAGCTGAAGAATCTCTGCGCGAGAGTGAGCTGCGATTTCGAACGCTGGTGGAACAAGCCGCAGATGCCTTTTTCGTAGTTGATGCTGGAGGAGAGATCATTGATGTCAACCAGCAGGCATGTCATTCCCTTGGATATCGCCACGATGAACTGCTCCAGATGACAGTTACTGACATTCAGACAGAAGTCTCGCAGCAAGATATTCGAGATCTGTGGAAGCAACTAGAACCTGGGCGATCGCTCAATTTAGAAGGAAGCCACCGTCGCAAAAACGGCACGGTCTTTCCCGTGGAAGTGCGGGTTGGACTCTGTGACTACAGCAATCAGAACCTCTTCCTGGCATTGGTCCGCGATATCTCAGAGCGCAAAGAGGC
>CAKZMO010000333.1 GCA_937128595.1 uncultured cyanobacterium | reverse complement strand
TCAACGCCCATTGATTGCTGGTATGAACTCGATAAGCTCCGATGGGTTCATTGATACCTGCCAACTTGCCTGCATAAAAGGGCGTCGAAATCATCAAATAATCATCGGCGGTAGTTTTGTATTCATCGGGAATAGGAAATACGGGGGCTAGTGTTTCTCGCCGATACGCATTACCGCTCATGGGAGAACTCACGTAACTGCTCGTCTGTAACAACTTTCGCCAGACTTCCCCCGTTGCCAATTGCATCCCCGACGAAGGAATAGAATAACCCAACGGTTGATTCTGGCCATCCACCACCTGCAACCGAAAGTGCACCTTCCCTACGCCGGTCTGAAACGCAGCGACAATTTCTTCTACAGCCGAGGGCATCAGAAAATCGTCCGCGTCTAAAAATAAGATGATTGCGCCTTGGCTCACGGCAAACCCCGTATTCAAAGCAGCGGCCTGCTTCCCATTCGGTTGAAAAACAGCCCGGATGCGATCGCCATATCCATTAATGATGCCTTTAGAACAATCCGTTGAGCCATCATCTACAACCAGTACCTCACAGTTCTGATAGGTCTGACTCAGGACACTATCGATGGCTTGAGGCAGAAATTGCTCATAATTGTAGTTATTGATAATGAGGCTGACCAACGGTTGGGCGCTCATGTGGGCTCTCCCTGCTGTTGAACTTTTTCAGCACGATTGAGTAAGGGACGCAGGCGATTCAAGACCCACTCGACCGCTTTAGGTCGGCTTTCTTGGGCAAATAACCAACCAATCGCTGGCTTAGCAAGTGGAAGCGGCAGCACGCCGACCGTAAAAAACCAGAGGGTCATGATTACCCGCTTTTTACGGTTCAAGCTGGAATAGCGCCACACGGAACGGATGCCGTGATACATAAGGCTAAAGGCCGAGTCTGCCTGAATTGGATGGTGCTTCGGATCAAGCCGCAGCGAGGCCAAGCGGGCCCATAAGTGAGTATTCGTTCGAAACAGCAAATCTGACGGCACATCGTACCCGGCTTCAGATGCTTTTTCGACGATCAGGTCTCGCTTGCGCAAGTCATGTTCAATGAACGATCGAAACCGCTTACCGCTCATCGAGGTGCCCCAGTTATTGCTGCCGTGAACTCGGTATTGCCCTAGGGCTTCCTCAATCGCCAAAACTTGTCCATGAAAAATAATAGAGGTAGCTATGTAGCCGTCAGCAGAAATCCGATACTTCTCATCAGGAATTGGCAAAATCTTGGCTAGAGCATCGCGGCTCAATGCATTGCCGCTAGTGGGTGCAACACCATACACCCCTCGCTCCAGCAACGTCGAAACAACATCCCCTCGACCTAGATATTCACCCCGGGAAGGATAGGTATGGCCTAATAGTGCGCTTGAGCTATCAATGGCATCTAATAAAAAGTGAATTTTGGCGATGCCAGGTTGCCAAACTGACACAATGCGCTCAATCGCATCGGGGAGCAACACGTCGTCGGCATCTAAAAAGAGAATGATTTCTCCTTGGCTAGCTTCGAATCCGACATTAAAAGCAGACGCTTGACCGCCGTTCTCCTTGAAAATCGGCTTGATGCGATCGCCAAAAGAACAAATCACATCTCGCGAATTATCCAAAGAACCGTCGTCTACTACGATGACTTGAATATTGTTGTAGGTTTGTTGACAAGCGCTCTCGATAGCGTCACCAACAAACTGACCATAATTATAATTATTAACAATAATGCTTGCGCAAAGTTGACTGTTCATAACTCGAAGTAATTAATTTTTAATTTTCCCAAAACCTTTAACGCACTATACTAACTGTATATTGTGTTTTATCTAACTAGAAACTCCGTAATTTGACCATGCTTTCCGGTTAAATTTTGACATTTCTCCAATTCAATCAGATTCTCTAAGACAACGTTTAAATTGGAAACTAAAGTTAAACAGTGAAAATCTCCGTTCCAGGAATGTCACCGAAAAGCTTACGTGAATACTCTATTACCCCTTCAGTTTTCAACAGGCGAAGATAGGCTGAATTTTCAGCATAAGAACGCCATCGGTTCAGTACATCCATTCTATAAGCTTCGCCGGCAAACCGATCGCCATCAAATGAACTTCCACGACCAGCCTTAGAGATATCATTCAAGCCTGCGTCAGAAAATCCCAGCCCTAACTCCGCTGCGATTTGCCGCCGATAGTCTTCTTCTAAAAACCACCGGCTGTAGTTGATGAAGATTTTTTTTCCGCCTAAAAACGAAGTTTCTCCCAAGACTTCCTTAGCATAAGCAACCCATAGCTCTGGGAGAGAGTAGCGTTTAGAATAGATTTCAAGCATATCAAAATTAGGACCTTCCTCGCGCGGCTTCGTTTGCAGCCTGCTGGCGAATAAATTGAATGGATCCCGCATAACGATTACGTCGAATTGATGCTGACTTTTACCTAAATAGACTTCACGCATCCTCTCAAAGGTGGGATGAGCGACCCGCTCTAGTTCTTGATCCTCATAGCTATAAATCAGACAACACTTGTCTGAAAAATTTCCTTTCCTTTCCTGCCGCCACCAATCTAAATCTCTATATTTCCAATCAGCATCTTTTTCAATAGCTCGCTGTAAATTTAATTGACTCTCGTACTGATTTCGATAAGGATTTTCTAATGGCTTGACATGATTGATGAAGATAGAGTTACCTTTCGCTTGCTTGCCAATCCAATTAATAACGGCGTGATTTCCAGATCGCCTCAAACCAATCACCCTGATCTCTCTTTGGTTAACAATAGGCTCAGAGTTTGAGTTGTAAGAAAAGCTTCTAGCGTAATCTTCTAATCTATGGCTTACTTCTTGAAGAGACCTACGCAATAGATAGTTAAATTTCTTGCCGATCTTGCGTTTAGGAACTTTAGATACTGACAACATATTGTGACCTATTAACCTCAATTTTAAAAACTTGCAAGATATACAGATTGGGTTTTATCGGCTCACTTCTATCTGTGGCTTAGCTCTAAGTCAGACCTCTACAACACCAACAACTTCGTCAAAGGATCCAGACTTTATGATGTTTCCATCATGCAATACATAAATCCTGTCACAGTCTTTGATTGTGCTTAGGCGGTGAGCAATAGTAATAAGCGTTATCTTCGCGTCAGATGAAAGTCTGGAGATAGAGTCCGTAACCAATTTCTCTGTTTCATTATCGAGAGCTGCAGTTGCCTCATCCAAAATCAAGATTTCTCGATCATGATAGATAGCTCTTGCGATACCAACCCGTTGTCTTTGGCCACCTGAGAGAAGAATTCCTCTCTCTCCAACCATCGTTTCAGCACCGTAAGGCAAAGCTGATACAACCTCAGTAAGTTGAGCGACATTTATAGCTCTCTCTAGTTTGCACTCATCTATTAAGTGGTCAGGAACTCCGAATGCAATATTCTTACGAACACTCTCATCAGTCAAGAAAATACTCTGAGGAATGTAAGCGATTAAATTTTTCCAGGCTCTAAGATCTTCATAGACTGATAAGCCGTCGACTAGAAGATCTCCAGATTGAGGTATTAATAACCCCAATATCGTATCGACTAAAGTAGTTTTCCCAGCCCCAGACTTGCCAATGAAAGCTATTGATTCTCCTTTCTTGATCGATAAACTCAGACCTGAAATAACATCTTTTAAAGAGTTTGAATATCTGTACGTTATCTTTTCAAGCCTTATATCATTTTCAAACGTAAACGACGATCTGGGCTTCACATTGCTAGACGAAGTCTCAGGAAGCAAGATTATCGAATCTCTATCCGCCATACTGAACTTCTCAAGCTCTCTTAGTTCAGAGTAAATTTGGTCTATGGTGTAACTCGATGCTCTAAGCTGGTTAACCCCATTTATAGAATTAGTGATGGCTGGCAACAATCGAATAGATGCCAGTGCAAACACTCCAAGCGCTGAAGTTGTACCAGCAACACCTTCCCCATTTAAGAGGGCGGAGATTGAGATCATTGAAATGACGCTAGCAACAAGCACACTCTCTAGAAGAAATCTCGGCATTACTCTAAACGTCACAAAGGTGCTATGAGCTTTCTCTAGCTTTACTGCTTGGGAGGCAACTTTATCTTCGAAGTACTTCTCGCAGCCGATAACCTTAGTCTCCTTCACACTACCAAAGGCATGATTAACAGTTTGAATGATATCAGCCTTACTTTCACGCATCTCTCTTCCCCATGCTCTTACCTTGCTAGCAAATGAGTTGAAGAAGACCAAAATTGGCAATAGAGTGATCAGTAAGCCTATCATTATAGGTAAGCTTGTGAAGCAAAGAAGAATAAATAAAGAGATAAATAGAAACACGTTTGCTAAAGTTGTTAGCAACGGCATAAATATAGTGTTTGAAAAGGTGTTCGCAACTTCTATCAACCGATCGGTTATGGAGGAACTATTTTTTGAGATGTGGTAGACATAAGGAGCATCCAAATAGCCCCTTGCCATACTTATAATGAGCAACCGCTGTTGGCGATCGCTAAACTTTGTAATAAAAACCTGTGTAGCCCATGCCGCAAGGGCTTTTGCCAAAAAAGCAAATACCGCAGAAACACCTATAATGGCAACAAAATGGCCGGCAGTTTGAACGCCCAAAGTCCTCTGCGCTGCCGAGAGAATAGGAGTTTTGTCGATAGTACTAAAGTCGCTGGCCAGGGCGATGAATGGCCCAATAACACCGATTCCCAGAGCTTCGATGCAAGAGGTAAATATAAATATTAGCGCAGCCAAAATTAGCTGAAATCGTTTAGCCGGCAGAACGTAGAATAACTTACGAAGATAGCTGATCATATGAATTTACTCGATCTCATAATATTTAAGCAGTGTTCAGTTTGCTAGCCAATGAGACAGATCTATCTTTATTAGCTCTTGAAGCTTTAGAATATCTTCTTGATACTCCTTTAACAATTCCTTTCGAGTTTGAACTGGTAGCTCTGGCTTATGAGCTCTATTTTTATGCTTAATATATCGAAGAAAGGATCTAGTGGATTCCGGTAAGTACCTGCTGGTAACTGCCAAAGGTGACTGTCGGCTAAGCAGCTTATTCAAAGTGATACTCTTGGGTACAGCACTGACATTTTTACGAGAAAGATCTGGCTTGAAGTTAGGGTCTACGCCAAGATAAAGAAAGATATCACTCAAAACACCCAGCGGATCTCTATTTAGATCCTCGTAGAGATATATTCTGAGTTGGTGTGGTTTGAACAGATCAATGTATCTCGCTATTTGAGGGTAGTAGAAACCAACTGCCTTATATAACCAGCCTGGCCTCCAATATTCTATTTTACGTCTTTCCTCATCTGCGATTGCCTCTTCAAAAGACAAAGCTTCGACACCGTCTCGTAACTGGTAGCAGTATGCCGAGAAAGCTCTCTCTACCGGATTTCGCAGAATTACAATCAGCTTCACATCGGGAAGAAGCTTTTTTATTCTTGGTGGAGTTTCTTGAAAAAAAATATATTCAGTGGAGGCTTCACCAATAGCTTTCTCTGTCTTCACCTCTTGAAAAAGTGCTTCATATTCGGCAAGCGTCATTACCGGTCGCACCGAATCTTTACGAAGGAAACCGTTAGCACATTTAGTATGAAACTCCTGAGCGAAGAAACGCGGTTCTTTCTCAGGGCTCATATAGATTTCCGGATGTTGATCTAAGTAATATGCTAGTGAAGTTGTGCCGCATTTGGCGGCTCCTATGATGATGAAGTTAGGGAGAACCATGTATACCTTTGATACTAAATTTCCAGTTCAATTTAGATGACTCTAGGAATTCTAGCGAGAATCAACTTATATTGATTCTCTTTTGCTGATACATTTGGCTATTGCAACCAATGAGATAGATCACGCTCAATAAGTTGTTCTAGCTGTTGTATATCTAGTCGATAAGCCTTAGTCAGCTCTTGCCTAATGTCTTCGGACATGGGTGGGAAACTTTTAGAGTTCCAGCCTCTGATCTGCTCAGCAACAGATGCTCTTACTGCCTTCGGGAAGATTTTTTTGGAAAATGTTCGAATTTTGCTTTTTCCATTGACTATGTTCTGTAAAAATTTTACTTTGGGGTTATTAGAGACATTTTTATGTTCTAAATCGGGAACAAAGGTCGGATCTATGCCTAAAAATTCAAAAGCATTTCGAGTAATTGACAAAGGATGCTTTATTAGGTCGTCAAACAAATAGATTTTAATTTGCCTTCGGTCAAATTTCTCAAAGTAGCGTTGAAGTTGAGTATAATAATAGCCTCCCTGGCGATAATGCCAAAGATGGGCCCAATTACGTTTAATCCTATCATCTTCTGCTTCAAGAGCCTCTACAAAAGAGTAAGGTTCCAACGCTATTAGATGCTTATAACAAGAATATGCCCTGTCTACTGGATTACGGAGAATAGCTATCAGTTTGGCTTCTGGGATATAATGAGCTATTCTGTCGACCGCTTTTGAGCTATACATATATAGAGGGGAAGCTTCGCCAATAGCAATCTCACTAGAGACACCATTGAAAAGCTTTAGGTATTCTGGAAGCGTCGTAATTGAGGTTTGATTAATAGCCTGATCTGGATTCTGAAAATCAAGCTTCTCATTCTCCAGAGCAAAGAAACGAGGTTCTTTTACAGGACTCATATAGATCTCTGGATGCTGATTAAAATACTCATAAAGTGAAGTAGTTCCACCCTTTGCAGCACCAATAATTAAGAAATTTGGTAGTTTAGTCATTTTTCTATTTCCTTTATGTAAGTCACGTTCAAACTTATCCTATGAGTATATCTAAAACTTTTTTATCCTTGAAGTGACTGTCGCGTCAGGCTGCCGTCAAAGAGCTTGGTTATACCGAAGAAGATTGACAAATTTCATCATTGATATGAGAGGTCTAATGCCAGGCTTCAAATCCGCATTTTGTCAATATCTCTCTATTAGGCATGCCTGTATCTCCATAAAGATAATCTAGGTTAAATCGTTGAAGAATTGTCATTCCGCGGGCAATTTGATTGGGAGAGATCTCGTCTTTCCAAGCGTCAATCAAAGAGGTTCTCGAAAGATTTTGGTGAAATGACTTGGAGGTTCTTGTCGGCTTATAGATACGGCTTTCTAAGCTTTCTTCAAGAGTTTCCTGCTTATTCAAGTAGGAAAACATATCTTCGATTTCCTGTTCTGGATTTACAATTAGGTTCTCGTAAAAAACTATATACACATCATCTTGACTCAGGCTTCTGATAGATACGTAATGAATGATCGCCCAAATAAGAACCTGTTTCTCAATGAAATCATCGCCAACCGAACAAATAGTATCCTCGAAAGGCGCTAAGTAATCATCGCACAGATTCTGTTGCTCAAGAAATTTTCGAGGCTCAGTCATCCATGTCCATTTGCTTAGTCTCTGTTTTGAAAGTGCTACCGCAAAGGGGTTTCTGATGAGTAAAACTTTTTTGACGTGGGGAATATTCTGATTGACCCATGGCATCAGCAGATGGGCAAAGATATCTTTAACCAAAAGACCTTTATAGAAAAGGCGAGGTTTGCTAACGTCTGAGCGGAGATGCTTAAATTTCCCGCTAAACACCAGTTTCAAGAAGTTACCCAAAGGGGAGTTACTATCTTCTGGTCTCAAATATTGGAAAAGAGAAAATTGTTGAGCTTTCTTTACGATGTGCGGATGAAATGGTTCAAACAGTTCTCGATAAGCTCTGTCCGAATTAATCAAATCAGATAGCCAAGTACTGCCGCTTCTTCCATCGCTAACTAGCCATATAGCTTCCTTGTAATTGCCTAAATGATAATTGAGGCTCGCCAATGGGATTCTTGAGCTCTTCTTGTATATTTTTTGAATCGATTTACAATTAACCACTTCTTGATATCTCCCTGTTCAACTACGTCACCTAAATGTAATTACTAGCTTAAGGCTCAATGAATTTGAGTGACAAAATTCATCTCTCTCCTATTCCGGCAATGTCAGCACTTTAATAAACGTCATGGCGGTCAAACTTTTGTCGCCCAGCTTTTGTAAAACCTCGAAGAGAGATGAGTTAAACTATTTTCGGTTCAGATTATCTATCCGATCAAGGGCAAAAATGCATCATCAATGAATGAAATCAGATTACCACTTGCATCCTTGATAAATAGATCCAGCAGCTGGTTGGGTTGGGAAGATAAATCAGGAATCACACCTCGGATTCGGGTCTCTGAGACCTCTGAAATACTTGCTTCGATCGCAGTATTCAACTGATCTCCAATAAACACTCTTGTGTCACCGAGATCGGTATCGAAGTTGACGCCTCCAATGATGAAGTTCGCTCCTCCTTGAACAGGTGCCCGCCAAGGATAGATATCATAAGCCGTCGGCCCGGCAACAGTGGGGTCATTAGGCACCGCTATAGTGAGCCGATCTGGATTAAAGTCGATACCAACGATGGCTCCACCGGGTCCAGTAATGACGTCTAGACCGTTGGCAACAAAATCAGCTTCACCCGAAACAGAAGCAACTGTGTTGAGGTCAACGATGTCATCAACCTGTTGGCCATCACTCGACAGGTCAATGCTGTAAAGCTGTTTCTTAGCACCAAAACGCTGAGCCAACAGATTGCCACGCAGTTGGCTACCAAATGTGGTCGCCCGATATTCCGTAATGCCATTTGTGGAACCGTCAAAAGTACCGATGGGGGCGGTATAACCTTGGTCTGGCAAGTCTACCGGGCTTTCAAAGTAAACATTTTGGCGAAAATCTGCCCGTCCCCGGTTACGGTTAGGGCTACCAAAATAGGTTCCTTCAGTAATCAGGTTTAATTCCTCTGGCTGTTGTTTACCAAATGGTTCTTGAGTGTACGGCCCAAGGGAAACATCACCAAAGCCTCCGTTGGC